>JAIRPE010000088.1 GCA_031257175.1 Eubacteriales Family XIII. Incertae Sedis bacterium | reverse complement strand
CCCACGCCCCCGGAGGCCGCCATGCCGAACAAAAAAAACCGTTGCGTGATCATCACGCCGTTCCTTAACGGCCCCATAAACGAAGCCTATGCCTTCGAGGAAGGCGACTTCCTCATCGCCGTCGATGGCGGCTACGCCGTCGCCGAGGCCGCGGGCCTGCGCCCCGACCTGGTCATGGGCGACTTCGACTCCTTCCCCCTGGAAAGGCTCTCCGCGTTCCCGCAGGACAAAATCATCAAGCATCCCGCCGAAAAAGACGACACCGACGTCATGCTCGCCATAAAAACGGGCTTCAGCCTCGGCATGACGGACTTCCGCATAATAGGCGGGATAGGGGGGCGGCTGGACCACACGGTGGGGAACCTCCAGGCCCTCTCCTACTGCCTGAGCCGCGGCGGCTCCGCATGGATCGACGACGGCCCCAACAAGGCCACCATGACCGACGCGGCGGAATTCCTGCTCCCGTTCAGGGAGGGTTGCTACTTCTCCCTGTTCTCCTGGAGCGAGAGCTGCGTCGGCGTGCGCGCGCGGGGCGCGAAATACCCCGTGGGAGGGGCCACGCTCACCAACAGCTTCCCCCTGGGCGTGAGCAACGAATTCTCGGGCGGCGACGTCATTATAACAAAAGAATCGGGCAGACTGCTGATAATTACCGCCAGGAAGGACTAGCGTCCCCTCCCAAATCGGTTTTCTCGACGGAGACGCGCCTGTAGGCGCCGTTAATCGACCTGCGCAGGACAACCAGCTGGACAATGAATATCAGAGCCAGAACATTCGTGTACTCGTCAGCCATCTTCATAATGCTGTGCAAATCCTGGGTGAGGCGGAACACGATGGCCACGGTCACCCCGCCGAAGGCGCACAGCCCGCCCCAAGGGGCGCTTATCTCGAAAAACCCGCCGCCCGCTTTTTTGCTGATCACCATAAGCAACGCGAACATGGCCAGCAGGACGCTCAGGAGGGCAATAGCCAAGTTGATGGCGGCCCAGGCGTTTCGCGGCGGGAGCCCCGCGCCCTCGCGGGATTCGGCGGACGCCCGGTAAATCCCGACGGGGTTGGCCGCCCCGGCCGCCAGCTCCGACGACCCCGCCGATTCGGCAAGGCCCTCTCCCGCGTCGAGCGCCGCGCCAGCCACGGGCGTAGCGGGGGCTCCGCCCTCGGTGCCTGTGGTGATAGCGGATACACAAAGGACTGCGGCTATAAAACAAATCATCAATGTAACGGCGAGCGTTGCCCACAAAGCAAAAGTTTTCTTATCAATTTTCACTCTACACACCGCCTTATTTCGTAATACGTCGATACGTTCGGCTGTAAATCCAGCATTTCGACTATAGGTGTACGTTATGCTATTCATTATACATGAACGGACAAATTAAAGTCAAGGTATCTTGTCTACTTTATTGGTCAAATCTGGACAGAGGGCGTGTAGTTCCCTTAACTGTTGGAATTTGGACGAAAAAATTGGAATCATCTTACAGGAAATTTAAGGAACGACCCTCGGGACGCGAAGGCTCGCCATTGCGGGAGATCGTTCCTATAAATTTCCATATTGATAAAAAAACAACATGTTTTTAAATATAATTTCTTTGTCGAATAGAATTCAAATATCGAACGAGTTACCAATTTTTGCCGCAGATAAAAAATATATCCTCCTATTCCATCTTATGAACCGCTCTTCGTACTCAGATAGGGCTAAACCTGATAAAATCAAGCTATTCGCGTCGCAGGCATCGTATACTCCCTCTATCGCCTCCACTATTTCAAATTCAGGGGACTCTTCCAACACTTCCTTTGAAAATCGAAAAAAATTATTGCTGTCAGTTTTAAATTCGATACGGGAGCCGCTCTTGAGCAGCCGCGCGTACATGGCCAGATATTGCCCGCAGGTGAGCCGCCTGCCGCTGTGCCTGGCCTTGGGCCACGGGTCGCTGAAATTCAGGAACAGGCCGTCCGCCTCGCCTGGGGCGAACACGGGCGCCAGGTCTCGGACGTAGAGATTTGAGAAGAGAATGTTCTTTAGCCCTGCGGCCCCGGCTTTCTCAGCGGCGCGCAGGACGACGGCCTCCCTGCCCTCAAAGCCCAGATACAGGCTTTCGGGGTCGTTTTGGGCCTTTCGCGTGAGGAAAGCCCCTTTGCCCGAGCCGATTTCGAGAAAGAGCTTGCGGGACGAAAAAACGTGGCCGCCCGTCTCGCCGCAACCTGCCCCGGCCGAGGGCGAAGCCGCGCCCCCGTCGCCTCCAAGACCCCCGGCGCCGCAGGCCCCAAGACCCGCGCCGTCGGCGGAGCGAAACAGGCTTCTCCACCGCCCGCGGGCCTCCTCGGGGCGCGCCACCAGATAATCGCCGTGCGCCGCAAGCTTCTCTTGCAGATTCTTGGGTTTTCTTTGTCTCATCCTTTAACGACGCCTGCCCGCGTTGAATATGCCCCTGTGCTTCTCAAGAACCAGAAGCAACGGCATCCCCAGGCAATAGCAGGCCGCCATCTCCCCCAGCCCGACCCAGAGGGCGTTGCCCAAAAACGAGGCGTTCACCCCGTACCCGTAATACAGCATGGCGCCGATAATGACGGCGTTCAGCAGGACGGGCGGCAGGGGGACTAAAAACCGCCATCTCCTGAGCGCGTAAGAAAGCGCCGCCGCCATCAGCGTCGCGAGGCTGCCGCACAGAAGATCCATGATGCCGTAGGGGCTTATCAGGTTCGCCGCCACGCAGCCTATGAACAGGCCCGGTATGGCCGCAGGGGTGAAGTAAGGCAGCACGGTCAGCGCCTCGGACAGCCGCACCTGCACCGGCCCATAAGCAAAAGGCGCGAAAGCCAACGTCAGCGCGGCGTAGGCCGAACCCGTCAGCGCCGCCTGCACCCAAAACCTGGAGCCTGTCCAAACTCTTTTGCCGATCCCTTCGTTTTCCATTGAACCAAAACCTCCTAATACTAATATTAATCCGCATTTAACTGTCGCCTTGGAGCGTGTTATGTAGATGCTATCTTCCCACGCCCGCCCAATAATTTGGGGCGGAATTCAAAAAAAAGATAGGCGCAGCCCTAAAAATAGCCTTTAAAAATCCATGCCGGCAGGAACCTCTCGCCTATCAGAAGCGCGAAATAAACGCAGGCCAGCAACACCGCCACCGCGTCCCTTCTCCTGAATTTCAGCTCGTGCAGCTTCGTCCTCCCGTCGCCGCCCCTGTAGCAGCGGGCCTCCATCGCCATCGCCAAGTCCTGGGCTATGCGGAAGGCGCTGATGAACAGCGGCACCAATATGGGCACCAGGCTGCGGGCGCGCCTGAAAATGCTGCCGGTCTCAAAATCCGCGCCCCTGGCCATCTGGGCCTTCATTATCTTGTCCGTCTCCTCCAGCAGGGTGGGGATGAACCTCAGCGCTATGGTCATCATCATCGCCAGCTCGTGGGCGGGCACCCCCAGCCCCTTCAGAGGCTTCAAAAGGCTCTCTATGCCGTCCGTCAGCTTGATGGGCTTCGTGGTGAGGGTCAAAAGCGACGAGCCTATGATGAGGAACACCAGCCGCAGCCCCATGAACACGGCGTTGTAAAGACCTTCCTTGGTGACGGTCAAAACCCCGATTCTGAACAGAACCTCACCTGCGGTCATGAACATGTTCATGGTGAAGGTGAATATAATAATGATGAAAATGGCTTTCAGCCCGCGCAATATGAAGCCCAACGGCACCCGCGACGCCGCCACGACGGCCCCCAGCGCCAGAACCACCACGCCGTAGCCCAAAAAATCCCGCACGACGAAGAGCGAGACGATAAACGCTATCGTCAGAATCAGCTTCAGTCTGGGGTCTAATCTATGCACCCCGGACTCGCCGGGGTAAAACTGCCCTATCGTAATATCCCTTATCATGCCCCGCGCCTCTCCAAATACGCGTCAATCAACTCCACCGCCTCGTCCAGCGTCAACGGGTCCCCCTCTATGTCCGCGCCCCCCGCCCTCAGCAATTCGGCCAATTCCAGCGTGGGAGGCAACCCCAGCCCGCTCTGCTTGAGCCGCGCCTTGTTAGCGAACACCTGGGCGGGCGTGCCGAAAAACGCTATCCTGCCGCCGTCCATCACGTACACGCGGTCGGAAACCTCAGCCACGTCGCCCATATTGTGGGAAATGAGGATGATGGTGATGCCCCTCTCCTCGCGGATCCGCCTTATCATGGCCAATATGTCCCTGTGGGACCTGGGGTCAAGCCCCGCCGTCGGCTCGTCCAAAACCAGCGCCTCAGGGCCCATGGCCAGAACGCCGGCGATGGCGGCCTTGCGCTTCTGCCCCCCCGAAAGCTCGAAGGGGGAACGCTCCGACAGGGCGTCGAAATCCAGGCCCGTCAGCGCCATGGCCTCCCGCACCCTGGAATCGACCGCGTCAGCCGACAGGCCCAGGTTCGTCGGCCCGAAGGCTATGTCTTTATAAAGGGTCTCCTCGAACAGCTGGTATTCCGGGTACTGGAACAGCAGGCCGATTTTTCTCCGTACTTCAGGGAGATTCACGCCTTTGGCGGCGATGTTCACGCCGCCCACCAGCACCTCGCCCGATTTGGGCTTCAGGATGCCGTTCAGATGTTGCACCAAAGTGGACTTCCCTGAGCCGGTGTGCCCGATAATGCTGACGAACTCGCCGTCCGCTATTTCCAGGCTCACGTCGTCCAGGGCCACGGACTCATAGGGCGTCCCCTCGCCGTACACGTGGCGGAGGTTTTTCACGACTATCGACATAGGTATTCAACCATTTCTTCCATTTTTATCACGGGCGGCACGTCCCAACCCCTGCGGCGGAGCCTGTCGGCCAATTCCACCACCAAAGGCGCGTCCAGGGCCATCTCCCTGATAGCCTCCATTTCCAGGAACACCTCCTCGGGCGTCCCGTCCAAAGCCACCCTGCCGTCGTCCAGTATCACCACCCTGTCCGCGTGGACCGCTTCCTCCATGAAATGGGTTATCAGCACGATGGTCACGCCCTCGCCGTGCAGCATCCGTATCACGTCCATGACCTCCTCGCGGCCCTTGGGGTCCAGCATGGCCGTAGGTTCGTCGAAAATGACGCATTTGGGGCGCATGGCTATAACGCCGGCTATGGCTACCCGTTGCTTTTGCCCGCCCGAGAGCATATGCGGGCCCTTCTTCCTGAATTCGTACATGCCCACGGATTTCAGCGACCGCTCGATCCTGAGCTTTATTTCCTCGGTGGCGACGCCCAGATTCTCAGGGCCGAAGGCCACGTCGTCCTCTACTATGGCCGAAACCAGCTGGTTGTCGGGGTTCTGGAACACCATGCCCGCCCGCTGCCTGATCTCCCACACGTGAGCCTCGTCGGCGGTGTTGAAGCCGTCCACGTAGACGGCCCCGCCGCTGGGGAGAAGCAAGGCGTTGATGTTCTTGGCCAGGGTGGACTTGCCCGACCCGTTCTTGCCCAGCACGGCCGTGAAGCTGCCCTCGGCGACGCTAAGGCTCACGCCGTCCAACGCCTTGACCGGCTGCTCCTCGTCCTCTTTCCTGTATTCGTATGTCAACGCGTCCAAAACGATAATATCCTTGCCCAATAACTCCTCCGTCACAAATGCCCGGCCAAACGAGAACGCCGCGGGCGGCGCGCGTCGCGAACCGTCCCAATCCCGCCGCGAGGCGCCCCAAACCCCCTAAGGGGCGTACACGCGCTTCTCCGATTCGGACGTCAGCCTGGAGCAGACGTCGAAAAACTTGGCGCTTTCCTCTTTTTTGCTGTAATCCAGCTTATAACCAACGCTTTCCAAATATTTGCGGTACTCCCCCAGCGTCCAGGCCAGCGCGGTCTCAGGCCGCTCCGCCGCGTATGCCGCGTACAGGGCGCGGGCCTCCGCCGAAAACTCGTTGGTCTTGTAATCGAATATCGGGGAATTGCTGGCGCCCATCAGCACGGCGTTGACGTGCCTCCTGTACAGCCAAAGGGCGTCGTCCTTGACAATGCTCTTGTCTCTGTTGGCCCTGATAAAACCTTCGACCCGCCCCGCCCGATCCAGCAAATCCTGCCAGCCGACCTGGAGCGCCGCCCCCGATATGATGGGGCTCTTCCGCTCGGCGTCCTCCAGCAGGAACAGCTCTATGACGTAATCCGGCGCGGCGCCGCGGTACTCCTCGACCAAATCCCCGTAGTCCACGGAGCCGTTGTCCACGCTCAAGGCCGCCCCCTCCCAATACAGAAGGAGCTCGCCGACCCGCTCCCCGTCCAGATGGCGCAGGTTCCCTTTCAGATAATCCGCGGCGGCGTCCACCTTCTCCCTGGTGGGGTTTTCCAGCATATCCATGAATTCGGCTGAGATATCCTCAGGCTTAGGCTTGCCGCAGCCCGCGGCCATCAAGGCCAATAATGTGAACGCCAGGACGGCTGTGAGCCTTTTTCGCATATTACGCTCCATTTCCGCTTGCGCGTCTGTTTTCGCGCGGTTTTTCGGACAGCAAAAAACCCGAGGGCCCCCGCCTCGCGCGATAAACCCGTCAAACCATTATACCATAACGCGCGGCGTTATG
>JAIRPE010000002.1 GCA_031257175.1 Eubacteriales Family XIII. Incertae Sedis bacterium | reverse complement strand
TATGCCAGCGATATGGCGTTCCGCTCCGCGTCCCAGTCCACATCGAACTGTTTTTCGGTGCCGTTCAAGACCTGGGCCAGGTCGCGCAGCTTGAAGTAGTTGTAGCCGCCTATGTTGTAAGCCTCCATGCCGCTCACCCGCTGCCCGTTGACGAGCAGGGGCTGGGCGGTGGGGCTGGCGGCGGCGGGTTCGGGCGGGAGGCCGCCCACGGCGATGTCCGCCAGCGGGTAAATGTTATTCTCTTTAAGTTCCTCATCGGAAAAGGTAAGAAGCCTCCTGAGGGTGGAATTCTCAACGCGCCTCTCCCCCTTGTCTACGTACACTATAGGCGCGCTGAAGAGGAACGAAGCGTCTCCCGTGTTGAGAAACACTTGCCCGCTCAAGCCGTCACTCTTGCTCCCAGGGGCGTCGGAAACCGTGTACTTCTCTCCTGGTTGCAGCCGTTTGACCTCATGTTGGCCTAACCGCGTGTGCCAGCCTATCAGCAGCTCGACTTCCTGGTTGAAGCTTATAGTCCCGTTTTCCGCGAAATAAAACGCTATGTGAGTCGGCTTATAATAACTCAGCACGTCGGTCATGGTGCATGTCAGCCCCGAGTTCCCGTGCATATTGACGGTGACGCTGGGCAATATCCGCGCCGCCCCCGCGAAGGCCTGCATGGGCGCCAAGGACAGGCAGGCCGCCAGCGCGGCGGCAAAAATACGTTTTTTCATCATTCTCACTACTCTCCCTTCGTTCAGACAGGGTGTTTTTTCAAAAACAAAATGCTTTCGGAATACCCCAAACAAAATAAATGCCGGGACGCCAGTCCCGTCCATCCCCTATGATAATGATAACGCAAACTTCGCCCGCCGTCAATATATATTATAACGGTCGGGTATTATAGCGTGGAGGGGGCTGTCACGTGTCATAGGGCGGGGACCGGACTGTTTTTTCCGCTCAATAAACTCGGGGTCTGTTTTTCGGGGCTTTGTCACGCACGGCATGAATTTCTCGAAATCGGGATAATGAAAACCTGGAAGCGGAGAGCGCAGGATGACGTCTCCTCGTTGTGCCGCTTTCCGTAGGGACTGTGGACGTTATTGCTCCCCGGCTGAACATCGCGCATTCGTCGGTCTTTTTTCCGTCGGACTGCGTTGCCTTTTTGCCCCGCGCTTCAGCGCGGCCGGCACCTTTGCTGTCCATTTTTCCAACGCCGCTAAAGCGTCGGGAAAAATGGCAAAACGGACAGCGAAGCGAACCTGCCGGCAGGCAGGCGAAGTGAGCGTAGGAGCGGGGCGGAGCCCCACGTTGGCAGAACCCGCTGATACTCCAGTATCAGCGGGTTCTGCCGCCTTGTCCGACGAAAAAAATCCTCGTCGAAGTGGTTTCAGCGCAACATTTAGTCGGTGGAGCAATAGCGCATATGGCCGTGGCGCCCGTGGCCGCAACCGAAAAAGCCGTCCCCTCGGTCGTGACGGCAGTCGGCGAACCGCTCGCCGCGATGGCCGAAACCGCAGCCGTGCCGCGACATGAAGGCTTCCATCATCCTGCGGCGTTCCTCGAAGTCCTCGTCCGGGAACCGCTCTTCGTATTTTTTAATGACGCGGGCCAGGTAGCCGCTGAACGCGGCCAACTCATCCTCGTCCAGGCAGTCGAGCATAGCCGCCGCTTCGGGCGCCTCGTCGTCGAACCCGTTCGCGGCGGCGGCGCCTTCTTCCGTCAGCGCCACGGTCACGGCCCTCTTGTCGTCCTCCGAGGGCTTCCGCGTGACATATCCGCTCTTTTCAAGCTTGGCCAGCAGCTCCGCCAAGGACTGTTTGCTCATGTTGAGCAGATAGGTCAACTCCCTCTGGCTGATTTCGGGCTTGATTTTGAGCAACGCGAGGATACGCCCCTGCCCTCTGTGGGGGTTGCGGCCCCTGCCGCCCGCAAAGCCGTGGAGCGCCGTTCTGTGCATCAGCATTTGCAGCTGTTGCAGCTGCTCCGCCACTGTTGTTTTGATTTCGCTCATGATGATATCCTCCTTAATTATAGTTTTTTCTCTAGTGATGGTTTCTTCTTTAAGTATGGTGTAGATATAAATTTTGCGGACGCCTCGCCCGCCGTTACGTCCTCGTCTTGCCTGGGCAGCCTCCCCGATCCCGATCCCGATCCCGATCCCGATCCCGACTGCCCAGCCTCCCAGCCTCCCAGCCTCCCAGCCTCCCTGCCTCCCTGCCTCCCTGCCCCGACTGCCCGCGACCCGCGACCCGCGATTGGCGATTGGCGATTGGCGATTGGCGATTGGCGATTGGCGATTGGCGATTGGCGATTGGCGATTGGCGATTGGCGATTGGCGATTGGCGATTGGCGATTGGCGGCCTAAAACTGCGGCGGCCATCTCGTCAAGTACCTGACTATATATATCATACCGCTTGGACGGCTTATTGTCAAGTACCTGACCAAATTTATTTGTGAATTTCATAGTTTTTTTGTAATTTTTCTGATTGCGCCCGAAAGCTATTGGCAGGGCAAAATCTCTGGTGTATATTTATTGTATATTATGGTAAATGGTTCAATCCGTTAACCATTTAAGCTGGCTCCCCCCCCCCCTGAGGCGCGCCGCTTTTCACGGGCTGGGCACGGTCGCCTGCCTTGCCCTGTGGCGCGAAGACGTGGCGTGTCGGCGCATATTCGCCTGGGTTGCGCCCCACCCCGAGGCGCGGGCGAGTTGATTATCCCGACTCCGCAGATTTCAAAACTGCTGTCCGTCAGTCCCACGACGGCGCAGAGGGCCATGCGGGTTTTGGCCGACAAGGGGATGATTACAAGAAGCGCGGGGGCGGGATGGCCGTGGCCGCAGAGGCTGGGGACGCGCTCCTGGCGCAGAGGCGCAAGGCGTTTTTCGAGCGCGCCGTGCCCGATTTCATCAGCGGCGCGAAAAAAGCGGGATATCCGACGAGGAATTGTTGCGAATAGTAAATGAGAATCTCCGTGATTGCGTTCAGGAACGTGGCCAAGACCTACGGCGGGCGACCCTCGTAGGCGAGACGGGCTTACATGGGGAAACGGTCGGGAAGGCCACCCGTCAGCCCTCGGCTTCGTCGGGGTTGAAGATGGGCACGCGCAGTATCTCGTACTCCGTGCCGCCCCCGCCGTCGGGGCTGGGGGGCTGCTCGACGTAGACTTTGTAGCAGGGGACGTAAAGCCCCTCCTTCACGCGGGATTCGTAGTAGACCTCGGCTTTTATGCTGTCCCTGTCCGCCACGCCGTAGTTTTCCATG
>JAIRPE010000118.1 GCA_031257175.1 Eubacteriales Family XIII. Incertae Sedis bacterium | reverse complement strand
GTATTTGAAGAATTTTCTGATGGGCGACGCCTGTATGCCGTTTATTCGTTTTGATAATTTCATTGGGTTCGCTTCTCCTTAGTCGGGGATTTCGTCTCTTATTACGATAGTATAACATAGATGGGGCGGGTTAACAATTTTTTCCCTGTCAATTTTTCCTTAGTCTCGATCATTGACGGGCAGCTTCAGGGGTTACGGTATTTGCCGATGCGCCTTCATGTCTTGCCGCCTATTGAATCTACGCGTCTGCTGATGTATACTTACTTATTATGGGAAAGAATTTGTTGAAACTCATGGCGCTGATTCTGATATTGCATTTGGTGTTGGCTCAGTCCGCTTGCAGGAAACGTGGGATCGACTCGCCCGACGAAGCGCTCCCATCCGCTCGTGCCGCAAAAATCGCCTTGTCGCTCCCCGAAGGCTCCGAGCGTTGGCGAGAGACGGGCGAGGTCGTGTCCCGCGCTCTAAAACGTGAACGCTATTCCGTGGATATGCGGTTCGCCGAGGATTTGGCCGCCCAGTTCTCCCAAATAGAAGAAATGTTGAACGACGGCTGTGATCTGCTGGCGGTTTTGCCGATAAACGCTTACGCCATGGGCAACGTCCTTGAAGAAGCAAAACAACGCGGCGTGCCGGTCGTCTCATGCGAAAGCCTTATAATGGGCACAGACGCCGTAAGCTGTTTCGTGGCCTTCGACAGCGCGGCGGCGGGACGTCTGCAGGCGCAGAGATTCATCTCGGAACTCTCGTTGAGTTCCGCGCGTAGAACTTTCAACATAGAAATATTTCCTGGCGATCTGGAGGCCGAAGCCGAAAGCGGCGTGAATTACTTTAATGGCTTGATCGCCGCGCTGGAACCCTACCTGGACAACAACAAAGTCCAGATTTTTTCCAACCAGACTTCTATAGAGCAAATGTCCGTGTCGGAGGCCGATCCCGAAGCCGCGAGGCGCCGCATGTCCGACCTCGTCGCTTCCTGCGGCTACGGCACAGGCAAAATCCCCCTTGACGCGATTTTTTGCAAAAACGATGTGATGGCAAGGGGGGCGGTACAAGCGCTGGTTGATGTTGGTTACAACAAAGACGACATTCCTTTCGTTGCCGGCCATGGTTGCGATTCTGAAAATATCGTTTTAATGGCTCAAGGTTTGCAAACCATATCCCTTTACAACGACGCCGACGTCTTTACCGAGGCTTTGGTTAAAGCTATTGACGGCTTGTTGGGCGACGGCATTTTTGAGCCGGACGCCGACGTGGATATAGGCGAAGGGACTGTTCCCGCTTTTTTCTGTACGCCTGTCATTTACGACGCCGGCGATTATGCCACGCTACGCGCCAAAAAGTAAAGCGGTTCTCGCCGCGAAGGAGGTAATAATGTCAAAATCAAAGGTTTTTTTCACCGACATGCGTGTCCCCGTAGGTACTAGCTTGCTTGAAAAGCTCGACGATCTTATAGTCCGGGCCGGGATCGGGAATATCGACTTCCGCAACAAATTCACCGCTATAAAGATACATTTCGGCGAGCCTGGCAATCTTTCGTTTTTACGCCCGAATTTCTCCAAAACAGTCGCTGATCGCGTGAAGGCGTTAGGGGGCAAGCCGTTCTTGACCGACTGCAACACTCTTTACGTCGGGCGGCGCAAGGATGCGCTGGAGCATTTGGAATCCGCTCAGGAGAACGGCTATTCGCCTCTTTCCACCGGTTGCCAAATGATAATAGCCGACGGCCTGAAAGGCACCGATGACGTAGAAATCGATGTCCGTGACGGCGAATACTGCAAGACGGCCAAAATTGGCAGAGCCATACTTGACGCGGACATAATACTTTCACTGAACCATTTTAAAGGTCACGAACAGGCCGGATTCGGCGGCGCCCTGAAAAATCTGGGCATGGGTTGCGGCAGCAGAGCCGGAAAAATGCACATGCACAGCGACGGCAAACCTGTGGTGGACGAAAACGAATGCGCGAGCTGCGGTTCATGCTTCAAGTTTTGCGCGCAGAGCGCCATATCTTTTGACACAAATAGCATAGCCGTTATCGATCAGGACAAATGCGTCGGTTGCGGTCGTTGCATAGGGGTCTGCAATTTTTCCGCCATAAACAACCCCTCTTTCGCTGAGCCTTGGCTGCTCAATTATCGCATAGCGGAATATGCGAAAGCTGCCATAAACGACAGGCCGAACTTCCATATCAATATCGTTAACCAAGTATCCCCATACTGCGACTGCCACAACGAAAATGACGCGGCCGTGACGCCCGACATCGGGCTCTTCGCCTCTTTCGACCCCGTCGCGTTGGACAAAGCGTGCATAGACGCCGTAAACGCCGCCCCGGTGATCAGCACGATTTTAGACAAGAGTTATAGCGGGCATGACCATTTTACGGCTATTCACCCGTCCACCGACTGGCGCGACCAAATCAAACATGCGGAAAAGATAGGGTTGGGCAATGGTAAGTACGAATTGGTGACTCTTTAAAGAACGGGCTCACTTTAGAACGCAACAATGCCTAGACCTCCGACAGGCCTTGCCATGAAACCAAAAACCATCCTGCACTCCGACTGCAACGGCTTCTACGCGGGCGTGGAGTGCCTGCTGAACCCTGAATTGAACAACCGCCCCATGGCGGTCTGCGGAGACCCCGCCAGCCGCCACGGCATCGTGCTGGCCAAAAACGAGAAAGCCAAAGCCTTCGGCGTGGCCACCGCCGAAACCATATGGCAGGCCCGGCGGAAATGCCCCGATCTGGCGCTGGTCCCGCCCCACAGGGAAGAATACGTCAAATACTCCCGACTGTGCAACGAGATATACCTCAGGTTCACAGACCTGGTGGAACCCTTCGGCATAGACGAGAGCTTTTTGGACGTGAGCAGCAGCCGACGGCTGTTCGGCGACGGGAAAACCATCGCGGACAAAATCAGGGAGACCGTGAGGCGGGAGCTGGGGCTGACCGTGTCCGTGGGCGTGTCCTTCAACAAGATATTCGCGAAGCTGGGCAGCGACTACAAGAAGCCGGACGCCACCACCCTCATCCCCGAAGACGGCTGGCAATCCATAGTCTGGCCCCTGCCCGTCGGCGCCCTCCTTTTCGTGGGCAGGAAACGCGCGGCGGAACTGTCCAAGCTACAGATAAGGACTATAGGCGACCTCGCCGCTTATGACAGGGCGGCCCTGGTGAAACGGCTGGGCCAGGCCGGCGCGCAGCTCCACGACCACGCCAACGGCGTGGACGAAAGCCCCGTGGCCTCCTTTTACGCCGAGCGCGAGGTCAAATCCGTGGGCAACGGGGCCACATTTGAATACGACGTCACAGACCACGAAGACCTCAAAACCCGCGTGCTGGCCCTCTGCGACAGCGTGGGCTGGCGCCTACGAAAGAAAAACCTCAAATGCCGCTCCCTCCAAGTGTCCATAAAAGACCCGAACTTCAAAACCATCAACCGCCAAAAAACCCTGGAACGGCCCACCAACCTCACCATGGACCTATACAGGGACGCCCTTGAGCTGATAAGCGTCAATTGGCTGATGGGCAAACCAATAAGACTGATCACCGTGACGGCCGGCAAATTGGAACAGGCGGAAAAATCCGTCGAACAGCTGAACATCTTCGAAGACCCAGGCGAAATCGCCAAGCAGGAGGCCCTGCAGTCCGCAGTTGACAGCATCAGGGAAAAATACGGCAAAGACAGCATCACGCCCGGAGCCCTGCGGCCACGAGGCGCGTCAAGCGGCGCGAAACGCGAAAAATAAACGCCCTGCGCGGGACGCCCCGAATGAAAAAAACGCCCTGCGGCCAAGCCGCAGGGCGCCTCGTATCCAAGATAACATTCTAAATGCGGACTGGTATTATAGCAGTTCCTTCCTCGTGAGGTTAATCCTTCCTTGGCTGTCGATCTCAAAAACCTTGACCTTAACGGTGTCGCCCACGCTGACCACGTCCTCCACCTTCTCGACCCTGCGGTTCTCCATCCTGGATATGTGCAACAGCCCTTCCTTGCCCGGAAGCACCTCCACGAAGGCTCCGAACGCCATGAGCCTGGTCACGCGGCCCTCATACACCTCGCCCACTTCCACGTCCTTAAGCAGCAGCTCTATGGCCTTCACGCCCCGCTCCGCCGCTTCCATGTCGGGCGCCGCGATGTATATAAGCCCCGTGTCGTCGATGTCTATCTTCACCCCGGCCTCCGCGATAATCCTGTTTATGGTCTTGCCTCCGGGGCCGATCACCGTGCGTATGTCGTCCACGTCTATCTGCATGGATATGATGCGCGGCGCGTAGGGGGACATCTCCTCCCTAGGCTCCTTTATCTCCTCCAGCATCCTCTCCATGATGAAAAGCCTGCCCTCATGGGCCTGCGCCAACGCGTCCTGAAGAATTTCCTTGGACAGGCCGTGGACCTTTATGTCCATCTGGATGGCCGTGACCCCCTTGGCCGTGCCGGCCACCTTGAAGTCCATGTCTCCCAGAAAGTCCTCCATGCCCTGGATGTCCGAAAGAATAGCTATTTTGCCGTCCTTCTCGATAAGACCCATGGCAATCCCCGCCACCGGCGCGGAAATCGGCACGCCCGCGTCCATCAGAGCCAGCGTGCTGCCGCAGACCGAGGCCTGGGACGTGCTGCCGTTCGAGGAAAGCACCTCCGAAACCACGCGGATGGCGTAAGGGAAATCCTCCTCGCCCGGCAACACGGGGATGAGCGCCCGTTCCGCCAAGGCGCCGTGGCCTATCTCACGCCTGCCGGGGCTCCTGAGGGGCCTCGCCTCCCCCACCGAGAACGGCGGGAAGTTGTAGTGGTGCATGTAACGCTTCTCCACCTCGTCCCCGATGCCGTCAATAGTCTGCGCCTCGCCCAGCGGGGCCAGCGTGACCACGGAAAGCACCTGCGTCTGGCCTCTGGTGAACAGCCCCGAGCCGTGCGCCCTGGGCAGGAAGGCCGTCTCGCACCATATGGGCCTGATTTCCGTCGTCTTTCTGTTGTCCGGCCTTATGCCGTCGTCCAGAATAAGGCTCCTGACCTGCTCCTTCTTTATGCCGTACAGGACGTTGCCGATATCCTTGCCGTTGTCGGGGTACGTCTCCGCGAAGAACGCCTTGGCCTCGGCCTCCACCGCGTCCATGTTGGCCAGACGCTCCAGCTTGTCGGGCGTCAGTATGGCCTCCCGCATCTTGCCCGTGGCGTAATCCCTCACCGCCGCCTCCACGTCCGCAGGCGGCGCGTACAGCTCTATCTCCATCTTTGGCTTGCCAAGCTCGCCGATTATCTCGTCAATAAAATCTATCAGCGTCTTGATTTCCTCGTGCGCGAACATTATGCCGTCCAAAACGACGTCCTCGGGGATCTCCTTGGCCCCCGCCTCCACCATCATGATGGCGTCCCTGGTGCCCGCCACTACCATGTGCAGCTTGCTGGCCTCCCTCTCGGCTTGGGTGGGGTTCACCACGAACCTGCCGTCAACAAGGCCAATCAGCACGGAGCCGGTAGGGCCGTCAAAGGGGATGTCCGATATGCTCAACGCCACCGACGAGCCTATCATGGCCGCGATCTCAGGCGGGCAGTCCGGATCAACGCACATGACGGTGGCCACCACCTGCACGTCATTGTAAAAGCCCTTGGGGAACAGGGGCCTCAACGGCCTGTCCATGAGCCGCGAGTTCAGCACGGCCCTCTCGGAGGGCCTGCCCTCCCTCTTAATGAATCCGCCCGGTATCTTGCCCGCGGCGTACATCTTTTCTTCATAATCGCAGCTCAATGGGAAGAAATCGATGTCGGCCCTGGGCGCCTTCGACATGACGGCGGTCACGTTCACCACGGTGTCCCCGTAGCGGACAGTCACCTGCCCGTTCGCCTGCTCGCACACCTTGCCGATTTCCAGCTGCAACAGCCTCCCACCGACGGCGGTCTTATAAGTTTTGTAATCCGTAAATCTCATTAACAACTACCTCCTGTTAATTTCACTTGCCACTTCACAATATCCAAAAAACAAAAGCGAGGGTTCGCCCCGCCTTGTCGTTCGCCGTTATTTCCTCAGACCCAGGCGCCCTATCAGCGTCCTGTAGCGATCCAAGTCCTTATTTCGCAAATAGTTCAGCAGATTCCTTCTTTGCCCTACCATCTTCAGCAACCCGCGCCGCGAATGGTGGTCTTTCTTATGTATTTTCAGGTGCTCGTTCAGGTCGTTGATCCTGTACGTGAGTATCGCTATCTGCACCTCAGGCGAACCCGTGTCGCCCTCCTTGGTTTTATACTCGTCTATTATCTGAGTCTTTTTCTCTTGGTCAATCATAACGCTTCTCCTTATCCTCATTCCACCGCGAGCCGTGTACCGCGTCGGAGAGTCGCGAAACTCAGCGTCGGGCATGTCTTATAACAATAATGTTATTCTATCATATTCAACCCGTGATGTAAAGCTTAACTTTTTTTTGCAAGCTTTCTCCAAAGGATGAAACCGCGTGAACAGCGGAAACTTTCGTGGGGCTACAGCACGACCCCGTCCTGATCGACCTCAAGCTCCCCGTCATAAAACACCTTTTCCCCCGGTGTTTGGGAAACCGTCGGATCGCTCTGGTCGGCTGACGGCTTTATTGTGGATTTTACCTGCGCTTCAATTCGAAGCATTATCTCCGGGTTTTCCTTCAGGTATGCCTTCACGTTTTCCCGTCCCTGCCCTATCCTTGTTCCTTCGAAGCTGTACCAAGCCCCCGCCTTGTCCACTACTTTGGCGTCAACGGCAGAATCAAGCAAATCACCTTCTCTGGATATCCCGACGCCGTACATTATGTCGAACTCAGCCTGTCGGAACGGAGGCGCCACTTTGTTCTTTACGATCTTAGCTCTAGTCCTGACCCCTAGAACGGCCTCACCCGTCTTTATGTTCTCCACTTTTCTGACGTCGATGCGCATGGATGAATAGAACTTCAGGGCCCGACCGCCCGTAGTCACTTCGGGATTGCCGTACATCACCCCTACTTTCTCTCTCAACTGATTGATAAAAATAGCGCAGGTGTTGGATTTGTTAATCGCCCCCGCCAACTTTCTAAGAGCTTGAGACATAAGCCTTGCCTGAAGCCCAACGTGAGAATCGCCCATGTCGCCTAAGATTTCCGCTTTAGGCACCAGCGCGGCCACCGAGTCTACGACTATGACGTCGATAGCGCCGCTGCGAACCAGCATTTCACAAATCTCGAGCGCCTGTTCCCCCGTGTCGGGCTGGGATACAAGCAAATTGTCTATATCCACGCCTAGTCTTCTGGCATAGTCGGGATCCAGCGCATGTTCAGCATCGATAAAAGCCGCTCTCCCGCCCAATTTTTGAGCTTCCGCAATGATATGCAAAGTAAGCGTGGTTTTTCCGGATGATTCAGGGCCAAAAATTTCCACTATCCGCCCTCTAGGCACGCCGCCTATGCCTGTCGCAATATCTATGCTCACCGAACCTGTAGGAATTGAAGCAATATTAAGCCTCGCGCTTTCATCTCCCAACTTCATAATCGCGCCCTTGCCAAACACTTTTTTTATTTGTGCCAGAGCAACTTCAAGAGCCTGTTCTTTTTCGTCTTTGTTAACAGCCATTTTCGCCTCCATGATTTAATATTTTTTGAGCGTTCGCTTTTTGGGGCGGCCGCTTGGGAATCGCGTCCGCGTAATGCGACGGCGTCCTGATTTTTCTTGATTGCCGCGAAATATCTCAACCATCATGCGGTATTCTCGCAGTTTTCACGCAAGCGCTCTTCTCTTCATAAACAGTATACATTATTTTCCTATATTTGTAAATATATCCCACACGGTCTGGGCTTAAATCTGCTCTAAATACCCAACATGCCCGCCCACGAAACCGCTTCAACGTATGCGGCCGCGACAGTCTCATTTTTCAAGCCGATCCTCCGCGAGATCTCAAATGCCGCGTCAAAGTCCCCCTTCTCATATTTCTCAATGAGGCGAAGCAATTCGTAATCCGATCCCTTCTTTTCAAGCAGCGGCGCAGAAATCTGCGGGTCTAGACCCATCTGCTCCAACACGGTTTCAATGGGCGCGTCCATGAGAGCGTCCAGCATAGAAAACATTCCTATCATATACAAGATTTCTGTTCTGTCTTCTTTACCGACAAAAGCGCCCGCATATTCCATGAATCGGGCTCTTATCATGGACATCCTCACCAATTCCATTGATTTTTCAGGATTCGCTTCAGCCAGGCATATTAACGCGATCCATTTCCTAAGCGCCAATGTGCCTAATATAACCAAAGCCTGATGTATGCTGCCCACCTTTTGGCTGAAAGCGAAGTATGCCGAATTCACTAATTTCAGTAGCCTGTAAGACATGGCCACATCTTTGCGTATGACCTCGGCAAGCTCGTGGAAATCAATTTCGTCCTTCATCGCCACGCTCATGACCCTAAGGCGATTTATGGATATGGGACTCAACGTGTGACCCGTGACTATCACCGGTTTGCTGAAATAGTATCCCTGAAAATACGTAAAACCCAGCTTCAGCGCCAATTCGTGCATCTCGTGGCTTTCTATCTTCTCCGCCAACAGTCTCGGCTTGCGCCTGATATCCTTTCTGCGCTTGATATATCTGATGAGTTCCTCTATCTTCTCCACTGGCAAAGCCAAAAAATCTATTTTTATTATGTCCGCGAACGCCACGAACTCCTCGTTATCCTCATTAAGCTCAAAATCGTCCAAAGCTATCATGTAACCCGCTTCTTTCAGCGTAAGGCAGGCCGCCACAGTGTCCGGTTTCGCTTTGACGTCTTCCAGCACTTCAACCACTAGGTATTTGGATGGCAACATCGTCGGTATGCCGTTCACCAGCAGCCTTTCCGTGCAATTGACGAATGCTTTCCTGCCGTTCGTTAGCCTATCCAGCCCTATTTCGATAAAGCTGTTTATTATTGTCCTAGTGGAGGCAAGATCAGGATCTATCGAGGGATCAAAATAATTCTTGTCTTTGTCGCTTCTATACAACAACTCGTAGGCATAGACCTCGTTGCGCTTATCGAAGATCGGTTGCCGCGCGATAAACGTTTCCACTTCAATCCTCCCCGGCCTCGTCCGCCCGGCGCATTTCCCCTCTGCGCACCTTGCCCGATATGGTCTTAGGCAGCTCATCCACGAACTCGATGACCCGCGGGACTTTATACGCCGCGGCGTTCGCCCTTACGAATGCGCGTATCTCCTTCTTGAGGGCGTCAGTCGGCGCGTACTCCCCGCGCAGGATGATGCTGGCCTTCACCGCTTGCCCCCGCATCGGGTCCGGCACGCCGGTCACGGCGCATTCCAACACGCTCCCGTGTTGCTGTATGACGCTCTCCACCTCGAACGGCCCGATTCGGTATCCTGCGGATTTGATGATGTCGTCCGCACGGCCGATGAACCAGATGTACCCGTCCTCGTCAACCTCCGCAAGGTCGCCCGTGTGGTAAGCGCCGCCGCGCCACGCGTAATTCGTCATGTCCGTGTTGCGGTAATAGCCCATGAACAGGCCCGGGACGCCCGGCGCCATGCGTATGCACATCTCCCCCTGCCCCGGCCCCGAAAACTCCCGCCCGTCCATGCCCACGAACACCAAGTCGTACATGGGGTTCGCCTTTCCGAGCGAGCCGGGCTTCGGCTCTATGTAGGGGGGGGTCAGCACTATAGGCACCGTCTCCGTCTGTCCGTAGCTCTCATAAATCCGTATGCCCGTGCGCTTTTTGAACTCGTGGTAAACGGCGTCGTTCAGCGGCTCCCCCGCCGACGTGGCGTATTCCAGAGCCGAGAGGTCATAATTTGAAAAATCCGCGGTGAGCAGCACCTTGTACACCGTGGGCGGGGCGCAGAAGCTGGTCACCCTGTGCTTCTCCAACATCCGCAGCAGCCGTTGGACTACCAGCTTCTCGTGGTCGTAGACAAAAACCGCCGCCTTGCAGAGCCATTGCCCGAAAAGCTTGCCCCAAACCGCCTTTCCCCAACCAGTGTCCGCCAGCGTGAAATGTATGCTGTTCGGGTGCAAGTTGTGCCAATATTTGGCCGTCACGATGTGGGCGAGGGGGTACGTGTGGTTGTGCAGCACCATCTTGGGGTATCCCGTGGTTCCGCTTGTGAAATACAAAAGCATGGGGTCGGCGTTTTCAGTCACCCTTGCCAACGGCTCCCCGTCCATGTGGGCGCCGATCCCCTCGTCAAACCCTTCCCAATGATAGCGCGTCCGGAAATCCACGCCGTTCAGGCCGATACGTATCAGATGCCGCACGGACGCGGATTCGGCCTGGGCGGCCTCGATGGCTTCGATCAGCCTTTCGTCGTCATCCGCGACGATAGCGTTGACTGAGGCCGATTTGTTCCGATAAACGATGTCGTCCGCTATGAGCATGTGCGTCGCCGGTATCGCGACCGCGCCGATCTTGATAAGCCCCAGGACGGCGAACCAGAAGTGTATCCTGCGTTTCAGTATGAGCATCACCCGGTCGCCTTTCCCGATATTGAGCGAGCGGAAATACCGCGCCGCCGCGTCCGAACGCCGTTTCATTTCCGCGAATGTGTACGAGCGCCCGCCCCCGTCGTCGCTGTCCCATATAAGGCAAACCTTGTCAGGATCGCTCCCGGCCAACGCGTCCACGCAGTCAAAGCCGAAATTGAAGTTTTCAGGCGGGTTAAGCCTGAAGTTCCGCCTGAAGTCCTCATAATCCTGAAAATCCCCAAAACCAAACAACGCTTCGCCCATCAGCACGCTCTCCTTTCA
>JAIRPE010000069.1 GCA_031257175.1 Eubacteriales Family XIII. Incertae Sedis bacterium | reverse complement strand
GGAAGGCCGGACGCGCCAAGGCGCGACCGGCCTTCCGCTCCCCCAAGGGCCCCTTGGAAGGAAATAGGATTAAGTGTATGGAGAAGTGAGGAAATTATATTCAGGCCGGACGTCGCCCCGAACCGCCCGATTTAACCGAGCGCGGCCCGTCCAGCCGGAATACGCGAACATTGGGGCTTGTCAGTCGTCCTGCAACGCGTCGAAGCCTTCTTCCCCGGTTCTGACGCGGATGACGTTCTCGACGTCGTACACGAAAATCTTCCCGTCGCCGTAATTGCCCGTGTAAAGCGAGTTCTTCGCGGCCTCTATGACCACTGGGACAGGAATCTTGCAAACGACTATCTCCACGCGAATCTTAGGCAACAGCCTCGCCTGGACGGGGACGCCGCGGTAATACTCCGTATGCCCCTTCTGCATCCCGTACCCCAGCAGATTGGTCACGGTCAGCCCCGTTATGCCTATCGCGGTTAACGCCTTTTCCAAAGGCTCGAACATGCTCTGGCGGGTTATAATAGAAATCTTCGTCATCTTTGGCTTGCCGTCGGGAGTCTGGACGGCGGGTTTGCGCTCCCTCACGTCAGCGACCGGAACGGCCACGTCCTTGCTAACCGCAGGAGCGGGAGCCGGAGCGGTCGAGTCGTCGCCCGTGGGAACGGGCATGAAATCAGCGTAGCTGCTGGCCAGCCCGTGTTCGTGTATATCCAACCCCTCTATCTCTTCCGCCTTTGACACTCTTATGCCCGTCACGGACTTGGTCACCCTGAACAGTATGAACATCGTCACGGCGACCCAAACCGTCACCGACACGACCCCCAGCGCCTGCGTGCCCAAAAGCGAGAGGCCGCCGCCGAAAAACAGGCCGCCGTCAATGGCGAACAGCCCCACGCAGAGCGTGCCCACGGCGCCGCACACGCCATGCACGCCTATAGCGCCCACAGGGTCATCGACCTTAAGCTTCTTGTCAATAAAAGCAATGCTTGCCACCACCGCCACGCCTGATATGAGGCCCGTGAGAACCGCGCCGACGGCGTTCGTGGCGTCGCAGCCTGCCGTAATCCCGACCAATCCGGCCAAGGCGCCGTTCAGAGTCATGGAAACGTCAGGCTTCTTGTACAAAGCCCAAGTAATTATCATCACCATGGCCGCGCCCGCCGACGCCGCCAAGTTCGTGTTGGTTATTATGGAGCCCATGGCCGCCAGCACGTCGTCGCCGCTGGCGGAGACCGTGGAGGCCCCGTTGAAGCCGAACCAGCCGAACCAGAGTATGAACACGCCTAAAGCCGCCAATGAGAGGCTGTGTCCGGGTATTGCCCGGGATTCCCCCGTGCTGGAATATTTCCCGATACGAGGCCCCACCATGGCCGCGCCCACCAGCCCGGCCACGCCGCCGACCAGATGCACGGCGGTCGAACCCGCGAAATCATGGAAGCCCAACTGGGCAAGCCAGCCGCCCCCCCATATCCAATGTCCCGAAATGGGATAGACTATGGCGCTCAGGACGACCGCGTAAACGCAGTACGCCGAGAACTTGGTGCGCTCTGACACGGCGCCCGAGACGATAGTGGCGGAAGTGGCGCAGAACACGGTCTGGAATATGAAGAAAGCCCAAGGGGATACCCCGTCCGGCGCGGCGTTGTCCAAGAGACCGCCAAACAGGAACAGGTCAGGGCTGCCGATAAGGCCGGATGAGGACGCGCCGAACATGATGCCGAAGCCGATGATCCAATAAAAAAGGGAACCCAAACTCAAATCCATGACGTTCTTCATAATAATGTTCCCGACGTTCTTAGCCCTTATCAACCCGGCCTCGAGCATCGCGAAGCCCGGTTGCATGAAAAACACCAACGCTGCGCCTAAAAGCACCCATATTGTGTCTGCGGACGAAAACATAAAATCACCTCCTGTTGATAAAAAAACGCGCAACCTAATAAAAGGAACGCACGTCATTGTGACATTCTCCCGACGCTTCCTGACAAAGGCGAAAGGGCCAACACGTGAACCCATCCGTCCGAACGCCCGACGAGCCGAAGCGCCTCCGCCGCAAAAACAAACGGCGCCCCGCGAGGCGCCATTGCCGAATGAATGTAGTATATAGAAAAATTGTAAGCATGTCAATGTTTTTACATTAAATAATGAATATGTTATGTTATAGTAATGCTGCTGTAATAATAGATTGCCGTAATAAATTCAATGAGTCTTGTATTAGAAAGGCGGAAAAGTTTAGCCTAGCGTTGGCCTAAAGCTACAAAATCAAGCCTGCCGTCATATTTTTTATCAAATGACGGTTGACATCAACGACTGTGCTATAGTAAAATATATGGGTGTCAAGCAAATTAAAACTAAGGTTTTTAAAGGAGATATGAGAAATGGCAAAAGCTAAATTTGAAAGGACAAAGCCGCACGTGAACATAGGGACCATCGGCCACATCGACCATGGGAAGACCACGCTCACCGCGGCCATCACGAAGACCCTGTTCGTAAGGCTCGGTCTCGGGCAGATGGTAGCCTTCGACCAGATTGACAAGGCTCCGGAAGAGAAGGAGAGAGGAATAACTATCGCGACCGCCCACGTGGAATATGAGACGAAGAACAGGCACTACGCTCACGTTGACTGTCCCGGCCACGCCGACTACGTGAAGAACATGATCACGGGCGCGGCGCAGATGGACGGCGCCATCCTGGTGGTGGCGGCCACTGACGGCCCCATGCCGCAGACAAGGGAGCATATCGTTCTTTCGAGGCAGGTTGGCGTGCCTTACATCGTCGTGTTCCTGAACAAGTGCGACGCGGTGGACGACGAGGAACTCCTTGACTTAGTTGAGATGGAAGTCCGGGAGTTGCTAGACCAGTACGAGTTCCCCGGGGACGACACGCCCATAGTCAGGGGTTCCGCGCTGGAGGGCCTGAACAACCCGGAAGGGCCTTGGGGAGACAAGATACTGGAGTTGATGGAAGCGGTGGACTCCTACGTCCCCGAGCCCGAGCGTGATGTGGACAAGCCGTTCCTCATGCCCGTGGAGGACGTGTTCTCCATCACTGGGCGCGGCACCGTCGCCACTGGAAGGGTGGAGAGGGGCAGGCTGAAGGTTTCGGACGAGGTGGAGATAGTCGGCCTCACCGACGAGCGCAGGAAAGTGGTCGTCACGGGCGTGGAGATGTTCAAGAAGCTTTTGGACCAGGCTCAGGCCGGCGACAACATCGGCGCGTTGCTGAGGGGCGTCCAGAGGACTGAGATAGAGAGAGGCCAGGTGTTGGCCGCGCCTGGGAGCATTAAGCCGCACACGAAGTTTGAGGCCGAGGTCTACGTGCTGAAGAAGGAAGAAGGCGGCAGGCACACCCCGTTCTTCAACGGCTACAGGCCCCAGTTCTACTTCAGGACGACGGACGTGACGGGTGACCTCTCGTTGCCGGAAGGTGTCGAGATGTGCATGCCTGGCGACAACATCAAGATGACTATCGCCCTCATCACTCCCATCGCCATCGAGGAAGGGCTTCGCTTCGCCATCCGTGAAGGCGGCAGGACTGTGGGTTCGGGCGTCGTCACGGCTATCATCGAGTAGAGATCGGCGAGGCTGGTTCGGACGGGAGCGCGGGGCAGACGCTTCGTTTGCGCACGGTTGTCCCGATGCGGCGAGTTTTCGCGCACTGGATTTAGACAATAAACACCAGCAATTGACTTTGCTGGTGTTTTGCAATTTATGGAATCAATACCGTGGCTACCGGTTTTGTTTGGGAGAGGGGACGGAAGCCCCTTTGTCGTGAGGTTTTCGCAGGCAGGAGGCGAGGGTGGAAAAGATATATGACGTGGTGGTGGTGGGCGCCGGCCCGGCGGGGCTCAGTGCGGCTTTGTACGCCGCTAGGGCGAATTTGAGCGTGCTGTTGCTGGAAAGGATGAAGGAAGGCGGGCAGATAGGCCTGGCGTCCGCAGTGGAGAATTATCCCGGCGGCGTGAGGGGCGAGGAAGGACAGGCGCTGGTGGACCGCATGGCGGAGCAGTGCGGGCATTTCGGGGTGGAGAGGCTCAGGGGCGAGGCACTGGGCTACGACCTGCTGGGGGAGACGAAGAGGCTCAACGTCGCGGGACGGGAGATCGCGTCAAAGACCGTGATCATAGCCACGGGGCGGCGGGCCGTCCAACTGGGGGCGGCTGGGGAGACCGAGTTCCTGGGGCGCGGCGTGTCTTATTGCGCGGCCTGCGACGGGCCGTTTTTCAACGGGATGGACGTGGTGGTGGTGGGCGGCGGCGATTCAGCCTTGGAAGAGGCCGTCTACCTGACCAAATTCGCCAGAAAAGTCACGCTGATCCATAGGCGCGACAGCTTCAGGGCGGCGAAATACATACAAGGGAAGGCCAGGGCCAACGGAAAGATAGATTTCCTGCTGAATTCCGTCGTCAGGGAGATCAAAGGCGGGGATTTGGTGGAGGAAATATTGCTGGAGAACACGCTTACCAATGAAATCAGCCACATCCGCGCCGGGGAGGGAGACGGCATGATGGGGGTTTTCATCTTTGTCGGCCAGGCGCCCAACACGGACGACCTGCCGGGATATCTGCGCCTGGAAGGAGGCTACGTCGTGACGGACGAGGAAATGCGCGCGCTGACGGCCCATGGCCCGCTCCCTGGGGTGTTCGCGGCGGGGGACGTGAGGAAAAAGTCGTTGCGCCAGGTGGTGACGGCGGCGGCTGACGGGGCCGTCGCGGCGGTGAGCGCGGACTCGTATATTAACAGATAACCATGGAAAAAAAGATTGTTTTGAAACAGAATAACAGCAGCGGTTGCGTGGTGTGCGGCGACAAGAACGACTTCAGCATGGGCACGAGGTTTTACGAGACGGAGTCCGGGGAGGTGGTGTCGGTGTTCTTCCCCCGAAAACGGCACGAGGGCTATCCGGGCAGGCTCCACGGGGGCATGGCGGCCGCTTTGCTGGACGAGACCATCGGGCGCGCCATTTGCGTCAGCCATCCCGACACTTGGGGAGTCACCGTGGAGTTGGAGGTGAAGTACCACAAGCCGTTGCCCACGGAGACGGAGCTGCGGGCGGTGGGCAGGATAACCAGGGACAGCCGCAAGATATTCGAGGGCAGCGGGGAGATACTCCTTTCAGACGGGACTGTGGCCGTGGAAGCCAAGGGGAAGTATTTCAAGATACCCATGAACGAGATGGTGGACAAGAGTTTTATTGAGAATGATTGGTATTACATTCAGGAGGAGGTTCCTGAGTGTATTGACGTGTGAGCGCCGTGAGGCGGGGCGAGGGCGCGGGGAACGTGGCGGCCCGCAGCGCCCGCGAGACGGCGGGGAGGGCGCGGATATGGATTTTTCAGGTTTGACGGTGGAGGAATTCGTCGAGGCGTTGGCGAGCGGCGCGCCGGTTCCCGGCGGCGGAGGCGCTTCCGCTTTGACGGCCGCCCTCGGGATAGCGCTGGGGGGCATGGTGGCGTCCCTGACTCTGGGCAAGGAGAAGTACGCCCAAGTGGAGGATGAGATGCGGCTTTTGTCGGAAAGGGCCGCCGCGTTGCGAAAGGACTTGCTGGGGCTGATCCGCCGGGACGCGGAGGCTTTTGAGTTCCTTTCCCGCGCTTACGGCTTGCCGCGCGGCAGCGAGGAGGAGAAGCGTGAGCGGGAACAGGTGATGGAGGCGGCGTTGCCGGCGGCGGCGGCCCCCCCGTTGGATATCATGGAAAAGTGCGCCGAGGCCGTGGATTTGCTGGGGCTGTTCGCGGAGAAGGGCAACAGGCTCCTGGTCAGCGACGCCGGGACAGGGGCGGCGTTGTGCGTGGCCGCGCTTCGGGGGGCCAGGCTGAACGTGCTGGCGAACACCAGCCTCATGAAGGACAGGGAGCGGGCGGAGCGGCTGGAGCAGCGCGCCGAGGCGCTGCTCGCGGACTGCCTGCCCGAGGCGGAGCGGGTGTACGCGCTGGCGTTGGGGGATAAGCTTGCCTAGTATGGGGAGCGGCGATATTGTCGTCGAGGTCGCTTGAGTTCAGCATTTTCTTTTGCGCGAATGCCGCAGGCTAGCGCGGATGCTGTTCCTCGAAACATGTTGCGTTGCCGAAGGGATGCCGCGCATTCGTTGGTCTTTTGCCGTCGTGACACGTCGCATCGCCTCATTGGGGATCCGACGGCTACGGGCAGATGCGTCTCTTTCGCTTTTTTTGCCATAACGCGGACGGGTATGTTACAATATGATCATGGAAGGAATGATTGAACGCATAGAAATCAACGCGTTGGCAGAAATATTAAGTTCGAAATGGCACGTAAAAACAGGGTGTGAGCCGTACTATTCGGTCGTTGCTCCTCTTGTGCGAAGAAAAGGCGCGTTTCATCTGCTGTACGAATTGCGCTCGGATAAGTTGCGCAGACAGCCAGGGGAGGTTAGCTTTCCTGGCGGGCGCCTTGAGGATAATGAGTCAGCGGAGGAATGCGCTATACGGGAAGCAACGGAAGAATTAGGCATTAGTCGCGAAAATATTCGCATATTGGGAAAGTTGGATGAAACAGACACTTACGATGGCTTCGCCTTATCTTGCTACTTGGCCTTGTTAGATGACTTGGACTTTGAGAACACCTTCAACGCGGACGAAGTCAAGGAGATTTTTCTGACTCCGCTCGGTTTCCTGTTGGAAAATGAGCCGACGAAGGTGCGTTGCTGGTATGAATACTACTACAGAAATTATTTGATTTGGGGCCTTACGGCGAGATTGACAATGAAGTTGATCGAATTGATAAGATGCAATTTTTGAAGATATCGCGGCAAAGCCGCGCGTTCCTCAAGTGGAACCTACCAACGACCGTAAACGGTCGGGTTAGGTTCCGAAATATATTTTTTTAAATGGCAGATTAGGATTATCAGGAGGAAGTATGACAAAGTACATATTCGTGACAGGGGGGGTTGTCTCCGGGTTGGGCAAAGGGATTACTGCCGCATCTCTGGGTAGGTTGCTGAAAGCCAGAAGCCTCAAGGTGAGCGCGCAAAAACTGGATCCCTATATTAACGTTGACCCCGGTACTATGAGCCCCATACAGCATGGGGAGGTGTTTGTCACAGAAGATGGAGCGGAGACCGATCTGGATTTGGGTCACTACGAACGGTTCATCGACGTGGATCTTAACCGATTTTCAAATCTCACTACAGGGAAGGTTTACTGGAACGTTCTTCAAAAGGAGAGAAGAGGAGAATATTTAGGCGAGACCGTCCAGGTAATACCTCATGTCACGAACGAGATTAAGCAGTTCATATATGCGGCGGGAAGAACCAGCGCGAGCGACATCGTCATAACTGAAATCGGCGGCACTATAGGAGACATCGAGAGTCAGCCTTTTTTGGAGGCGATACGTCAGGTAGCCTTGGAGATTGGCAAGGAAAACTGCCTGTACATACACGTCACGTTGGTGCCATTTATTGAGGGCTCTAAAGAGTACAAGTCAAAACCCACGCAACATTCCGTTAGAGAATTGCAGTCCATGGGGATATCGCCTGACATAGTGGTGCTGCGTTCCGACGGGGCAGTAGGCGACGGCATACGCAAAAAGATTGCTCTATACTGCAATATACAGCCTGAGTGCGTGATAGAAAACATCACCTTGCCGCTATTGTATGAGGCGCCTCTTAAGCTGGAAGAACAGAATTTCTCTTCCATAGTGTGCAAGAAGTTGCGCATACACGCTCCCGACCCGAACCTGGAGGACTGGCTTGCAATGCTGAAGCGTATAGCTAGCAGAGGCAAAAGCGTACGCATAGCCTTGGTCGGGAAATACACGAAGCTTCATGACGCCTATTTCTCTATTGCCCAAGCATTGGCTCATGCGGGTTACGAAAATGAGGCCAAGGTGGAAATCGTCTGGATTGAGTCAGAGGATATAAGCGAGGAGAACGTCAACGCGGCTCTATATGATTGCGGCGGCATATTGATACCCGGCGGGTTCGGAGACAGAGGCATAGAAGGGAAGATTATTGCCGCTGGCCATGCTAGGCGGAACAATATCCCATATTTGGGAATATGTCTGGGGATGCAGGTCGCTGCCATAGAGTTCGCGCGGAACGTGCTGGGACTGAAGGCAGCGAATTCCACCGAATTTGACGCGGATACGCCGGAGCCTGTGATATACCTCATGGCGGATCAGCATGGAAATATACCCAAGGGCGGTACTATGCGACTGGGAGCTTATCCCTGTGACGTCGCGCCAGGGTCGGCGTTGCGCATGGCGTACGGCCAAAGCACCATATCCGAAAGGCATAGGCACAGATACGAATTCAACAATCAGTACAGAGACGCTTTCAGCGACGCGGGCATGAGCATTTGCGGACTTTCGCCCGACAAGCTTCTGGTGGAGGCCATAGAGCTTAAGACCAACAATTTCTTCGTTGGCGTTCAGTTTCACCCCGAGTTCAAGAGCCGGCCCAACAGGGCGCACCCTTTGTTCAAGGCATTTATATCCGCCGCCCTGGGAAGGCCGTCCACCAGGGAGGTCTCCACGGAATGAGCGCGGTCGAAGGCTTGAGATTTGCGAAAAGAATCGGCGACATCATGGGAAAGAGTCACGACCTTGTGGAATTGATGGGCCTGAGCGACGCTCCGGGCATCATCAGTTTCGCAGGGGGCTTCCCTTCTCCGGAGACTTATCCTATCGAGGATATTAAGGAGACGATGGCGGAGATAATGAGGGAAGACGCGGCCGGGGCGCTGAGTTATAGCTCCCCTTCGGGTTACTATGAACTGAGAGAGCAGATCGCCGCCAGGATGAGGAAGAACTTCGGTCTGCAATCCCGTACAGAGGAAATATTGTTGGTAAGCGGATCCCAACAAGGTTTGGATTTATCGGGATTGCTTTTCATCGATCCCGGCGATGTCGTAATTTTTGAGACGCCATCATATCTGGGGGCGCTAAGCGCGTTGAAAACCTATGAAGCGCGTCTGGTCGCTGTGGGTTCTGACGAGGAAGGCATGTGCATGGACGCGCTGGAGCGGGCTTTTGAGACCTATGGCGACAGGATAAAACTCATATATGTGAACCCGGACTATCAGAACCCTACGGGCAGGAGTTGGAGCGCGTCGCGCCGTGACGAATTCGTCGCGTTCGCGGAGCGAAAAGCAGTGGCGGTCATAGAGGACGCGGCTTACGCGGAATTGTCGTACTCCGGGGAAAAGGCGAAGCCGTTGATTTCTTACAGCAAGAAGGGCTTCGTCATATATCTGGGCACGTTTTCCAAGACGTTTTGCCCTGGCCTTAGGACAGGTTGGATTTGTTGCGCCAGAGAACTTCTGGAACGATATTTGGCCTTAAAGGCGAACGTGGACTTGTCACCCGCCACAATACTGCATCGACAACTGTCCCACTACCTGAAAACACGCGACCTGGATGCGCATATTGGACGTGTAGGCGCACTGTACAAGCGTCGTCGGGACATCATGCACGAGGCCGTCCGCAATGAGTTCCCGGCAGAGGCGACCTACTCTTTGCCTGGCGGCGGCCTGTTTTTTTGGGTAAAGCTGCCGGACAGAATTGACTCCAGAGAGCTGTTCGCCCGTTCTGTCGCGGAGAATGTAGCGTTCATGCCAGGCGGCGCTTTTTACCCCAACGCGGAACGCAACTGCGAAATGCGGCTGAACTTCTCCAATATGCCGGAAGGAGAGATAATCAAAGGCATTGCCGTCTTGGGACGCCTTATAAAAGAGATGTGACCGACGAATGGAAAATCACCGAATTTTGTGACGTTTTTGATTTTTGTAGACAGGAGGAATTAATGCATAAAGAACTGGCTGAGTTGTTGTTTCCCCATATCGCGGAGACGCCGGAATATTATGAGGGGAGATACCCGCTGAGGACGCTCGCGGAGGGCGCGATGGTGACGCGGATGGCGCCGAGCCCCACGGGGTTCGTGCATCTGGGCAACCTGTACGTGGCGTTCGCCAACGAGAGGCTGGCCCATCAAAGCGGC
>JAIRPE010000108.1 GCA_031257175.1 Eubacteriales Family XIII. Incertae Sedis bacterium | reverse complement strand
GATGCGCAAAATCGGCTGATACATTTTTTCACGGAAAACCCCGAACAACTTGACACCGTCTTCAAAAAATTTATTATTGCATTCCCAATAGTTCTATGGTATCCTAGAGTAGATGGGTTTTGCGGAATAAGAGAATGGGACGCGCAGAACCCCGTTCTTTGCGCGAATATCCGCCCAGATAGCTCAGTTGGTAGAGCAGTAGACTGAAAATCTACGTGTCCTTGGTTCAATTCCGAGTCTGGGCACCAATGGCATCCCCTGATGTTTGATCATGTCAGGGGGTTTTTGTTTGCGCCCATCGCGCTTTTCGCCTCGGTAGACGGCGGATACCCCGCGCTCGAAAACGAAGCCCAACTCCTACGGAGCGGGCGCCTTGACGCGCTCCATCTCGAACCACTCCCAGACTTTGAATATATTTACAGGCTCGAATTCTTCCTTTCGCCATCTCCGCCATGGCCTTGGGACGTGCGCGCGCGAGTTTGACTGCGTCATTTTTGAAATCCTAGTCGCATATAAAAATTTTTATTTTATCATGATTATCCTGCACGGTTCCCGGATTTTTCGCTCCATATTTTGGTATTTTACCATTTTTGTCGCAAGCCGCTGTGACCCCCGTCCCACCGCCTCACCCCAAAACGCTCAACCCCGCCTCGAACCCGTCCCTTATGGCCTGGCCCATGCCGCCCGTCCGCGCCGCGTCGCCCACGACCCGAGTATCATACTCCTTGCCGTTAAGCGCGGCCGCCAGACCGTCGTTCGGCTTAACCCCCATGGACAAAACCACGAAATCCGCCGGAAGCTCCTTTACCTCATCGCTCCCGACGGCGCCTAACAGCACGGAGCCCTCATTGACAGCCTCCAGCCTGTGGGACAGCAGGATTTTCGCCCCGCAAGCCTCAAGCCTGGACACGACCTCGCGGACGTTTATGATATAAGCGTCCGCCGCCGCCCTGCCCGCCATGTCGGCCACGGTCACCTCGCAACCCTTTGAAGCCAAATATTCCGCAGTCTCCAGCCCGGACATGCCCGCGCCTATGACTACGGCCCGCAGACCGCCGCCCGCGGCCTCCCCGGCCTCGCCGCCGCCTATTCCCAGCGCCGCCTCAAGCTCCCCCGACAGCGCCTGCGCCACCGTGAAAACCCGCGGGTTCCCGAGAACTCCGGGCGTCCCTGCGGGAATGACAGGCGCGCCGCCCGTGGCCACTATGACCGCGTCAGGCCGCAAACCGTCCAAAAACTCCTCAGTCGCCTCCGCGCCGAGCCTTATGTCCACGCCCGACTCACGCAACGACCGCGCGTAATAGTCCGCGACCCAGCCCACAGGCCCCTTGTGGGGCGGGATGGCCGCCAGAGCCGTCTGCCCGCCCAACTCAAGCCCCTTCTCGAACAGAGTGACAGAGGCGCCGCGCATAGCCAGCGTCTCGGCCGCGGCAAGACCCGCCGGCCCGCCGCCCGCCACGACCACGTGCCTGCCCGCGGCGTCGCGCTTTATGGCGCCGTACTTCAGCTCCCTGCCCATGCGCGGGTTTATGGCGCACTCCGTCGGATAGCCCCGCTTTATATTGCGCATCAGATTCTCGAAGCACCTGAGGCAGGACACGCATTTGCGGATGTTCGCCTCCCGTCCCGTGGCCGCCTTCGCGCCCCATTCCTCGTCGGCCAGCCATGACCTGCCGGAGGACACGAAATCCAGCGTCCCATCAGCCAGCGCCCGCTCCCCCGCCTCAGGGTCGCGAAAGACGCTCACGCCTATGACGGGTATGCCCACCCGCTCCTTTATGGCCCTGATCATGGGGTTCCTCCAGCCTTGGGGGAAAGAAATCGGCTCAATGCAAGTCGCCGCCGTCTCGTATATGCCGCAGCTCACGTCGATGGCGTCAACCCCCAGCCGCTCCAGCTCCACGGCCATACTGACCCCGTCCTCCAGCCTGATATAATCCTCCCTCACGCCGTTCATATGAAGCATCTCGTCCGCCGTGAGACGTATTATCAACGGGAAATCCCCGCATTCCGAGCGGATCCCCTCCACAATCTCGCGCAAAAACCGCATGCGGTTCTCAAAACTGCCGCCGTACTCGTCGTCCCGCTTGTTGGTGTACGGGCTGAGGAACGCGTTTATCAGATAACCGTGGGCGGCGTGAAGCTCCACGCCGTCGGCGCCCGCCCGCTTCACCCGCGCCGCGCCCACCACGAACTGGCGCTGTATCTCCTGGATCTCCCCCCTGCCGAGGGCCCGCGTCTCCTCCCGCGTGACCTTGCAGGGGATGGCCGAGGGCGCCACCAGGGCCTTGCCGCCAATGAAGCTGGAATACGTCTCCCGCCCAGGGTGGTGCAGCTGGACGACCATGCGCGTCCCGTACCTCTGTATGGCCTCGGCCAGCCTGGAGAGAGCCGCCACGTGCCGCTCCTCCGTCACCGAAAGCTGGCGCAGGAGGCAGACCCCGGTGTCGTCGTTGACCCTGGTGACCTCCGGCATTATCAGGCCGGCGCCGCCCTTGGCCCTGGCCTCGTAAAACGCTATCATGTCGTCGGTGGGCCGCCCGGCGCCGTCGGCCAGCCCCAGACCCATAGGGGACATCACCAATCGGTTCTTAGTGTCCATCGTCCCTATCTTACCTTTGCTGAACAGCCTGTCGTACATTATTGCCTCCCCTTCGCGTTCGGGCCGACGCGTCAGTAATTCCGAGCCTTAATCTGGAAATACGCCTGCGGGTGGTCGCAGACAGGGCAGCTGCCGTAAGCCTTCTTGCCCTTGTAGCTGTAGCCGCAGTTCGAGCATACCCACTCGACCTCGTCGTCCCTCTCAAACACCTTGCCCTCGTCAATGTTCTTCTTCAGCTTTTTGTAGCGTTCCTCATGCTCCTTCTCTATGGCGCCCACATTCTCAAACTGGGCGGCTATGTCGGTGAAGCCTTCCTCACGCGCGGTTTTGGCCATATCGGCGTACATCTGCGTCCACTCGTAATTCTCGCCCGCCGCCGCGTCTATGAGGTTTTCCGCCGTGGAGCCGACGCCGTGGAAAAGCTTGAACCAGATCTCCGCGTGCTCCTTCTCATTGGCCGCGGTCTCCTCAAACAGCTTCGCGATCTGCTCATAGCCCTCTTTTTTAGCCTTGGAAGCATAATAAGTGTACTTGTTCCTCGCCTGGGATTCCCCTGCGAAAGCCGCCGCCAAATTCTCGTAAGTCTTTGTTCCTTTAAGTTCTTTCATACCCTTTTACCTCCGTTTTCAACTCGCGGGCCGTCTACCGCGCCCCGCGCCCGCCATTCCGCGCTCCCCGAGAGCCCCGCGCCGCCTGCGGACGGCCATTCGCCGTCCCGGCCCGCGAAAGCCCCGGAAGGAGAGTCACGAGGCGTCCTGCGCTTTGATTTCGGTCCCCTCCTGACGAAACGGCTTGGCGTTTTGCAGGCAGTCCTTGCATATGCCTTCAAATATCAGGTCGTGGGAGAGGATATGCTCCCCCGTCTCCCTGGCCACCGCCTCGTCAATCCCCGCCAGCGCGTCCGTCACGATGTCCGTCAGCCCCCCGCAGCGCGCGCACTTCATGTGCAGGTGCCGCGACGTGTCGCCGTCAAAGCGGTCGGCGCCGCCCGTGACAGGGATTTTCACTATCGCGCCCGATTCCGCCAGCAATCCCAAATTTCTGTAGACAGTCCCCAGGCTAAGCTTAGGGTCAGCCTCCCTGACGGCCTGGTACACCTCGTCCGCGCTGGGATGCTCACGGCTTTCGGCCACGGTCTTAAGAATAAGCTCCCGTTGCCTTGAGTATTTCATCTGGCCTCCTAAGTAGTAATAGTTATTGATATCATTATATTCCTCCTGTAAGCATATGTCAATAGGGAATATTAATTTTATAAAAGTTATGAAGAATAAAAGTTTTCCAACGTAACATTTTAAGCGCGGATTGGCATTATACTTATCTTTTTTTAAATTCCGCCCAAAATCATTGGGCGGGCGTCGGAAGATAGTATCTGCCAATCCGCTCCAAGGGGACATTTTAAATGCGGATTGGCATTATACGTATCTTTTTTTAAATTCCGCCCAAAATCATTGGGCGGGCGTCGGAAGATAGTATCTGCCAATCCGCTCCAAGGGGGCATTTTAAATGCGGATTGGCATTATACTTATCTTTTTTTAAATTCCGCCCAAAATCATTGGGCGGGCGTCGGAAGATAGTATCTGCCAATCCGCTCCAACGTAACATTTTAAGCGCGGATTGGCATTACATAACTTTTACACGCTCTAAACCTTGGCATTACATTCCCCTGATAGAATCTATATAACGTCGGTCAAGGCGTTATTCCGAAGGAGGGTCAAAGTATGCCCAAGAAAACGTTCATCGTCATAAGCGTGTCGGCGGGAGTCCTGTTGCTGGCCTCGTGGGCGTTCTCGCTCGTCCTGTTGGCCGAGATAAACGGCTTGAAGAGCGGGAGCGGCGTCATGGAGTCCAGGATGGAGGACATATCGCGGGCATATGAGGAAGGCCGCGACGCCCGAGCCGCCGCCGAGAAAGACGCCTACGCCGCAACCGCGCGGGCTGAGAAACTGGCTTTAGACATGGAGGCGCTGAAAGCGGGGATGGCGGCCATGGCGGAGGAAATAGCCGCCTTGAGGCAAAGCCCGCCCGCGACGCGCAAAAGCGCGGGAGCTGACGCGGTCACCATAGCGGAGACGGAGCCGACGGCGCTTGCCGCCAGCCCCGACGGCGCGGGGGAGACGGCGGAACCCGTTGAAGCCCCGGAGCCCATAGGGACAGGCGCCCTTAAGGCGGGAGACCCGCTGCGGCTCACCGTCACGGCGGCGGAGCTGAAAAACGTCTACGGATACCAGTTCGAGCTACGCTACGACAAGAGCAAGTTCAAGTACGAGGGGGGATTGAAGTCCCTGCTGCCTGACTTATCGGTTATTTTCGCCCGTGAGACGGACGCCTATGTGCTGGTTGGCTGCACGGCCACAGGAGAAGGCGTGGGAGCCAGCGGCGCCGACAAGGAAATCTGCCAGATCAGCTTCACGGCCCTGGCGGACGGCGTGGCGCCCGGGGATATAAGCCTCACGGGGGTCAACACGGTTGGAGCGGACACGAAGTATACCGAAGGCGTGGGCGGCTGGAGCTTTCATTCATAAAGAGGCCCTGGGCAAGGCGCCTGCGGGCGTCTCTCCAAGGGCGCGGCGCGGCGGCCCCGCGCGTAGGCGCGGCAGCGAGGCGGGACAAGACAAGAAGAGGGGCGGCAGGCCGCTAACAATGTTACTGAGGAGGTTAAGAAAATGAGCAAAGAAATCGCGAACACCATGAGGAAGCCGACCGCCTTGCGCGGGCTGGTCTTGAGCGTGGCCGCTCTGGCGGCGGTCTGCGCGCTGACTGCGGCCACGGCCTTTGCGGCCATCGACGTGGCGAATCTGTCCGTCGCGCCCGGTTCCAACGAAAATTCCCTGAATTTCGTATGGTACAGCCCCAACGAGACGGCGAGCCTGCAAATCAAGAAACAAGGGGCCGAAGGCTGGCAGACCATCGCCGCGTCCAACACCGCGGCCGCCAACGGGGTGGCCAACACCTATTCCCACAAGGCGACGGCCGGCGGCCTGAGCAAAAGCACGACCTACGTATATCGGATAACCGAGGCCACGGGGGAGACCGTCGAGCGCGTCGTGAAAACCGGCAACCCTGACGCTTTCAGCTTCTTCCTGGTGGGAGACCCGCAAATTGGCTCCAGCAACACCACCACCGACTCGGCAGGCTGGCAGAACACCATGACCAAGGCGCTGGCCGCTTTCCCGAACGTGAATTTCATGATAAGCGCGGGGGATCAGGTCGAGACCCAGAACAACGAGCCTCAGTACGCGGGCTATCTGGCGCCCGAGGAGCTGAAGAGCCTGCCCGTGGCCCAGACGCTGGGAAACCATGACAACGGAACCAGCGGCGCGTACCTCAGCCACTACAATCTGCCGAACATGAGCCAGTTGGGCGCGACTAACGGGGTCGGCGACAATTGGTACACTTACGGGGCCGCGCTCTTCATGGATTTGAACTCCAACTCCACCAGCATAGCCGCCCACAAGCAGTTCATGGAGCAGGCCATCGCCGCGAACCCCAACGCCAAGTGGAAGGTGGTCATTTTCCACCATTCGCCCTACAGCGAGGCCAGCCACTATAACGACAGCGACCAGGTAGGGGCGAACGGGCGCAGGCTGACGTGGACGCCCGTGTTCGACGAGCTGGGCATCGACGTGGTGCTGGCCGGCCATGACCACAGCTACACCCGCACCTACCAGATGAAAGGGAACGTGCCGCAAATGGAGCAGACCGTAGACGCAAACGGCGCGGTGGTGAACCCCACGGGAACGCTCTACATAGAGGCGAACTCCGCCAGCGGCAGCAAATACTACAGCTTCAACAACAGACCCCAGGCGTTCTTCTCAGCCGCCAGGAACCAGTTGAACGTCCCCGAGATATCCAAGGTTGACATGACCGCCAACAGCTTCACCATCACCACTTACCGCGTGGACACCATGGACGCCACCGACGCCTACACGATAGTGAAGCGCGAGGCGGAGAGCAACCTGGCGGTTAAGGCGGACGAAAAGACCGTGAAGAAGGGCGACTATTTCGAGGTCAGCGTGGGCTTCAAGGAGGCCGTCAACAGCAATGCCGCGACTCTGGGAGTCACCTTCGACGGAGAGAAATTCCAATACGCCAACTTCACCCCGGCGGCGGGCGTGACCGCGCTTGATTATTCCTACGGCGAGGGAGAGGCCAGCGTCACGGTGATGGTGGGCGACTATGCCACCAAGGATTACGGCAAGATAATGCTGAGGGCCAAGGAGAACGCCGTCCTGCAAAACCAGGAGAACGCCGTGAGCGTGACGGTTAAGTACGTGGTGAAGGCGGAGGACGGCACGAAGTCCATCGCGGAAGCAAAAGGCTCCACCTCAGTGTACACGGCCGGGCAGGAGTTGCCTGACGACGTGAGCCTGATAGACCTGTCGAACATCATCGACATCTTCGGCTTTGACAGCAGCAATCCTGACTGGACGGCGAAGTACAGGCCCTTCGACTACAACAACAACGGGAAGATAGACATTGACGACGTGGTTAAGGTGGCCAGGATGATAAAGAGGTAGACGAGAGGACGTCCGTCGGCCCGTGCCGGGCGATCGATGGCAAAAACCCTAAAAACCTCAGCGCGAACCGTCGGGCAGGCAGAAGCCGCCCGGCGGTTCGCGCTGTTCGGCGTTATTCCCCGCCCTACTTCACCAGCACGTACCTGACCGCCATCCCGTCCTCAAAAACCGCCCCCTGAGGCAAAGCCAGCAGCTCCTCCGCCGCCACGTCCCTGGTTCTGGCCGCGCCCCCGCTTGACGAAGGGAAGACTTTTCTGTCGCGCCTTCGTTATTGTTGTAAATCAAATGGTTTAAGCAGTTTCCAAACCTGTTCGGTCTTGCCGTTTTCTTCGACTGCAACCTGCGCGTATACCCAGCCGTAGATCTGTTCGGGGCGGGCGCCTGCCGCGATAAACGGTTCCGGGTTCAGAACGAACACAATGTCCTTGTCCTGCGCGCTGCCCGCATAGCCGTTGGTTTTCATGTCCTTTGCCCACTCAAACATATTGCCGTCACCCAATTTCACGCCGTAGTGGTCAAGAGTTGCATGATAATTGATGTCATCACGGTATTTGTCCACGATCAGCTCATAAGCGGAGAGCGCGGTCGCCGTGCCGTTCACTTTTTCATCGCCGCCGAATTTTTTGCCGACCATCAACATCTTGCCGCCCATGCCGCCGGCCCGGTCTGCCTCATAAAAGGCGTAACTGTCGGGCAGTTTGTCGGGGTCAAGTCCCGCGTCGATGAACGGCTGCGCGTCAAATTCCAACATGACGTCGTGCAATGGGGCCTTGCCGTAATCCTCGCTCCAAAGGAAGCGCGCCGAATCGTCCGGCGCGGACAACGCCCAACCGACGTTGGTCTCGTCGGCCTTCACATTGTCGGGAATGGCTTTCAACACCGCTTCAAAAGAGGTAACAGAAGATTTCCCCACAACATCGAGGGAAGAACATGCGGCAGACGTCACCGCCAGGGCCGCGCTGACAGCGACCGCCGCGAACAATCTAATTTTTTTCATGATTACATACCTTTTTTCACTGCTTCGCCGACTAAATGTCGCGCTGAAACCACTTCGGCGAGGATTTTTTCTGCCGCCTGTGCCCTTTAGGGCGCAAATCTTTTCAAACGCAAGGCGTTTGTGAGAACGGATACGGAGCTTAGGCTCATCGCCGCCGCCGCAAAAATCGGATTCAGCAGAGGACCGCCGAACAGATGAAGCGCGCCTGCCGCGACAGGGATTCCGACCACGTTATAGCCGAACGCCCAAAACAGATTTTGCTTGATGTTGCGGATGGTTCTTTTACTCAAATTGATAGCCGTGGGAACGTCAGTCAGCTGACTGCGCATGAGGACGATGTCCGCGCTCTCCATCGCCACGTCCGTGCCGGAACCTATGGCGATACCGATGTCCGCCTGCGCCAATGCGGGAGCGTCGTTAATGCCGTCGCCGACCATTGCCACTTTTCGCCCTTCGGCTTGGAGCTTTTTGACCTCGTTCGCTTTATCCTGAGGCAACACTTCGGCAAGCGTCCGGTCAATCCCGACCTGTTTTGCGACCCAGCCTGCGGTTTTGGCGTTATCGCCCGTAATCATGGCAACCTCAATCCCCATTTTGTGCAGACTTTCGATCGCCGCCTTACTGGAAGGCTTCACCACATCGGCCACGGCCACGATTCCCGCAGGCGCGCCGTCTATGGCGACGTACATCGGCGTTTTGCCCATCTCTGCCAACCTGTCGGATTCATCCAGAAGCGCCGTGAGGGATATTTGCCGTTCGATCATCAGCTTGCGGTTGCCCGCCAGAACGGTCTGCCCGTTTATTTTGGCTTCAACGCCGCGCCCGGTAATAGAATTGAAGTCGTCCGCTTTTAAGAGTTCCAGGCCCTTATCCCGCGCTCCGGCGACAATCGCCTGCCCTAACGGGTGTTCGGAACTCTTCTCCGCCGACGCGGCGATCCGCAGCAGGTTATCCGCTTCCGCGTCCCCGATAGTGAGTACGTCAGTGACTGTCGGCTTGCCTTCGGTTATAGTCCCGGTCTTGTCGAACACTATAGTGCCCACTTTGTGAGCGGTTTCCAGCGCTTCGCCGCCTTTGATGAGGATGCCGTTTTCCGCGCCCTTGCCTGTACCTACCATGATGGCCGTGGGCGTCGCGAGCCCCAGCGCGCAGGGGCAGGCGATAACAAGCACTGAAATAAAGATAGTAACCGCAAAAGTGAGAACCGAATTGCCAACGATCAAATCGGGGTTCGCGCTTCCGGCGATGAACCATACGATTCCCGCCAGCGCCGCGATAACGCAGACGATGGGAACGAACACGCCGGACACCTTGTCAGCCATCGCCGCGATGGGGGCACGGCTCCCTTGCGCGTCCTCAACGAGTTTGATAATCTGAGCCAGCGCCGTGTCGCTGCCGATTTTTTCGGCTTTGAACCGAATCGTGCCGGTGGTGTTGAGGGAAGCGGCATACACCGCGTCGCCCGCCTTTTTATCCACGGGCATGCTCTCGCCCGTCAGCATGGATTCGTCAATTGCCGTATGCCCCTCCGTCACCGAACCGTCCACAGGGATCTTCGCGCCGGGCTTGACGATGATGATGTCGCCTATCTCTACTTCTTCAATAGGGATTTCCTTTTCCGCGCCGTTTTGGAGGATGAGCGCGGTTTTGGGCGTAAGCCCCATGAGTTTCTTGATAGCCTCGCCGGTTTTGCCCTTTGACGTCGCTTCCAAGGATTTGCCGAGCAGGATGAGCGTGATGATAACGCCTGCCGTTTCAAAATACAGCGCGTCCACCGCCCTGAAAACACCCTGCGCAATCTGCCATGTGTTGTAAAAACTGTACAAAACGGCGGCGCTTGTGCCTATGGCAATCAAGCTGTCCATATTAGGGCTTCGATTCCACAACGCCTTGAACCCCACCGTGTAAAACCTGTAGCCCACGGCGATGACAGGGAGAACAAGCGCGATTTCGAGCAAGGCGTAAATGAGGGAATAGTTCATGGGGTCAAGCCCCTTGGGATAAGGAAGCAAAATGCCGTACAGCCTCAGCATGGGAACCATCGCGACGTAGAGCAGCGGCAGGGAAAATACCGCCGCAACGGTAAATTTCGTCCAGAGGACTTTGATCGCTTTTTGTTTTCGCGCCGCGTCCGCGTCCGCCGCGTCCGCTCCGGCCGCCTCCAAAGCCTCATATCCGGTTTTTTCAATCGTTCTCTTGATCTCTGAGAGCCGCACTGCATGCGGGTCATAGGCCACTGTGGCTTTCTCTGTGGCAAAGTTGACAGAAACACTCGCCACGCCCGCGAGCTTTTTGATGGCCTTTTCCACCCTTTGGGCGCAGGCGGCGCAGGTCATGCCGCCGATGGGGATAGTGACGTTGCTGTGCGCAGTTTTCTCGACCGCCTCATAGCCGATTTTCGTGACGGCGTCTTTGATGGCGGCGAGGGGCAAACTGCTTTCGTCATATTCCACGAACAGCTTTTCGCTGGCCAAATTCACGATTGCCTGCTCGACCCCGGACAGCTTTCTGACTGTCTTTTCAATTCGCTGCGCACAGGCGGCGCAGGTCATTCCCCGGATACTAAGCGTCTGACTGTTCATGTATAAATCACCCCGCCGATTTCTTCGGGCCGCCGCTTGCCATTGGCAAAAGCCGTTTCCCCGATTATTGCAATCATGAATTCTATTTTCATAAATGTGCGCTTTATCATAATATAGCGCCAAAACAATACTGTACCATAAGCTTCCGCTATGCCAAGCCCTTTCTTTGCTGAGCCTTGACATCGCCGCATCCCCATGCTATTATTATAATGATAATAAATCTTTTTACAAGTACGCACTTATAAGTGCCATAGTACCTAAAAAGATACTAAGGAGGGCGCGAAGATGAACCGCGATTGTACCGAATACAACTGTCCCGTGGGCGCGACGCTTGATTTGATCGGCGGGAAGTACAAGGCCCTTATTCTATGGCATCTGGTTGGTTCCACTCTGCGTTTTGGCGAGCTTCGCAGGCTCATCCCGCAGGCGACCCCCAAAATGCTGACCCAACAGTTGCGCGAGTTAGAAGAAGCGGGGCTTGTCATTCGCACGGTATATCCGGTGGTGCCGCCCAAAGTGGAGTATGAGCTGTCCGACCTAGGAACGAGTATCAAGCCGATTTTGACGGCCATGTACGCATGGGGGGCAGATTACCTGAAAGACAATGGCAAAGAGATAAGCTGCTCCATGACCTTGCATTCTTAACCCTGCTGTTCCCGATTTTCCGGTAAACCCTGCGCGTTCGCCTGCAATGCCAATCCGCGTTTAAAACGTTACCCTGGAGCGGATGGGCCTCCCCCCCTTGAAATCATCCCGGCTTTATTGTATACTACCAAAAAGCGCCTGGAATTTTCGCGCCTTATTTTTGTCGGCCGCAATTTCTTGGGTCTTGTGAAAACCCCCGCGTATCGGGGCG
>JAIRPE010000130.1 GCA_031257175.1 Eubacteriales Family XIII. Incertae Sedis bacterium | reverse complement strand
CATCCCGAACACGGAAGTTAAGCTCATTAGCGCCGATGATACTTGGCGGGCAGCCGCCCGGGAAAGCAGGACGCCGCCGACTCCCTCGGCAGGGGGCCCACTGGGTTCCCCTGCTTGTTTAGTGTGGGGGGGAATGCCTAAAGCGTTCTGGTTCGGACGAGTCTCGTTCTTCCCAAACAAAGTTGTTGAGCGGCCCTATGGTCAAGTGGTTAAGACACCGCCCTTTCACGGCGGTAACCCGGGTTCGAGCCCCGGTAGGGTCACCAGTCTGAAAGTCTTGGAATCCGGCGGGTTCCGGGGCTTTTTTTGTCGGCGGAGCCGGGCGTTTGCGGGGCTAAAATACCCCTATTATATGTTAGACACCTAATAGTTGCCAATATGCTTCTAAAATGTTTCTAAAAGAAATTTTTAGGTATAATAATGTTAACGGAACGTTACTATTATCACACCTATTGCGTTGCGCCTTGCGCACTGGAGGCACGCCATGCCGATGCACGGCAAGTACAAAAACCCCCAATACGGGCTGCGAGTGCCCGCCGAACTTATGAGCAAGCTCAAATACATCGCGGCTTATAACGGGCGCTCAGCCAACAAGGAAATAGAACGCTTGATCATGCGCCACGTCGCCGCGTGGGAGAAGGAGCGCGGGGAAGTGCCGACCCCTGAGCCTCCTTCGCCGCCAGACGGGCGGGAAACCCAATATTAAGACTGCAATCGAACTGTTGGACGTTAAGAGACATTCAGCTGCGGCGCGCCTGGAAACTGCGGGCCCGCATGTTTTCGCGGCTCCCCGCAGGGCGCGGGGGCGGCGGTCGGAGTAAGCGGATGTGGGATCATGGCGTTCTCCTTTTTCTGTATTTCGGTTTTCGGCCCCGCCGTCTTGGCGGGAGCCGTTAGGAACTAATTTTTTGTAACGTTTTCCCAGATTTCCTTGTTTCGTCTGGTATTCTTGTGGTATACTCTTTCTGTAGGACGGAGGCCGTCCCCGCGCCGCTTTTGCCGAAGTCGAGGCGCGGGACTTTCTTGCCGAAGATGTCCATCAGCTTAAGAAACACCTCGGTTGAGGGGCCGCGCGTGCCGCGCTCGATGTTGGCGTAGCCTGACTTCGTTGTACTAACTCGTTCCGCGATGTCCCGTTGCGTCCAGCCTCTTTTCAGCCGTTCGTTTTTCAGGTTGACGGGCATCCGGGCCTCCTTTTTTGGTTCGCTTCTTGGCCGACTGCCTCGGGGTGTCTGTTGGTTGCCTAGTCGGCAGGAGCGATGGCCTTAGAAACTAGTTGAGTATTCTTTTTGAGTACCAACGCCACCATTATAGTATTCTTTTTGGATACCGTCAAGCGGGTTTGGCATGGAACGCGAAATCATTTTCTCAGAGCGGGTGAAAGCCCTGAGACTGTCCGCTGGGCTGACGCAGCCGCAACTCGGGGCCGCCGTCGGTCTGTCCAAGCAGGCCGTCAACGGCATTGAGCATGGGCGCCGCCACACGACGCTTCGCAACGCCTGCGTCTTGGCCGACTACTTCGGGGTCTCGCTGGACTACCTCGTCGGCAGGAGCGACGACCCCGGCGGTCAGCCGCCCCCGTGAAGGGGAGGGCGCAACAGTTCGCGGTGGGTCATGCCGAAAAGGTTCTCAAGCTTGACCAGCACTTTGTAGGACGGGGCTTGCAGACCGTTTTCGATGTCGTGTATCGCGGTTCTCGTGAGCCCCACTTGCGTCGCCACGTATTGTTGCGTCCATCCGCGCTTCGTCCGTTCTTGCTTGATGGGTAAGGGCATTGTGTCCTCCCTATGCGTTAGGTTTAAACTAACCACGCTCTTATTACAGTTAGATTAAATCTAACTGTCAAGAGGTTTGGCGATGTTTGACAAAAAACTTTTCGGCTCGACCCTCAAAGCGCTGAGAACGGCCAGAGGCGATTCCCAGGCTGAGTTGGGCGTCGTGTTGGGCGTCACCAAGACCCAGGTCAGCGACATTGAGAACGGCAAGGTCGCCACGTCGGTGGAGCGTTTGGTCGCCCTGGCCGACTACTTCGGGGTCTCATTGGACTACCTCGTCGGCAGGAGCGACGACCCCTATAAATTGTGATGTCAAGAGGTGTTTCGTGGATTGCCGTAAACATTTTTCCAACACGCTCTCTGCGCTCCGAAGGGGGCAAGGGCTTTCGCTCGAAGCCTTAGGCAAGGTTCTCGGGATTACTGGCCAAGCCGTGAGCTTGCTCGAGAAAGGCAAGCGCTCGCCGAGTTTCGAGGTTTTTATAGCCCTGGCCGATTACTTCGCGGTCTCGCTGGACTACCTCGTCGGCAGGAGCGACGACCCCTAATAATCACGAGCCTCCGCCGATATAATGTGAGCGGCGCGCGCTATCTCTCGCCTGGGGCGATCCCCAGAAAGCTTTCCACCGCCTCGCGCAGGGCGCCGTGCGACTCCAAATAGCGCTGGTCGTACAGCATTTTCGACAACTGATGCTGCCGAAGCGTCGCGCCTTCGTCGTGAAGGGCGACGCAAAAATCGAACTGGGACAGCCCCCTGGCCATGGGCGCGTATTTTACCTTCATGCCCCATGGGGTCGGCACATTCCCGTTTTCCGTCCTCGCCATGCAATCACCTCCTTCATTGACACGTGTTCGTAGGCGCGTGTATAATGGTTACAACAGGAAATTATAAGTTATAACATTATTATATGCGATATTTCGCATTTTGTCAGTAAGAAAACCTAAATTTCGCATATTTTTTAAGGGGCAAGCCATGCTTTACGAAAAGATTGAACGGCTATGCAAAGAAAACGGAACAACGATAACCGCGCTATGCAAGGAAATCACAGGAAGCACGGGAAATCTCTCCACATGGAAAAAAGACAGGTTTTGGGCGAATGCGCTTGCGAATATTTGCATTAAGTTCAACGTGTCCGCAGACGATCTTCTTGGCATACCACACAAGATGCCGGAGTTTTCACCATTGCTACTGGAGGAATACTCCGATTCGGCGTTGGATATCGCCAAAAGGTACGGCGCTCTAGATGACGATGGCAAGGCCCTAGTGAGGGTGGCGGTGATAAATGCTGAGGGCCGCCCCGCCGTGGGCGTCTCTCAAAAAATCACCGTATGACAAAAAAAGATGGGAATCTTATATTTTTGAGATTCCGAGATTGAGGCGATTATGAAAGGAGAGAAGAAATGCGCATTGATTTCAAGGGGTTTTTAGACCCCAAAAGCAATAAGTTCGTCGCATTTACGCTCATTGTGCTAGTCGCCGCCGCAACCACCTCGCGGCTCAACCGAGATTTGTCCGGGTTGCTTGGCCTCATAGCAATAATCATGGCGATAGTATGCGTGGCGTTTCGGCGCAAACGTGGGCGCAATTACGAGCAAGCCGCACGGGGTTCCGCCATTGATCGAATGGCGACATTGATATGGGACGGAGAACTGCCGGAACTATGCGAGGCGACGGTATTCCTGTCGCAAGGCGAAAAATTGCACTTCTATTCCAGAGCCATACGCTACATAACAAAAAACAGGGTGGTAGGGCATACGGGCGCTGTGGCAGGAGCGAGCGTGAGAGTGGCTAAGGGGCTTTCGTTCCGAACCGCAGGCATTAAAGGGCGGCCTGTGTATGGCGACGTCACTGGCGCATTTGAAGGAAATTTGGCTGTAACCAGCCAAAGGATGACGTTTACCGGAATGCAACATTCGTTCGAGTGCAAGCTGGACAAAATCGTGGCGATCTCTCCTGGGGACGAATGTAAGGTCATTATCCAGACCTCGCGGGAATCATACGTGCTGCATATAGTGCCGGACTCACAGCCGAAAAAGAAAGGGCGCGCCGCAGTCATGGCCGAAGGAGCCGCGTTAGTCACGCGGCTTGTCGAGTTGATCAAGACTAGGCGAGACATGAACGTGGAGGCATGAGACATTAGCATGGAAACGTTTGGCAAAAGACTGAAGGAGGCAATCGCGTTGCGTGGGACGACCCGGCGCAAGCTGGCCGAAGAGATAGGAAGCTACGAGACCCTAATATCAAAGTACGTCAACAAGCCCGATGCGAGGCCCGATATCGAGGTCGCGCTTAGGTTCAGCTGCGCTTGTCCGCGCTTGCTTCTGAGCAATGTGGGCAAAGTAGTCCTCCTTACGGTTATTACGAAATATATATCGTGCCTGCTAACACTATACCACGATACATATAACGTGTAAACTGGTTTTTTGCAGATTGCTTTGAGGTGTGTGCCATGCTTTTGAGCGACGCGCTCAGGCGCTTTAGAAAAACATACGGGGTCACCCAAAAACAAGCCGCTGTCGCCGCTGGCGTGACCGAACGCGTCTACCAGGCGTATGAGTACGGCAAAGTCGTTCCGACGGCGAACGTCCTGATCGCCATGGCGGACTTTTTCGACGTCTCGCTGGACTACCTCGTCGGGCGCTCGGGCAATCCCGGCGGGAGGGGCGGCTGACCTTGCCAAAGCTCCTCCACGGTGGAGCCCAGAGCCCGCGCGATCAGCACGGCGGTTCTGGCGTTAGGCACCCGTTGGCCGTACTCGTATCGCTGATAGGTATGCGTGGGTATCTGCGCCTTGCCTGCCACGTCGGCCTGTGTCAGCCCCGCTTGCTCGCGTTTTGTTTTGAGCGTTTGGTTCAATGTAGGTTCTCCTTTGGTTGTTGCGCTACCTTACGGCAGTGCGACCTTCTTACAGTTTAACACTACCGTAAGGTGGCGTCAAGCTGTTGCCCAAAATTTCTTCGAGGTGCCGAATGCGTTTCAAAGACCGCCTGTTGGAGCTTAGGAAAACGAGGGCCCTAACGCAGAAAAACGTTTATGCCGCCCTAAACCTCGCGCCTATTGTCTACCAGCGTTATGAGTACGGCGAAAGGACGCCGCCTTTAGACACGCTGATCGCCCTGGCGGACTTTTTCGACGTCTCGCTTGACTACCTAGTCGGGCGCTCGGACGACCCGACGCGCCGCTAGCCCCTAGGGGCGGCGAAGGAAGGAGGCTAACCCCATGACAGATGCGCGAAAAACTGTTCTGTCGCTTCTCGTCGGCTTCATGCTCGGAGCCGCCGCTTTCGGATGGGCGCCTGCTCTAGGCGCAAGCCGTTGGGATGAAGGCTTTCTATACGCTTTTAACGGAGTCGGGCGGCAAAAAAACAACGTCGTCGTAAGCGACCCCGTAAGCTTCACCAATTTTCCCGACGAGACACACGTCGGGATAGGTTTTGCCGCGCTCGTAATTGCTTAGAGAAGCTTTTGATATCCCAAGTATTTTGGCCGCTTCCTTCTGAGTGTGCCCCTTGTTTACCCGTGCCGCCCTGAGCGTGATCTTCATTGCGTTCGCCTCCCGCTAAAGCCATTATATATACACTTAAAGCGTACATAAAGCCTTTAAGCGGAAAAATTTCCATTTTAGTTGCAATTCGTTTATGTTTTGGGTATTATAATAGCAAAGGAGCGTGGGAAGCATGGGAGCCCTTGGAAACAAAGAGGTTTTCGCCAGAAATCTGCGGTTTTATCTGGGAGATTCCAAACAGGTTGACGTTTGCGCGAAGCTTGGGGTGAAGGTGACCACCATGTCCGACTGGATTAACGCCAAGAAGTATCCCCGGATTGACAAAATCGAGATGTTGGCCGCTTACTTCGGCATTGCCAAGTCAGACCTGATTGAGGACAAGGCGAGCGGGCTTAAGGACGGCGACCTGACCTACTACAAGCCGTGCTTCAAGAAGCGCGTGCCCATCCTCGGGCGCATAGCGGCGGGCGAGCCCGTGTTCGCGGACGAGCAGGCGGAGCGCTACGACGCGGTGGAGGACGAGTCCATATCATACGGGCTGATAGTGCGCGGCGACTCAATGCACCCCACGGTCAGGGAAAACGCCACCGTCTACGTGGCGCGGGACGCGGAGACGCGCAACGGGGATATCGTGGTGGCCCTGGTGAACGGCCACGACGCGGCGCTCAAGCGTATTTACGTGTACGGCGACACGGTGGCGCTGCGCTCCGACAACGAGAAGTACCCGGAACAGGTGTACCGGGCCGAAGAAGTGAGGGTGCTGGGGAAGGTGAGGGAGGTCAGGTACAGGTTTTAGCTTTTAGGGAGCGAGGTGGAAGAACGGATGGCAGGCATGTTCTGCGTCAAGTGCGGGGGGAGGCTGCCCGAGGGGGCGGCGTTCTGTCCGGGGTGCGGGAAAAGGCCGACGGCGGCAAGGGAAGAGGGAGCCGCCGCAGTCGGAGGGCGGAAGGGGAAGGACAAGCCGTTTTGCGCCGAGTGCGGGCGGCAGTGGCTCGACGGGTCGGATTTCTGCCCCGGCTGCGGGACGCGGAGGCCGAAAAGGCGCGGCGCGGGATCGCTTGCCGCCGTCGCCGCCGCCGTCGCGGCGTTGATGGCAGTGTCCGCCGCGGCAGGGCATTCGGCGGGCCTCGGGGCCTCAGGGGTTCCGTTCTATTACGAGGGGTTCGCGGCGGGGAACGACCGAGGGTACAGGGCCGGGTACAACGCCGGGGCCAGAGCGGAGAACGCGGAGTGGGCGCGTTTCCTCCAAGCCAGGCTTTTTGAGGAACGCCGCGCGGGGCTGTTGGGGGAGGACGATTGGGCGGCGCTGTCGAAGCAGGCGAGGCGGCCCGCCGAGGCCGCGACCGCGGTCGCGTGGGGCCAATACCCCCTGGTGTCCCGTATGCCCGGATACAAGCTTTACGAATCGACCGTCGAGAGATACCGCGCCGTCCCCGCCAACGACCTCCCGGCGGGGCGCTGGGCCGACGAGTGACGCGCCTGAGGGGGCGAAGAGGCTTGGCGAAGTTCAGAAAAACGTTCACTATGGACGGCAAGAGGCACGACCTGACGGCCAATTCCCCTGAAGAGCTGGCCGTGAAGGTGGCGATGAGGGCGCGCGACCTAGAGGAAGGGAAGCGGCGGGTGACGCGCCGCATGACCGTCGCCGCCCGGGCCCGTGAGTTCATGGGGACTTACATATCGGGCTCGGTGTCGGCGGGCGTGGAGAAAGACCACGAGCGCAGGCTGGAAAGGTTCGTCCTGCCCGTGATAGGGGCCATGCGCCTCTGCGACGTCAAAGAGCTGCATTGCCAAAGGGTCATGAACGGCATGCGCGGCTACAGCGCCGACCGCGCCAAGAAAACGCGCAACACCCTCAGACAGATGTTCGAGGCCGCCATGAAGAACGGGCTGACGACGGAGAACCCGGCGGCGGGCGCGTCGCTCCCCGACGTGAAGCAGGACGGCAGTCGCCGCCCGATTACCCCCAGGGAGCGCGAGGTCACGCTAACCCACCCTGCGGGCCCTTCCTGACGTTGCTTTACGCGGGTCTGAGGCCGCAGGAAGCCGCCGTGCTTGAGGGGCGCCACGTGGACTTGCGGGGGCGCGTCCTGAAAGTCCGGGCCGCCCTGAAAAAAGACGGGCTCACGGGCCCGCCGAGGCGCTGGAGGCCCTGGGCCCCATAGGCCCGTTCGAGAGGGTGTTCAAGAACAAGGACGGCGGGCCCCTGTCGCGCGCCGCCGTCGCCAAGATGTGGCGCTCGTTCAAGCGGGCCATGCAGATCGAGGCCGGGTGCAAGGTCTACAGGAGCGCGCTCGTGCCGCCCCTGCCGCTGGCCGACGACCTCGTGCCGTACTGCTACCGCCACACGTTCTGCACGGACTTGCAGGACGCGGGAGTCCCGATCAACGTGGCGAAGGAGTTCATGGGGCACGAGGACATAAAGACCACCGCCAGGATATACACCGCCCTGACTAAGACGTCTTTCGACGCGGCCAGGGCGGCGTCGAAAAGCCTTGGAATCCGGCGGGTTCCGGGGCTTTTTTTGTTGGCGCTAGGTGGTTGCTCTATTCCCCATTGCCCACCCCAACAACGCCCCGCGCTCATTAGGCAAATCCCCGTCCATGACGCGCTCCAGCAACATGCGGAGCGTCGCCCCTATTTCAGGCCCTGCCGGGATACCGAGGGACATAAGGTCGTTCCCGTCCACGGCCAGGCTAGCCAGGCTGTAGCATTGGCCGGCCTCCAGGATGGCGTCCAAAAGGGCGGAGGCTGCCTCGACAGGCGTGGCGTCCTCCCCGAGGGCTGTGGCCATGGCCTTTTTTAGAGCCAGCGCCGAGCGTAGGCGTTCTGGGCCCATGCGGCTTAAAAGCCGTTTGACGTGGGCGGCGTCTGCGGCGCCGCCCATGCGCACCGCCAGCGGTTCTGACGCGTCTCGCGCCAGCGTCTCCACGCGCCCTGCGTCATGGGTCGGGAAACGGAGCCGCCGTAAGGCCCTGCCCGCCGCCTCCGCGCCTAAAAACACGAAAAGCGCGGCAAGCCGTGAGACAAGGTCGCTCGGGCAGGATTCAAGGCAAGCCAGGGCTAGAGCCTTGGCCGCAGGATCGCGGACGTAGGCGGCGAATTCCGGGATAGGGACTGTCACCACGTCAAGATGCCTGTCCAAAACGCGGGAGGGGCTGGGGGCGGACAGCAGGCCGCGAAGCTCCGCGCCTATCCGCTCGGCTGAGATTTCGGCGAGCAACGCCTTACGCCCGCCCATGGCCGCTTCGGTGGCCGCCTCTATAGAAAAACCCAGAACGGCCGCGAACCTCATGGCGCGGAGGATTCGGAGCGCGTCCTCGCGAAACCGTTCGGAAGGGCTCCCGACGGCGCGGATCAGGCCGTCTTTCAGGTCGTTCAGACCGCCGAAGGGGTCAACCAGCCCGCGCCGCTCGTTGTAGGCCATGGTGTTCACGGTGAAATCCCTGCGGGAGAGATCGCTTTCTAGACTGTCGGTCCATTCAACATAGTCCGGCCTCCTGTGGTCTGAATAAGGCCCGTCGCTCCTAAACGTGGTTATCTCGTAAGCCTCGCCGTCCATTAAGACGGTAACGCCGCCGTGTTTCAGGCCGATAGGCAGGATTTTCACGGTTTCGGGCGACGACGCGGCCAAAATGAGGGCGGCGGCGGTCTCGGGCGGGGCGGGGGAGCATATGTCCCAGTCCTTGGGCTCGGCGCCGCGCAGGCTGTCGCGGACGCAACCGCCCACGGCGTAGGCTTCGTGCCCGCCGTCAGTCAGAACGCCCAATATCAGTTTCACCGCCTTCGGCAAGAAGATTGTCCGTACCATAGCCCCGCGCCGCCTTCATAGCTTTGTGTGTAACAGTATATAATGTTATGTTATAGAGTAGGGGAGAGCCTCCCGTCCGCGCCTCAGCCCTTGGGAAGCTTGATGGTGACGGTGGTGCCTGAAGCCCCGTCGCTGTCCAAAAAAATCTCGCCCCCGTGCAGCTGCACCCCATGCTTCACGATGGAAAGCCCCAGCCCTGTGCCTTCTATCGCGTTGTTGCGGCTTTTTTCCAGCCTGTAGAAGCGCTCGAAGACACGCTCCTGCTCCGAGGGGGGGATGCCCGCGCCCGTGTCCTTCACGGTCAGGATCGCGGCGTCCGCGCCGTCCTCCACCGAAACCTCGACCTTGCCGTCGGGGCGGTTGTACTTCACCGCGTTTTCCACCAGATTGTACAGGCTCTCGTCTAAAGCCTGGCGCAATCCCTGGACGGACGCCTCGCCGCCGCTTAAGGTTACGGTAATATTTTTACGGTAAGCCATATCCTTCAGCCGCTCTATGACTTCTTCGGCCAAACCGCGCAAATCCACGGTTTCATTGGCTATGGCGGTTCCTTTGTCGTCCAGGCGGGACAGGGTCATGATGTCGCCTATAAGCGTTATGAGCCGTTTCGTCTCGTTGTAGATGTTGGCGGCGAAGCGCGGCACGTCGTCGCCCTTGGCCAAGCCTGAGGCGATTATCTCCGCGTAGCCCGAGATGGAGGTGAGGGGGGTTTTAAGCTCATGGGACACGTTGGCGGTGAATTCCCGACGCAGCTTCTCCCTGTCCTCCCGTTCCGTGACGTCTTGCAAAAACAGTATTATCCCCTTCATGTCGGGGTCGGGCCCCTCAGGCTCATAATCCCGCCCCTGCACGGGTGTGGCGATCAGCTGTATGCTCTTGGCGCCGACGCGCAGCACGCTTTCGCTCCGCAGGCCGCCGGCGGCTTTACCTATCGCCTCGCTGAAGGCGTCGCTGCGGTTGAACGCCAGGGCGTTCTGCCTGACGGACGGGTCTATCCGCGATTGCAGGAGTTTCATGGCGCTCTTGTTGCACGTGAGAACGTAGGCGTCCTGGTCCAGCACCAGCAAGCCCTCCCTCATGTTGTCCGTGATGGCCGTGAATTCCGCTTGTTTCTGCCTTATCTCGGACATCTGGGCGTCTATGACGTCGTTTTGCCGCTTCATTCTGGACAGTAGGGGGGACAATTCCTCGTAGACGGCGTTTTCCTCTGGCGCGTTGAGGTTAAGCTTGTTTATAGGCTCCACTATGGCCCGCGTCACCTTGCCGCCCACGATGAGGGCCAGAAGCGCGATGGCGGCCACGGCGACGATCATGAAGGGCAACAGCCTGAACAGGTCCATGTAGACGCTGTCCACGGTAATGGCCGCCCTCAGCACGTCGCCGTCGCGCAGCCTCAGCGCGTAATAGACCGTCCTCTTGCCGATGGTGCCCGAAAACCTGAAGCTTTCGCCGCGCCCGGTAGCCAGCGCTTCGGCCACCTCGGGCCTGTCGCTGTGGTCGCCCAGCTCGCCTAGGTTGGCGCGGCTGTCGAAAATCACCCGTCCCTTCGGGCTTATGAGGCTGAATCGGGTCTCCATGTCGGGGGAAAGGGATTCCAGGTAGGCCAAGCCGCCCATATTCACGGCGGCGCCCACCAGCTCCGACTCCGCTTTCAGCTGTTGCCTCGCTTCCAGCACCAGGTTGCGGTAAGATATGTTGTTCAAAACCACTGTCGTCAGGATTATCGACAGGCCCGCCAAAAGGCAGGTGAATAAAAGGATTCGTCTTTTCATGGTCGTCCTTGCTTTCTCTTAACCGCCTCAGAGCCGCTTCTGCCGCCGACATGGCAGAGCCGCGCGGCATCGAGGCCCGACCGACGGTCGAAACCTTCGCCGCCGAAACCGTCGCCCCCAGTCAGCATTTAGCCAGCTTATACCCGATCCCGCGCACTGTCTGTATCATCCTCGCGCAGGCTCCCAGCTTGCCCCTCAAGGTTCGTATATGCACGTCCACGGTTCTGGTCTCGCCGTCGAAGTCATAGCCCCAGACGCTGTTCAGTATCTGGTCCCTCGTAAGCGCCAGGCCCGCGTTTCTGGCGAGGTAAAGCAACAAATCATACTCTTTCAAAGTCAGCCTCACGTCCAGGCCGCCCACCGTGACCGCGTGGCTGGCCTGGCTGATGTGCAAATCCCCCAATGGGTACTCTTCGGAGGCCGCCGTCGGCCTGGCGCGCAACAACAGCCGCCTCACCCTGGCCACCAGTTCCATCATGCCGAAGGGCTTGGGGATGTAATCGTCCGCGCCCATGTCCAGTCCCAGCACCCTGTCATACTCCGTGCTTCTGGCCGTAAGCATGATGATGGGGAGCATGGCCGTGGAGGCGGCGGAGCGCAGGCGTTTCAGCAGGGACAGCCCGTCGTCGCCGGGCAGCATGATGTCCAGCAACACCAAATCGGGCAGGCGCCGCTCCAGCGCCTGTCTGAATTCTCCGCCGTTCGGAAAGCCCACGGCGTCGAAGCCCGTGTTCTTAAGGGTGTAGACTACCAGTTCCCTGATATTGTCGTCGTCCTCCACCAGATAAATCATTCCCATTATTCCAGTAGACTCCCGTTATTACAAAAAATCCCGACCAACCTCGGCAACCTCCTGCCCCGCAAGCCGCCGCGCCGCTCTTCGACCATCGTTCCACACGAGGGCCCGCCTTTCATCCCTCGATGGAATAAACCACGGCCTCCGCTATGTTCACCGCGTGGTCGCCTATGCGTTCCAAGTACTTCGCTATCATCAGCAGATCCAGGCAGGCGCCGCCCTTCGTGCTGTCCTTCATGATTTGCTCTATCAGCTCGCTCTTGACCTTCGTGAAAAGCTCGTCCACCAGGTCGTCGTCCTCGATGACGCGCCGCGCCTTTTCTATGTCCCCCTCCACGAAGGAATCCACGCTGTCCGTGAGCATCTTCGCCGCCGCCGCCGCCATGTCGGCGATGTGGATGTCGCTTTTGACAGCGCTGCCCACCATGAAGGCCGAAATCTCGGCGATGTCGGTAGCCTGATCCCCTATGCGCTCCATGTCGATGATCATCTTCTGGGCGGTGGTGATCTGCCGCAAATCCCTGGCCACGGGCTGCTCCCTGAGCAAAAGGCGTATGCAGAAATACTCTATTGCCCGCTCCTTCTCATTGATGGTCTCTTCCATCTCCAGAGCCTTCCGCCGCAGTTCGGCGTCGTCGTCCAGCAGGCCCTTTATGGCGTAGGCGATGGCCTCCTCGCAATAGGCGCCCATGCGTATCAGCTCCGTGTGGAGTGTCTGTAATTGTTTTTGGTAACTCTCTCTCATTATCCGAACCTCCCTGTTATGTAATCCTCGGTGCGCTTGTGCAGAGGTCTCGAAAACACGGACTCCGTGTCATTGTACTCAATCATCTCCCCCAGCAGGAAAAACGCCGTCCTGTCGGAAATCCTCGCCGCCTGCTGCATATTATGCGTCACGATAACAATAGTATATTCTTTTTTCAATTCCTCCACAAGATCCTCGATCTTGGACGTGGATATGGGATCCAGCGCGGAGGTCGGCTCGTCCATCAGCAACACCTCCGGCTCCACCGCCAAAGCCCTGGCGATGCACAGCCGTTGCTGCTGCCCGCCGGAAAGGGACAGCGCGCTCTTCTTCAGCCTGTCCTTCACCTCGTCCCATATGGCCGCGTCTTTCAGGGATTTCTCGACAATTATGTCAAGCTTCACCTTAGACCTGACGCCGTGGGTCTTAGGCCCATAGGCTATATTGTCGTAGATGCTCATGGGGAAGGGGTTGGGCTTCTGGAACACCATGCCTACACGCTTGCGCAGCAGGTTCACGTCCATGGAGCCGTAAATATCCTCGCCGTCCAGGAAAATCCCGCCCGTTATGCGACAGCCTTCCACCAGGTCGTTCATGCGGTTCAGGGTCTTGAGCAATGTTGACTTGCCGCAACCCGACGGCCCTATCAGCGCCGTGATTTCGCGGGAGGGGACGTCCATGCTCACGTCCTTGAGGGCCTTGAACGCCCCGTAATACAAATCCAGGTTCTTGATGTTGATTTTGCTCTCCGACGGCTCAAGGGCGCCGCCTGGGGCATGGGGCGGCATTTGTTCCATAATGTTAATGCTGTTCATCAGCGCCTCCAATGATTCGCTTCGCGAGCAAACCGGACAACAGGTTGATGACGGCTACCAGCGCCAGCAGAATCAAGGCGGTAGCGTAAGTCTGGTTGATGTACATGCCTTCGCTGGAGAGGTTGTACATGTGGACGGACAGGGTGCGCACCGACGAGAAGAGGCTTTGGGGCGCCTTTGCCACCGTGCCCGCGGTGAATATAAGGGCGGCGCTCTCGCCCACGACCCTGCCGATGGCCAGGATGACCCCCGCTAATATGCCGGGAACCGCGCTGGGCAGGACTATGCGGAACACGGTGCGGAGTTTCCCCGCGCCCAGGCCGAAGCTGCCCTCGCGGAAGGAGTCCGGGACGGCCAGCACCGCTTCCTCGGCAGTCCTCATGATGAGGGGCAGTATCATGATGGCCAGGGTGCAGGCGCCGGCCAGAAGGGAGTAGTTCCACTTCAAGTAGGTGACGAAGAACAGCAGCCCGAACAGCCCATACACGATGGAGGGGATGCCGGCCAGCGTCTCGGCCGCCAGTCGAATGAGAGTTATGAGCCTGTTGCCCCGCCTGGCGTACTCCGTCAGGTAGATGGCCGCGAAAATCCCCAGGGGCGCGGACAGCAACAGGGCCGCGAAGGTCATTATCACCGTGTTTATCAGCGCGGGCATGAGGGACACGTTCACGCTGTTGTACTCCCATTCAAAAAGCTCGGGCCGTATGTTCGGGACGCCTTTCACCACGATGTAGCCCACCATGAACAATATGGCGAAAGCGGTGAAGGCTGCCGCCGCCAGCACCAACAGCCGCAACAGCAGCGACAGGGGGTGCCTCTTCAAATCCGTTATGGTTTTAATGATACCCATAATTCCGTCCGTTCTCCCGACAGGCCCCGCCTAAACGGGCTGTCTGCTCTTCATGGCCGAAAACAGCAAGTTTATTATCAATATGAACACGAACAGCACCACCGCCGTGGCGATAAGCGCCTTTCTGTGCATGTCCGCCGAATAGCCCATTTCCAGCACTATGTTCGCCGTGAGCGTCCTGACCCCCTTGAAGAGGCCCTTGAGGCCCTCGGGAATCAGAGCCTGGTTCCCCGCGACCATAATCACGGCCATAGTCTCGCCTATGGAACGCCCCACCCCCAGTATGACGGCCGCCAGTATGCCCGACTTGGCGGCGGGGAGGACGGCGAAGAACACGGCGCGCTCGTGGGTGGCTCCCAAAGCCAGCGCCCCCTCGTAGTAGCTGTCGGGGACGGCGCGTATGGCCGCCTCGGAGACGCTTATGATGGTGGGCAGTATCATCATTCCCAGCAGGAGGGAGGCCGTCACCACGCTCTTACCGCTGCCGTCTATGCCCACGTGCCGCATGAAATCCCTGATGGCGGGAACCAGCACCACCAAGCCGAAGAACCCGTAAACCACCGAAGGAATGCCGGCCAGCAGAGCCACTGCGGGGCTGAACAGGCGGTGGAGGCCCTGGGGGCAAAACTTGGCCATGAACACGGCCGTGAGCAGTCCTATGGGAACCCCCGTCACCACGGCGCCCGCGGTGACGTAAATGCTGCCTATTATCATGGGGGCGACGCCGTAAATGTCGCTGCCCGGCTTCCACACAGTTCCTGTCAGGAACTTCAGCGGCCCTATGACCCCTATGGTGGGCACTCCCCTGACCAGCAGGAACAGGCAGATAAGCAGCACGCACAGGATGGAGGCTAAAGCAGCGACCGTGAACACTATCCGCATTAGCGACTCGCCCACGCGAGAACGCCCCCGCGCGGGCACATGGCGCGCGGGGGCGGGGGAGGGCGCGGCCCCCGACGGGGACAAGACCCCTCGACCGACGGTCGAAAGCGCCGCGCCGCTAAGTTTCCCGATGTTGCTCTTGATATCCGTGTCCTTTTTCATCGCCTCACTGCCCGATAAACGTAAATAACTAGACTTCTTCCCAATTCAGGATACCGCCCTCGTAAATGCTCTTCACCTGCTCCTTGGTCAGTCCTTCCAGCGGGTTGGAGTTGTTGACTATGACGGCTATGCCGTCCATGGCTATGGTGGTGGAGGCCAGCCCCTTCTCGGCCTCGGAGTCTTTCAGCTCCCTGGACGCCATCCCTATGTCGCTGATGCCGTTTATGGCGTCGTTTATGCCGCCTGAGGAATCCGTGGTAATGATTTCAACGACTGCGGAGGGGTATATCTTCAGATACGCCTCCCTCAGGGACTCCATGGCCGGGGATACGGAGGAAGAGCCGGATATGGCGATCTTCGCCGTGGGCGCGGCGCCCGCGTAGGCGCCCGTGTCCTCCAGCCTTATGTAGCCCTTGGCCTCTACCACGTCCTGGCCGTCCTTGCTGAGGATGAAGTTGATGAAATCCTGCGCCGAAGGGCTGACGGTACCCATGGTGACGATGTTGAACGGTCTGGATATGGCGTAGCTGCCGTCAGCGACGTTCTGGACGGTGGCGTCCGCCCCGTCTATTTTCAGCGCCTTGACCGTGTCGTTCAGAGAACCCAAGGATATGTAGCCTATGGCGTTCCCGTCGCCCTCGACCGAGGTCATCATCACCGCCGTGTTGTTAGTTATCTCCGCCGTCACCACAGTCATGTCGTTCTTGTCCTCGTCGTGGACGCCGAAAAGCTCCACGAAGGCGCTGCGCGTGCCGGAGCCTTCTTCCCTCGATATGACCGTTATGGCGCCGCTGGGGCTGTCAGACGACACGGCGTCCGCGCCCGTGTTCGCGGCGCCGCCCGCGTTATTGCCGCAGGCCGTGGCCAGAACCATGGTCGCGGCCATCAAAATTGCCAATACCCGTCCTTTAATCATTCTCATTTTCATTTCAGTATTACCTCGCTTTACATTCCACATTACATTCCACACGGCGGCGCGTATTCGTTATCGCCGCCTCACCACACGATTTCGCTATTTATAGCACTAGTCTATTACAGGTTTGTAAAGTATATTGTATGGGGATTGTTAAATCTATGTAAAGCGGGCTTCCAAAGCGGGCTACAGGTATCTTCTGACTTTTTTGAGGTAAGCTTCGTATTCGTCGCCGTAATGGCCTTTCAGGAACCGCTCCTCCCGCAGGATTTGGCGGTGTATGAGAAGGGCGAACCCGACCGTCGCCGCCAGTATGACGATGTTGCGGTGTATGAGGAACAGTCCGAGGAAAAAGCCGTCGAAACAGACATATATCGGGTTGCGGCTGTAGGCGAACAGGCCGTCGGTGACCAGCTTGTCGGGGTTTTCCTCATCGATGCCCACCCTGAAAGACTCGCCGAAGCTGACCAGGGCGGCCACCATGCCGACTATGGCCGCGGAGCAAAGCCCCACGCCGACCCAGCCTGGGGCGGGGGAGTCCCAGAAGGGGAACGCCAGGGGTTCCCACATAGGCAGGCCGAACGCTTTGGCCAGAGCCGCGTAGGCGATGGCCAGGATGAAGGGCACGAGCAGAAAGTCTGATTTGTCGGTCGCGCCGAAAACTATGGCCCGAATCCCTTTTTTGGCAAGCATCGCCGCGCGAACCGCGACGCAGGCGGCGAACAGGAAGAGAAACGCCACGCTTAGAACAAGCTGGACATCCATCATCGACTCCTTATGCCATCTCCTTCGCCACGTCGTCCTCGCAGGATCGCATGGCCATGATGACGTCCGTGATAAGCTTGTCCACGTCCCAACCCAGCATGGCCGCGCCGCGCTCTATGGTCTCGCGGGAGCAGCCCGCCGCGAAGCTGGGCGTTTTGTATTTCTTTTTGACGGACTTAAGTTCCAAATCCTGCACGCTCTTGGACGGCCTCATGATGGCGCAGGCCCAAATCAGCCCTGTAAGCTCGTCGGCGGCGAACAAAACCTTCTCCATCTCATGCTCGGGCGCGAATTCGGCCCCGGAGAGCCCGTAGCCATGGCTGGCGATCGCCCTTATCAGCGGCTCGCCCGCCCCGGCGTCCCGAAGCAGGTCTTGAACCTTCACGCAATGCTCCTCGGGGTACAGCTCGAAATCCAAATCGTGGAGAAGGCCCACCTGGCTCCAGAACTCCTTTTCGTCCCCGTAATCCAACGCCTCGGCGAAATACCCCATGACGCCCTCGACAGTGTAGGCGTGTTGAAGGTGGAAGCGCTCGCTGTTGTATTTTTTCAGCAAGGCTACGGCCTCCTCGCGGGTGAAATCCGGCTTCAAGCCCATAATAACCTCCTCTGCGGCCGACGCCGCCACATGTGGCTCGTGAAAGTACGGCGCTATCGCCCCATCGGCTAAGGGTGGCGCGGTCTGACGGAAAAGACGGGCGAACGCGCGGCGTCAGTCGTCGGGGCAATATATGCTATGTATTATATAATGATACCATTGCTGGTAAGGGCAGTCAATATATCCTAAGCGTAAATATTGGGTTTTGAGGATGAGGGTAAAGGCCACCCGAAGTGTGGCCACCAGGAAAGAAAAGAAGATCCCGTCCCATGGTAAAATGTGATTTGCCAACGATATAATCAAACGGAGGTTACCTGCGCGCACGTGGCCTTCCGACATGATTAGACGAGTCGGCGAGCCCCTGTCGTCTCCAAAGTGGAGAAACACGAAGAGGCCGTTGGAAGTCGGCTGAGTGAAATTTTCAGGTGGGCAAAGGGTTGGAGACGGTTTGGAAAGGAGCGCGTGGTTTCAGGAAAAACAAAGGAATCGAGGTCGTATTCGACACCCTCGGCCACCGTCAGCGTCCCATTGCACGCTCTGACTATCACCTCATAGGCGTTGAGTTGTTTTCGCGTCATGCGTATCACATCCTGTCTCATGTAATGATTTTACTACAGGGGGTGACATTTTCTCGCTATATTCCACAAGGTGACATTATCACAAGATAACTACGCACTCCTTTCAATAGTGGTTGAAAATGTGGCAGCGCGGTGTTACAATTTAGTAGCAATGTTTCGGATATTAGGCAGTAAATTGGAATTTTTGGCTTGCGGATTTCGGTTATAAAATAGCAATTACGGCGCACAGGCGCTTAATGATGTCAATAGGAGCGCGAAAATGTCAGATACAATATTTAAGATTTTTCCCAGATATTATTATCCAAAATATACTGATGATCAGATTATTGGCGCAATCAATACGCTCAAACTGACTTCAAGCGAAGAAATAACGTTTACCAACTATAAGAGTGTTCAATTTATTGACTGCGGCGATGGGCTGGCGCAAATATTTTGTCCGTGGTGCGGACGTAGTTTAGACGTCAAATATTGGCGAGAAGCAATGGATAATGGATATGACGGCGATTCATTTCAGGATTTAGGGCTCCATATGCCTTGTTGCAACTCGTCATCATCATTGGAAGAACTTATTTATGTGAAGCCGTGCGGGTTTGCCACATTTGTTATCGAAGTTCATAATCCGACAGTCATACCACGTGCTGTTGATCTACATGAAATGGGAAAATGTTTTGGGAATGTAAATTTTTTTAGGATGATTTCAGCACATATCTGATAGACTGGAATTTGATCATATTTTCCTGCCAATCAAATTCCAGTTCACTCGCTCTCTCGGCATGACGAGGCCGCCACCGCGGAATCATCGGCGCAGTACGGGCTCTCATCCGCGTAACGAAGTGATGATTTTTACGGGGAGGGATTTTGATATGATGAAGATGTCCTGCCACTATTTGGCGCAGCATGAAGATATAGATAAACTTATTTCTCAAATTAAGCGTAGGGAAAAAGAGGCAATCAAACATAGACGACAAGCGTTAACGTCATTAATAAATATGAATAAATTGCAAGGTATCCCTTTGCCCCGTGATATTACGATGGATGATTTTATGGAGCAAGTCGTTGTTGTCAGCAGATACAATGTCATTAGCACATATGCGTCTATAACCACTGAATTTCAGGAGTTGCAGAATACGTGGATCAAATTCGATACCAGACCTGGCGGTTTGGCGCAAAAATATGCGGCTCTTATGTTTGGATTGCGTGGTCGCAGCGCGCGTATCGAAGTCTGTCAAAAAGGCGAAGTTATTGAAAAATGTGAGTATGAGCTAGATTCACGGCTTCCAATTGACTCAGGTTTGTATTTCCAAGATTTAGGGTGCAGTGAAATACGACATGCGTGGATAAGCGCTTTGTCAAGACAGTGTCTTAGCGAGTCGGCGTTAAATATTCCGTTGCTTCTGCCTGCAGATTGGGATAGCGCATATCTGATTCGCCAAAAAACCCAATACGCGACTTTTTGTGAAATTATTGAAAGCAACTAATATTTATATGTTATTGCTTCACCGATTAAATGTTGCCCTGAAACCACTTCGGCGAGGATTTTTTCTGTCGGGCCAGGCGGCGGCTCAGGCCCGCTCCTGGCGCAGCGTCTCCAACAGCGAGGGGCGCGTTTTCCCCCAGCCCAGCGCGGCCTGGGTCAGCTCGCTGGAAGCGGGGTTGTCCGCGCCCGCTATCTGGCCGAGGAAGCCGAAATGCCCCGCCGCCTGCTCTGCCGATATAGAGACGGTCGGGATGCCCAGCCGCGCCCCTATGGCCTCCGCCACGTCGCGAAACCGCACGGCGCCGTCGCCCACGCCTTGGTAGACCGCCGATACCCCCTTTTCCAGGGCCAACAGATACAGCCTCGCCAGATCAAGCACGTTGACCGCGTGGATGCGGTTGCCGCCGTCGCCCACGTAAGCGGAGACGCCTTTCTGCGCGGCAGTCCCGATGAGCGCCGCGATGAAGCCGTTCGCCAGCCCCTCGCCGTAGACGAACCGCGACGGGCGGACTAGCGTGACCCTCACGCCGCGCTCCGCGAAGGGCAACGCCGCCGATTCCGACATGCGCGGGAAATCCCCGCTCTTGTCCCTCTCAGTCACCACGTGGCCGCTCTCCCCGCCAGGGACGCCCGACGTGACGACGAACTGCTTGCCCGTGAGGGCAAGAGCCTCGCCTATGGCCTCTATGGCGCGCTTGTCCGTCTGCCCCGCCGCCGCGAATTCCGCGAAATTGTGGACGAAAGCCATGTGGATGGCCGCGTCGGCGGCCTCCGCGCCCCGCCTCAGGCTGCCCGCGTCCTCCAGGTCGCCGTCCAGCGCCGACGCTCCCAGCGCCTCCAGCGCCCGCCTTCCCGCCGCCGAACGGGCAAGACCCACTACGTCGTGGCCGCCCGCGACCAGCTCCTTGACCACGGCGGAACCGATAAAGCCCGTGCCGCCCGTTACGAATACTTTCATGGCCACGCTCCTTTCATTTAATCCCATATAAGGGCGCTTATAAAAATATTAGGCAATTGACCCATACACATTCTATTCCTGAGAGCCGAATTTATCAAGCCCCGACCTGCGGCGGCGGGCGTTGCGCCAAGGCCGCGGAAGAGTGTATAATTTAGGGAAGCGCTAAAAGGAGAAAGACCATGGCTATGGACAAGTCGGCGAGGAAACAGATTATAGACCAGTACAAGCGGCAAAAAGTCTCTATGGGAGTTTACCAGCTTCGCAACAAGGAGAACGGCAAGCTGTTCATCGAGTCCGCGAACAACCTGAAATCCCGCGAGCTGACCCTACGGATGGCGCTGGACGACGGGCGGCACCCCAACAAGATGCTTCAAGAGGATTGGAAAAAGCACGGCCCCGCCGCCTTCGAGTATTCCGTGCTGGAAGAGATCGAAGTCGAGCCTGACGCCCCTGCGGCGGAAAAGAAGCGGCGGCTCGACGAGATGAAGCTGCTGTGGCTGGAGGAGAAGGAACCTTTTGGCGAAGGCGGCTACAACAAGCCCCCCAAAGACGGCTGATATCGTTCGGCGGGCGCGGGGGGATTGGGGACGACCGCTACCCCCGCGCCGCCGCCCGCCAGGCCGTCGCGCGGCTTCACTTTTTCCTGTGCCAAGAGACGAACATAGTGCGGCCGCCCTCGATAAAACCGTCCCTTTCGACATACACGAACAGCTTGTCCACCATTTTGCTGAACGCCAGAACGCGCTTGTCAGACGCCACGTCCCGCAGGGCGCGCCCAAAGACGGGGAAACATTCGGAGGCGCCCGTGTTCCTGTTGTTGTTCAAAAAATAGTCGAAAAACTCAAAATCCGAAGGGGCGAGGGCTTCGGCGGCCCGCGTCTCATCCTCGCTGAACGTGATCTGCCAAACCCCTTCCGTCTCTTCGCGCGACAGCCCGTCCTCCATGAAATGGGCTACCATGGGGTGGATTTCCCCGCCGCGCCGCAACTCGTCATAAATCGAAAGCGCCGCGCTCCTGGGTCTCGACGCCACGGCGAAGTGGGGGACGCCTCCAAAGGAGCATGTCTCGGCATGGCCGAAAAGGTTGGCCAGCATGTTCGCCTGGCGCGGATAATCCTCCGCGTCCATAAAGCCCACATTGTGGCACACAGACCAATTCCGCGGTATGTCGGAATATCTGCGCAGTTCGCTCAACGCGATCTGCACATTCAAATTCTCTTTAATAGCAACGCGCATTTCCTCCGCGCTAAGTTGCCGCTCCAAAACGCAGGGCGACGTCTCATGGTCGGGGCATGGCAAATCATCGGGGGGAAAGACGGTTCTCTTGTCCGTTTCGCTCAGTCGCATTTTGTCACATCTCCATCTATTAATAGTACATCACGCGGCCTAAATTTTCAAGCAACCCTCGGATTGTGACGGAAATTAATTTGGATAAAAACATTAATTAAGATTGGGTTTTACGTTTTTGCAAGTAACGCTTTTTACTGTAAAAAACTAGTTTATACATCGTTTAGAATATAGATTTGCTCGCGGCGGCAAGGCGGCAAGGCGCCAGTGTGCAAGTGCGGATAAGCCCATCCGTTGGCATTGCGCCGTTTCGCTCATGGGGAAATTTTATCGGGCGAATGAAAAACTGGCGCGTCTCGCTTCGCGGGGCGAAGAAGAGCATCGCCCCGGCCTAACCAAGCGGGGCGTAGCCCGCCTGCTTGACGCACTCCTGGCCCTCATCGGACAGAATCCAGTCCAGGAACCTGCGCCCCACGCTATCCTTCCCGTCGCTCACGCGGACGGCCCCGTAATAATTGACGGTGAGCGGGTAACGCCCCGCGTCCGACGGCGCCCGGCCGTCAATATCCAGTATCTTGATATTCTCATTCTTATAGAGCGCCTCCACGTAATACTTGTAGCTGTATCCGACGCTTCCCACGCCGTTGTCGTACTCCGCCGCCACCGCCTCCACCAGGCCCGCCATCGAATCCATGTAAAGCGCCGCAGGCGCCTCCGCCATAGGCTCGCCCTTCATGACCAGCCGCTCCATCCCCGACTGGCTGCCGGAATTCGGCTCGCGCTGGTACGCCGTGATGGGCCTGTCCTCGCCCCCGACATCCTTCCAGTTGGTGATTTTCCCGCCGTAAATCCCGCGAATCTGCTCAAGCGTCAGACTGTTGACAGGGTTCGCTTTGTTCACGATGAAAACGAAGGCGTCCGTGCAGACAGGCTCTATGGCCAGCGCCTCCCCGCGCTGTTTGGCCAGCGCCAGCTCCTCGTCGGAAGGGTAGGTGGCGAGTATTATGTCAACAGGCCGCCCCTGCTCCATAGTCTGCATGGTGACCGAGCCGCCCTCGGACTCGCGCCAAGAGCCGCGGTAGATCGGCCATTCCACGGACTTCGTCGTCAAATAGTCGTAAGCGTTGTGGGTGGTGTTGAAAGACACGAAACTCCTGGCTTCGTCGTCCGATATCCCCAAATGCTGCCACGCGAACTCCGCCGCCAGCGGGACGCATACCGTGGAGCCGTCAATAACGGGGTAAGTCCCGAACTTCCTGTACTCGCCGTCGGACTCCCCGATATGAAAATCGCTGTTCTCGACGATCCGCCGCCAATCCGCGCCACGCTCAAAAGAAACGTTTATGCCGCCCCAGCCGCCCAGCTTGTCGGGAACGTCAACCTTCGTGAAACTCATGGACTCCTCGTCGAAAACCCATCTGGTGTTCTTAAGGTAGCCCCCGGCAGAATTGTCGGAATAGACCTCGCAATACCAAGCCGGCGCGCCGTCCTTCGTGAAGCTGTAAAAGTAAACCTCGCGTCCGTCGAACAAATCGGAAAGCCTCGTCACGCGCAGCTTGCCCTGCGAGTACCGCGCCACGCAATAAGAGCCGCGGCCGTCCTCATAGCCATAGTAAGAAAAACAGCGGACGCCATCCTTGTCGCGGAACGCGCCCTCCCCCCGACGGCCCTTGAAGGAAAACAAGAAGCTGGCGCCCGTGCCCCCTTTCACCTCGTAAAAACTCAGGTTCTCGCCCTCCTGCCGCAGATAAAGCGTCGGGTCGGATTCCCCGTCATAAAACACATGCTCAAGGCCGTCCTTGGCGGCGTCCGCGTCCGCGTCGGCCACAGGCGTGATATCGCGCTCCGTCTGCCACACGAAAGGAACCGTCCTCACCTCGTCGGAAAAGGAGGCCGCAGGCAGTCCGACGGCAGGCGCGGTGGGCGCCGAAGGCTCGGAGGAGAGGCCCGCCCCATCCTTATCACGCGGCAAACAGCCGCCCAGCGGCAATCCCAACGCGGCCAGCGCCACAGCCGCCGCGACCAGGCACGGCGCGGCCCCGGCCCTAATGCCCCTATTGGACTGATTGCCGTTCCGATTCTCGTCCCGATTGGCCTGATTGGCCCGATTGCCGCCCCGATTGGCCCGACTGGCCCACAATTTTTCCTTCCGCATGAAGCGCCGCCTCCAACACGGCTTTGATGACGTTGACAGGAACGGCGTTGCCCGCCTGCTTTCTGGTCTGGCTGTCGCTGCAGACTATCTTGAACGCGTCGGGGAAGCCCTGCAGCCGCAGCATTTCCCTGGGCGTCAGGCGGCGCTCCCCGTTGACGAGCAAGTAATTGTAAGACGCCCCCGCCCGCAACGCGCAGGAAAACGGGTAGCTGGCCACGTGGCCGCTTTTGTTCTCGTGCCAAATGGCGGGGAAATGCTCGCTTCGGTGCTTCTCCAGCCGCTTGCCCACTATACGCGGGCTGGCGAAAAACCTCCCGTCCACGCTCCCTTCGGGCTCCAGCACGTCCTCGAGGCTTCCGGGCCCGACGGGGCGGGGGAAGGAAAAATCGACGCCGTGGTCCAGAAAGCCGACGATGACCGTTCGCTCCCGTTTTTGGGCCAATCCGAAATCCAGCGCGTTCAACACCGCCCAGCGCGTCTTATAGCCGATTTCCTCCAACACCGCGACGATGACCTCGAGAGTTCGCCCCTTGTCGTGCCCGCTCAGTTGCTTCACGTTCTCAAGAATAAAAAAACGCGGCCTCTTCGCCCTCAATATCCGCGCTATCTCGAAAAACAGCGTGCCGCGGGCATCGTCGAAGCCGAGGCGGTTGCCGATAATGCTGAAGGGCTGGCAGGGGAAACCCGCGAAAAGCACGTCGTGGTCAGGTATCTCCTCAGCGTCGATGACAGTGACGTCGCCTCGCGGCTCCAGCCCGTAATTCGCCGCGTAAGCCCGCCGCGCCTCCGCGTCTATCTCGCTGGCGAAAACGCACCTCCCGCCCAGCGCGTCCCCCGCCTGGTGGAAACCGCCGATACCCGCGAAAAGGTCTATATACGTAAAAACGCGCCGCGACGGTCGCGGCGGCCCGCTCTCATGGACAGATGCCCTCGCCTGACCGCGCATTCGACGCCCTTCCTTTCCTGATAATATAGCAAGCCGAACCACACGTTCGAGGCGGACAACCGTGCCGCAGGCGACACGCCAATTCCCCGTCCCGACGGCAGAACGCCCGCGCTTCCCGGCGCGCCGCCGCCAATACCCATGGCATGGGCGCACAGTTGAATTATAGCACAAGGCGGGGGAGGGATTCAACCCCAATATCTTCCATGAGTGGTATTATTTCGGGCGCCATATACCCTGGACGCCACGAAAGCCGTCACGGGCGCGGTGAATATCAGGGCGCAAGCGCCCGACACGGCCTGAGCGACCTCTATGGCCATGGTGTTCATGTTGATAAGCTGTGTGTACTCCACATTGTAGACCCTGTACATCAGTATAGTTATGAAGAAGGTTCCCAGAAAGGCCATGATGAGCGTGTTGGCCGTGGCGCCGATAATGTCCCCGCTGATTTTCATGCCCGAGCGGAACAGCTCATTGGCGGTGATTCCCTCATTGACCTCCCGCAGCTCGCCCACGCCCGACGCCACGGAAACGGCCACGTCCATTATGGCGCCCAGGGACGCCAGCAGCACCCCCGCGAACAGCAGCCCCTCTATCTTTATGTCCGTGTTCTGCGCCAGCACGACCAGAGCGCTCACGTCCTCCACGTTGAAGCCGCTCACGTGGAGCGCCGCGCTGGCGGCGGCGAACAGCAACGCGCTGATAACCACCCCCGTGACCGCCCCCGCCGTCATGACCAGGGTCTTTCGGGTGAAGCCCGACAAAGCCGTCAAGGAGACCGCCATTATCAGAGCCGCCAGCGCCGCCGTGAGGGGAGCAGGCTCCCAGCCCAGCAATATCAACGGTATCAGCAGGAACACCACCGTCACGAGGGTGAAAGCCATGCCGAAAGCCGAGCGGACGCCCTTCCTCCTTCCCACCAGCATGAGAATCAGCAGGAACGCGCCCAACACGCCATATATCGGAAGGGACCTGTCCCGCCCGAACAGGCTGGCGTAATAGTAGCTTTCGTCGGGCTGGTCCATGAGAACCACCACCCTGTCGCCCGGCTTGACGTAAATGCTTTGCTCCACGGAAAGGGAGTTGGTCACATCCACCTCATCGCCCCGTCGCGGGCCGCCCTCAAGCCTCACCATAAGCTTTTGAGATCCCCGATGCAAGCCAAAACGGTCTATCTCCACGTCCTCGCTCATCACCTGGGTCACCCGCCCAGAAACAAAGCTGATGCCCTCGTCGTTGTACATCTTGTAATCAAACCCGCTGTTAAGCCCGAACGCCACCGAAGCCAGCATTATCAAAACAGCCAAGCCGTAAAAAACCAAAAGCGGCGCCGCCTTCCCGACCGCGCCGAAAAACCCGCCGCCGCGAACCTCGCGGACGCTCGAAGCCAGGCGGCCCGCGCCGTGCGCGCCCCGCTTTCCTCCTTCGGGAGCATCGGCCTTGCCGCCCCGTGCGCCTCGCCCCCCGTCGCGGGCCGCCGCCCCGTCCTCCGACGCCCTTTGCCCGTCATCGCGGGCCGCCGTCCCTTGTCCTCGCATCTCACCCTCCATGACCGCCGCCCTCGCCGCCGCGCCTCGCCCTGAGCCGCCAATAGCCCCGTCGGCTAACCGAGAACATCATATCACGAGAATGTAAAACGAAGTTTTGCAGAACGTAAAATCTACGTAAAGAGGACTGCGAAACCCGCCAAATAAGCAGGGTAGGGGAGGGCGCGCGCCGTCAAGCCCAAATACTTGTTCTTTTTATTGCCCCACTGACTAAATGTCGCGCTGAAACCACTTCGACGGAGCAATAAATTCCGCCAAAAATCATTGGGAGGACGTCGGAAGGCGGCATCTACCGATCCGCTTCAAGGCAACATTTCAAACGCGGATTAGTATAAGGCGGCGGGCGCGGGGAAAGGCAAAAACAAAAGAGACCCGCCTGCGGCCGTTTTCGGCCGCGGGCGGGTCTCGAAATATTCTTCTCAACAGCCCGTCCCATAGTTAGGGACGGAACGCGAATCAAGAAAAACGTGGCGTTAGTCTAATCTAGAAAAAGAGGCCCCAGATAAATCCGAAGAGACCGCCTCCGCGGTTGCTCGAGCCTCCTCCCGAGGGAGGGGTGACGGAACTCGTCCCAGGGCCGCCGGATATATTCCCTTGACTAGGCATGTAGTGCGCGTACAAGGTGACCGAGCCGCCGAATTTGGCGAGGTCTATCGTGTCGCCAGGATAGTACCTTTCCGTGTTGATCCCGCTTTGGTTAGTAGTATAGAACCAAAACGGATAGGTAGTGTAATCGACTACCTTATAGAATCCAACGCTTTCGATTTTCACTATGTTGTTGTAGCTAGGCCTGGAGTCGATGTTCCCAATGCCTCCGTTGGGGTGATAGGTGATGGTGTAAGTCTTAGGCGGCTGCGCCTTCCAAACGGCGTAAAGGGTCACGCTCGCGTCACTTTTGTAGAGGCCTCCAGGTTGGTAAACGGGGGTCGTGGCCGACGAACTCATGGCCCAACCCAGGAAATCGTAGCCGTCCCTAACGGGCTTGCCGTAGCTCAAATACAAATCCACGCCTTGGGTTTTCACCTGAGAGGCAGGCGCGCCCGTGCCTCCGTTCGCGTCGTAAGAAACGGTGTAAACGGCGGGGCAGGACTTCTCCCAGACCGCGTAGAGAGTGATATTCGCGTTATTGGCGTAGACGCCTCCCGGCTGATACGTCACGGCGCCCGTCTTGCTGGTGGCCCAGCCTTTGAAGTTATAGCCGTCCCTAGTGGGCTTGTCGTAGCTCAAGGTCAGATCCGAGCCCTGGACTTTCTTCTGGGAACCAGGCGCGCCCGTGCCCCCGTTCGCGTCATAGCAGACGGTGTAGATGATCGGGCAGACAGACTGGTCTTTCCAGATGGCGTAAAGGGTCACTCTCGAGCTGCGGCTGATACCGCAGTCGGCGAACAGGCGCCTGTTTTCGTAAGCCCACTGGCCGTAACCGTCAGACCTCGTGTTCCAGCCGACGAAGTCCTTGTTAGGCGCGTAAACAGTGTAGCTGTAGTTGCCCTCTTTGACGTTGTCGCGGTTGAACACGGTGTGATCCGTGGTATTCACGTTGCTGCCGGTCTCAGTCCAGGTCGTGCGGGTGCTGTAAAACGCGCGGCTGGAGTTGTTGTAAAAACCTCCGCCGTTACCGTCGTAGATGACCGCCATCGAATACTGGGAAGGCGGGCAGACAGGAGGAGCGGGGGGGCAGGGCGGGGGAGCCGGCCTGCAAATAGGCGCGGGCCAGCACCAGAAAAACAGGCAGGCCGAAGCCTCATCCGGCTGGAAAAAACCGCCGGGCAACGCCGAGACGGCCGTGACGGCCATCAACAGGCAGATTAATGCTTTCTTCACAATTTTCATCTCGGTTTTCCTTTCAAAAAATGTATATATCACGGGGATGTTTGCCACTTCTCTGAAATAGCAAGAGCTTTTCTGTCGCAGTGAACGCCCTCCTTTCCTTTGCCAAGCGCGACTGCGGGCGCGCCAAACCCAAGGGATAAAGCCATTATGGCTACTGCCGCCACGCCGCCCGAAAGCCGCGCCGAAACCGCCTCACAGAGGCTTTTGCCGGCGGACGGGTTTAGGTGGGCGACAATTGGTATGAACAATGGATTATGCCGAACCATTCATCAGAAATGAAGATCAAGCGACATCTGTTCAAATTACTCTTACTAAGTATAACATTAATCAGCGATAGTGTCAATTGGTTGTTTTTGTAGTTTT
>JAIRPE010000046.1 GCA_031257175.1 Eubacteriales Family XIII. Incertae Sedis bacterium | reverse complement strand
GCAAACAACATTTTACCATGGCGAGGGGGTTCCCTTCCACTTCTCAGGGACTCGCCCGCGGCTTAAATCAAGGTTGGGACGGGCGGCCCGCCCTGCTAAGGGGGCGGGCCGCCCGTCCCACGGATCGAATCGGGGCGCCGCGCCCCCGAGCCCCCGCCGACCGCCTCATCCACAACTATTTTACACCGCCTTAAGAAATATGTGGCAATGCGCCGCCGCTTCCCTGGCAACCCGACGCCGGACTGCCGCCGCACCTTTCGTCAGTCCGCTATTGACAGGCGATCTGTCTTGCCATATGCTGTATATGGGAATGCGCGTGGGATGAAACCTTGCTCGCTCCCCGACGTAAGCGTATAGTAGTCAAGCGGCCAAGGATCGCCTCGCCCGTTTAAAGCGTGCGAAGATACAAAGAGGCAGACGTGAGCAAGGCAGGAATTAAAAGAACTCTAGTTCTGGCGCTGGCCACCGCAAAGGAGAAGAACATACCCGTCATCGCCTATGGCAGGCTCATCGTGGACACCGACGCGGTCAGCTATTACGTCACTTTCGACGATTTCTTGGTCGGCGTGAAGCAGGGCGAGTACATCGAGGAGGCCCTTGACCTTAAGAACGCCGTCGGCCCCTTCAACATAGAGCCGATCAGCGGCTACGAAGGCGACATATTCTTCAACGGCGCTATGTCCGTCCTTAACCCCTACATCGGCAACGGCGCCGGCGTCATCCCCTCCTATCTGTGCGAGCATGTGATCCGCACGGCTGACAACTGGAGGGCAATGCCGATAGATTCCGGCCACTACGACGAATCCCTTTTCAGCGACGTTTTGGCTGAAATCCAGCCGTCGCCCGAACAGTAGTCCCGGACGCGCAGACGCCGCGAGAACGCGAACAAACTCATACGCCGCTTCGTCCCGAAAGGATTTGACGTCGGCGAACTGACGAGGACGGACGTCCTGAGGGTACAAGGCCGGATTAACATCTGCCCAAGGAGGATGTTCGGGTATAAAACGGCGAACGACATGAATACCACGGCTTAACTGGTAATATTTGGAGCGACAATTAAACTTGCAATTCACCAAAATCGCAGTCCTTTACAAAAAACCACTTGCGCTACCCTCGTGAGTTATGTTAGAATATACTTTGGCCTATTGCAAGGGGGGCGTTCTCGCGCCTGTCCCTGGCTTGGTCGCGGATAACGTGCCGCTCGCCCTTCGGCTCTGTTTTGGGCGAATGCGGAGAAAGGAGATATTTTTCATGCCAACTATTAACCAGCTCGTGAGGGAAGGCAGGGTCACGGCCGTAAAGAAATCCACGGCCCCGGCGTTGCTGAAGGGCCTGAACACGTTGAGAAGGAGGCCCACGGATCAAGCTTCACCGCAGAAGCGCGGCGTCTGCACCTCCGTTAAGACCGTCACGCCCAAAAAACCGAACTCGGCTTTGAGGAAAGTGGCCCGTGTGCGCCTTTCCAACGGCATCGAGGTCATAGCCTACATACCCGGCATCGGCCATAACCTTCAGGAACACAGCGTCGTCCTCATCAGGGGCGGCAGGGTGAAGGACTTGCCTGGCGTCAGGTACCACATAGTGAGGGGCGTGCTGGACACCTCCGGCGTCGCCAACAGGCTCAAGGCCCGTTCCAAATATGGCGCCAAAAGGCCCAAGAAAGCGAAATAATCGGACAAGACGGGGCTTTCGGCGCGACGCGCCCTATAGCCCGGATCTGCGAGTGCCTTTATATATATGGCGCGGCTGTCCCCAGGGGCGATACGCCTCCTGGCGCGAGGACGGCCGTAGTAATGGATATACATGGCGCCGCGGCGACGCGCCGCGTGGAAGCCGAAGAGCTCGCGCACATGAAGAGACGTCCTGTTCGGGACGGCCGGCTGAATCCCGGCCGGCGCCCGTCGGAGAGGTCTTGGCGAGCCTTGGCGGAATGCGGGGGTTGACGAGTACCGATAAACAAATTGTTTATATTAGAGAAAACGCGGTATAATGCAAAGGGTTCGTAAAAATATCGGCGGGTTCTCGGAGGGAAGAGGAAAATGCCAAGAAAAGGAAGCGTGCCCAAGAGGGAAGTGCTGCCTGACCCTATCTACAATAATGTTGTGGTCGCCAAGCTGATTAACAGCATTATGTTGGACGGGAAGAAGGGAGTGGCGCAGAAAATCGTTTATGACGCCTTCGAGCGCATAGGGAAGGTAACGGGCGAGGAGCCCGTGGAGGTGTTCCAGAAAGCCATGAACAACATCATGCCGGTGCTGGAGGTGAAGGCTCGGCGCGTAGGCGGCGCCAACTACCAGGTGCCCATGGAGGTCCGCCCCGACAGGAGGCAGACGCTGGGCCTGCGGTGGTTGACGAGGTTCACCAGGGCAAGGGGCGAAAAGACCATGTCCGAGCGGCTGGCAAAGGAAATATTAGACGCCTCGAACAACACGGGCGCGTCCGTGAAAAGGAAGGAAGACACCCACAAAATGGCTGAGGCCAACAGGGCGTTCGCCCACTACAGGTGGTAAGGCATTAGGGGAATTCTCGCTAGACATTTCGGCTCCATTCTTCCGCGTCACGCCCGGCCGCTCGCGCAAGCCGGAGTAACAGAGGAATGGGGCCGTTTTCTGACTGCCGTTCGACAGCCCGAATGGGATCGGAGGCGGCCAATAAAAATGAACAGCAACGCAAAGGAGGGGTAATCATGCCGCGCAATTTTTCGTTGGAAAACACGCGAAACATAGGCATAATGGCGCATATTGACGCTGGAAAGACGACTACCACGGAACGAATACTGTACTACACCGGAAGGATACACAAAACCGGCGAGGTCCATGACGGGGCCGCGACAATGGACTGGATGGAGCAGGAGCAGGAACGGGGGATCACCATAACCTCCGCCGCCACCACCGCCCAATGGCACGACACCAGGATAAACATCATCGACACTCCCGGCCACGTGGATTTCACCGTGGAAGTGGAGCGCTCGCTGAGGGTTCTGGACGGCGCGGTCACAGTGCTGTGCGCCAAGGGCGGCGTGGAGCCCCAGTCCGAGACTGTTTGGCGGCAAGCCGAGAAGTACGGCGTCCCGCGCATGATATTCATAAACAAGATGGACATCATGGGCGCGGATTTTTACAGGGTGCTGGACATGGTGAAGGACCGCCTGAAGGCCAACGCCGTGCCCGTGCAGCTGCCCATCGGCTCGGAGGACAGCTTTACAGGCATCATAGACCTGATTGATTTCAAGGCCGAGTTTTACAAGGACGACTCCGGCAAGGAGTATTACGAGGAAGAAATTCCCGACAACTTAAAGGAGACCGCCGAGGAATGGCGCCGCAATCTGGTCGAGGCCGTGGCCGAGTCGGACGAGGAGCTGCTGGCGAAGTACCTTGAGGGCGAGGAACTGAGCGTGCCGGAGATAAAGAACGCCATCAGGCGCATGACCATCGCGGGGCAGATGGTGCCCGTCACCTGCGGCTCCGCGTACAGGAACAAGGGCGTCCAGATGATGCTGGACGCGGTGGTGGATTATCTGCCGTCGCCTCTGGACATCCCGGCCATAAAGGGCCTCGACCCGCGCTCGGACGAAGAGACGAGCCGCCCCGCCGACGACAAGGGGCATTTTTCCGCCTTGGCTTTCAAGATAATGGTAGACCCCTTCGTGGGGAAGCTGGCGTTCTTCCGCGTCTATTCGGGCACGCTGAAGGCCGGCTCCCAGGTGTTCAACTCCACTAAGGACAAGAAGGAGCGCATCGGCAGGATATTGCAGATGCACGCCAACAAGCGCGAGGAGATTGACGAGGTGTACGCGGGGGATATTGCCGCCGCCGTCGGCCTCAAGGACGTGACCACCGGCGACACCATTTGCGACGACAAGCATCCCGTGGTTCTGGAGTCCATGCAGTTCCCTGACCCGGTCATAGAGATCGCCATCGAGCCTAAGACCAAAGCCGGCCAGGACAAGATGGGCATAGCTTTATCGAAATTGGCGGAGGAGGACCCCACGTTCAAGACCTACACCAATGAGGACACGGGGCAGACCATCATCGCGGGCATGGGCGAGCTTCATCTGGAGATCATCGTGGACAGGCTGCTTCGGGAGTTCAAAGTGGAGGCCAACGTGGGCAAGCCGCAGGTTTCCTACAAGGAGACCATCACCGCGCCCGCCGAGGTGGATCACAAGTACGCGAAGCAGACAGGCGGCCGCGGGCAGTACGGCCACGTGAAGATACGCATATACCCCAGGGAGCCGGGCGAGGGCTTCGAGTTCAAGAATTCCATCGTGGGCGGCGCCATTCCCAGGGAGTACATCCCCAAGATAGAGGAAGGCATAAAGGAGTCCATGCAGAACGGCCCCCTCAAGGGATATCAGGTGGTGGACGTGGGCGTGGAACTGTACGACGGTTCCTTCCACGAGGTGGACTCTTCAGAGATGGCCTTCAAAATCGCGGCGTCCATGGCGTTCCGCGAGGCGTCCCGAAAGGCGAAACCCGTTATTTTGGAGCCTATCTTCAAGATAGAGGTGACGGTGCCCGAGGAGCATATGGGCGACATCATCGGGGACATCAGTTCCAGGCGCGGCAGGATAGAGGGTTCGGACATGATGTCCGGCGCCGCCGTGGTGAGAGGCTTCGTGCCCCTTTCGGAGATGTTCGGCTACGCCACGGACCTCCGCTCCAGGACTCAGGGCAGGGGCGTGTACGTAATGCAGTTCGACCATTTTGAGAAGTTGCCGGAGAGTTTGCTGGAGAAGATAAATAAGTAGACCGCATATGATGAAATGTCAAGGGGAGCGTAAGACCTGTCGGATCGGGCTTACGCTCCCCTTTGTTGCGCGACGCGACCGAATACCGTGCGTCGATTCGTCCTTCTTTCACTAAGCAATACGGCCAAAACGAGCACGTCGCCGCTCTTTATCGTCCGTACATGTATTTGACGGGCATTTCCCCTGCCTTATCGGCAAGCTCCAACACAGTGCCTATGTCCCCCTTGCCATATCGCAGCAATACGGCAATCCCGTCGGTCAACCCGCTTCCCAGCACTCTGCTGAGCAGGGAGCCCTTGTAGTAATATTCTTCGATGACCGGACAGTTTTCCAGCCCAAAGGTCTCCTTCATGTCCTCCACGGCCTCGTCATAAGTGCCGATGGCGTCTATAAGATCCAGCTTCAACGCCTGCTTCGCGGTGTAAATCCTGCCATCCGCGATTTCCTTTATCTTCGCGTCGCTAAATCCCCTTTCTTCCGCCACGATGCCCGTGAACTGCTCGTAGGCTTCATCCGCCAAGTCTTGGAATATCTGCTGCTGTTCTTCCGTCATAGGCTCAAAATAACCTCCCATGGCTTTATTTCTGCCTGAAATCATGGTGCGCGTCTTGACGCCGTGTTCGCTGAGAAACTCGCTTATATCAATAAACGTGCCCATCGTGACCCCTATCGAGCCTGTCCACGTGTTCCGGTTCGCGTATATTTTATCTGCGGCAGAGGCGATATAATAACCCCCTGACGCGGCCATGGAACCCATGGACACGTAGACCGGCCTGCCCGTCGTTTTCTTGTATTCTTTGATCTTCAGATAAAGCTCGTCGCTCTCGTAGACGCCTCCTCCCGGCGAATCAATGAAAAACAGTATCCCCTTGTTGCTGCTGTCGTTAATAAGCCCGTCTATTTTTTCCAGCGTCCAGCCGTGGTAGTACCCCGCATTGCCTGAGATGTCGAAACTCGGCGCGGCCGCTATGCTTCCCTCGACGTTCAGGCGCGCTATATATGGGGTCAAGGCGGAAAAAGCGCCTGGCTGGCTGTGCCTGCTAAAAATGACGCCCAGCGTCATGCACGCCACCAATATGACGGCGAACACTATAATGCCTATCTGCCAGGCTTTCATGCCTTTTCTCGTAGAATCGGACGCATACGCCCCTGCCCCATAAGCGCCATAGACGCCATAGTAACGCGCATCCGCTCGGTAATACCCCTGATAAGGACTGTAATAATAGCCCTGCCCGTTGGGCCCGTGCCATGGCGGCATCCCGCCTGTTTGACCCGCGCCGCCGTGCCCGCCCCGTCCTGCGGCTTCACGATGCTGGCTTTGCCCGTTCGCTTGGGCCCCTGTTCCCGCAGGCCGCCCGCCTTCCTGTTTTACCGCCTCACCATCGGAGCCCGTTGTCCCTCTTGAATTATTTTCTTGCATTATGCTCTCCTTGAATATTGCTCTTTAGTATATCCTAACTATCATTATCGTGCTTTTTTGCCCAAATGTCAACCTCATCGCTTTGAAGCTCCCCCTTCGGAGCCACGGAGGCCTTTCCTTGCGACAACGGCACTGAGAACCAAAACTCCACCCCGGATTCGTGATTTATGAGCCCATATTGGCCCGAGTGAGCGTTTATGACAGTTCTCACGATGTATAACCCCAGTCCGGCGTGATTTTCTTTATCTCGCGTCCTCGCTTTGTCCGTTTTGTAAAAGCTCTCCCAAATATGCTCCACATCATCGCTCGGTATTTGTTTCCCGTCATTATAAACGGAAAAACGCGCCGCGCCTTCATTTTTTGCCAGCCTTATCGCTATTCTGCCCCCTGGGTTCGTGTGTGAGACGGCATTGACTATGTAGTTCTTGGCCGCCTGCTCTAAATAATGCAAATCGCAGTTAACCGCCAGCCCCTCTTCTATTTCCACCGTAGAATCCAGATCTTGAAAAAGCACTCGCGTCTCCGCCGCCACGGCCGCGCAAAATGACGAAAAATCAACCTCAGCCAGCTTCATCCCGGACAGGCCGTTTTCTATGGCGGACAGATCCAAAAGACTTTTAGCCATTTCGTCCAGTTTTTTCACCTCATCTATGATGGTCTCGCAATAAAAGTCCCGATCCAAGGCGTCGATGTTGTTCTTAAGATTCTCGCTGTACAGCATGAGCAGGCACAAGGGCGTCTTCAGCTCATGCGACACATTTGCCACGAAATCCCTGCGCATTTTGTCCAGACGCATTTGATGTTCTATGTCGAACTGCAACCGCTTGTTTTTCTCCTGAAGATCCGTTATCATCGCTCTCAGCTTGTCCGCCATAATATTGATGCTTGCAGATAATTCGCTAAGCTCTATCGTGGACAGATTTTCATCGGCTTTAATGTCAAACTTAAGGCTCGCCACGTTTTGAGCGACGCTCTTGAGTTCCAGTATGGGACGGGCGAAGCTTCTTGAGAAAATAAAGGCGCAGATAATGCCGACGATCAGCGCGAAACTGAAAATGAGAATGTTCGCTTTTGAAAGTATGCTCACGACTGTTGAAATCGATTCCACAGGAGTCTCTATTACAACATACCGTTTTTCGCCGTCATATGTGAACACGCCGTTCAAAGCGATCATCTGTGTGCCGCTCGCAGGCACATTCACCACTTCTGCCTTCGGCTTATCTGAGAATTGGGTGTTCAGCACAGGATTCAACGCAAAAAAAGTCCTCCTGATCATACGTCCGTCCATCGTCCTATTGCTGTAAATGAACGAACTGTCGTTAAAGATCAAAACATTCATGTTATTGTCTTCGGCGGTTTTTGTCATTGCGTACAGCGTAAAAAAATCATCGGTATAGCTGTTTTTGATATTCTTATAAAGATTTTCCGTCTGAGACTTTTTGAATTCTACCAAATACGGCTTCGAAAAAAACACGTTAAAAATTATCTGGCACATGAGCATGACAATGACCAGCGCTCCTGTAAACACCATAAAATTGGTAATTATGGACCTTTTCACTTTCGCCTCCGTTTTATGCCGCCTTAACGCTCCGCCACAGGAGCTTCGCTTCCCTAGCGCTGTAAGCCGCTCTGACTGCCTGCGGCTGTCGGCAGAGCCGATCAGCAGGGCGCGACGGGAACCGTCCTTTGACGCTCCGCCGAAACTTTACGCCGAACAGTCGAAAACAGCGTCTGACGCCCTGTTGCACGGCAACAATCCGAGTGTCGGCGGGCATAGCTAAACGCTTCATGTTTCCATGAACTGGTAGCCTATCTTGTGTATAGTTCTGATGAATGGGCGTTCCGCGCCCAATTTGCCGCGAAGCTGCTTCACGTGAGTGTCAACTGTTCTGATGTCGCCCTCAAAATCATAGCCCCATACGGCGTTCAATATCTGTTCTCGCGACAAAGCCATGCTTTTATTTAGAACCAAGTAGTGTAGAAGGTCGAACTCTTTGGGCGTGAGATCTACCCTGTCGTCGCATACCGACACCGTGCGCTTTATTATGTTCATCCTCAGCTCGCCTGAGATTATGTCGTCTGACGTGCTTTTTCCCGATCTTTTCAATACGGCTTCCACTCGCGCGAACAACAAAGACGGCGAGAAGGGTTTCGTTATGTAGTCGTCCGCCCCGTACTGAAAACCTTTGATCTGATCATACTCCTCCCCTTTGGCCGTCAACATTATGACAGGAATCAACGACGTTTCCCGAATCTCCTTTAAGACCGAGTAACCGTCCGCCACGGGCATCATGACATCCAGCAGTATAATGTCTATCTTGGTGTTGCACTCATAGAATATATCCAGAGCCGAACCGCCGTCAAAGGCTTGAAGCACATGAAAACCGTTGGCAACGAAGAAGTCTTTGAGCGCCTTCGTTATCTTGGCTTCGTCGTCGGCCACCAAGACGCACAGCTTATTGTTATGCATTTTCGCCTCCATGCTCACCGAAACGGCCATCTTGTCAGGCGCGTCTTCTTCGTCGTGCTATGACACTAATCGCCGCTTACCGCCAATCTGCATTTAAAATGCTGCCTTGAAGCGGATCAGTAGATACTGTCTTCCGGCGTCCGCCAAATAATTTTGGGCGGAATTTAAAAAAAGATAAGCATAAAATATCGCCTTGGGACGGATCCTATGCTTTTTTTCCGCCGTTCGACCCATAATTCGCGCCTGAAGCTAAATTAGGAACATTATAAGTATATTATGGAACTGTGATGGAAGTGTGATGGAACTCCTATAAAAAAACCGCCTGCCTTTATGGTATAATGTAATCTGGCGGCGTCAGCGGCCAAACAAACGGAAAGGAGCCTCATGAAGCTAATTCATGGATGAATTTATGGGAAAAACATTGGCGTACAAGATCATTGAAGGGCATTTGACCGACGGC
>JAIRPE010000008.1 GCA_031257175.1 Eubacteriales Family XIII. Incertae Sedis bacterium | reverse complement strand
CTGGCAGCCCTCGGGGAAGGTCACGGGCACGAAAGTGGCCCTCGACGCGCTGGGGAAAAGAAGAAAAATCAGTTAGCGGAAATTGCCATGGGAACGGGGCGTTTAAAAAAAGATTCTCGTCCCCATCCACAACAACTTGACACCGTCGGACGTTTCCGCGTGGTGGATTTTGTTCGCGGCTTATGGTATACTGGGCAAAACAGGCGGTACCGCTCCGCCATCAAAATGTTATGCTTTCCTTATTTAAGATCTCAGCTCAGGCCGGGATCTCGGAAGCTTTTACGCATCGCGTGGGGTTCTTCTACGAGCGTCACGCTGCAGGTTTAGGGCAATGGGCGCTATGAGAGAAAAACACGTTAAGCTCGAGGGTACGGGGGTTTATGACATAGCTATCATAGGCGGAGGCGCGGCGGGCATGGCTGCGGCTATCGGCATCGGTTTAGGCGCTAAAAATCGCGGCCTGAACTCAAGCGCGGCCAGCGGCCGCCAGGGTTCCCGCGTTGCGCCTGGCGAAAGGCTCAGGGTTGCGATATTTGAAAAAAACAGCGAGCCCGGGAAAAAAATCCTGGCGACCGGCAACGGCAGATGCAACTTGACCAACACGCGCTGCGACGGCTTTGAAGATGTCAGAGCCTTCTTCCTGGAACTGGGCCTGTTGATGAGAGAAGGCGGCGACGGCAGACTCTACCCGATGTCCGGTCAGGCGACATCCGTTCGCGGCGCCTTGTGGGAATGCTTGACCAGGATGGGAACGGAAACGCGCCTTGAGGATGAGGTTCTGAGCGTCAGAGCGACGGAGCGTACCGAAATCCCGTTTGAAATCAACGCGAAAAGCGGCATGCACGCGGCAAAACGCGTCATAATATGCGCGGGCGGCAAAGCAGGTCCGCAGCACGGCAGCACAGGGGATTCATACGCTTTCGCGCGAGCCATGGGGCACAGCGTAATCAGCCCCCTGCCCGCCCTGGTTCCCATGACATGCGCCGACGCTGAACGCCCTAGGCTTGCCGCGCTCAAGGGCGTTCGCGTAAAATGCCTGGCCTCACTTTTTTCGGGCGGCGCGAAGCTGGGGCAATCCGCAGGCGAGCTACAGTTTACGGAATACGGGCTGTCAGGCATATGCATCCTGGACTTAAGCAGGCTTTTGCGCGGCGCTGAAAAAAACAGTCTGCGCGTGTGCCTGGATTTTGCGCCGAGACTTAGCGAAAGCGAACTGAAAACTGTCATCGGCAAAAATCTGCCCGCCGGGCTGGACGGCATACTGCCCGCCAAACTGGCCGCTTTAGTGGCGCAGGAGGGGCGCGACTCCGCCGACGCCCTCGCCGGACTGATTAAGAACCTTACCTTCGTCGTCAGCGGCACAAAGGGCTGGAAGGAAGCGCAAGTAACCGCCGGCGGCGTCCCTTTGGACGAAATACGCGCCTCCACTATGCGCTCGAAACTGATCCCCGGACTGTATTTCGCAGGTGAGGCGCTGAACTATGACGGCGTCTGCGGCGGATATAACCTGAACTGGGCATGGCTGTCAGGGATGAAGGCGGGAAGGGCGGCCTTCTTTGATGAGTGACGTGGTTCTGCAGTATAACGAGGTGGGATTTTGATCAGAGTTCATGAAATAAAACTTAGGATTGGCATGTCAAAAGAAACCCTGCCCGTCCTGGTCGCTGAAAAATGCCGACTTAAACGGTTCGGCGTCACTTTAAGCCATTGGTCGATATCTAAAGAGTCTCTGGACGCGCGCGACAAGTCGGACATTAGATTCGTGTACAGCATAGATTTCAGCATCGCGGGCAACAAACGCGGCGTTATTAGCGAAGAACAGCTCGTAAGCGAATTGAAGCGGCTGGATGCCGGTGTTAAGGCGTCTGTCGTCGCGAATGTGCGTACCGAAATCGCGAAGCCCCCCGAACCTCTGCCTGCGTCAACCGCCGCGCCGTGCGCACGTTCCGTGGCTTCGACGGTTCCGCCCATCGCGCCCTCGGCTTCCCCGCTACCGCCCCTAATAGCGGGATTCGGGCCCTGCGGCATGTTCGCGGGGCTGGCCTTGGCCGAGATGGGGCTGAACCCGATAATCTTGGAACGCGGCAAAGCGGTGGAAGAACGCGTCGTGGACGTGGAACGGTTTTGGAAAGGGGGCGCATTGGATCCCGACTCGAATGTCCAGTTCGGGGAAGGGGGCGCCGGAACCTTTTCCGACGGCAAACTGGCCACGGGCATCGGTGACCCCAGACGGCAATGGGTATTGGAGCAGTTGGCCCGCGCCGGCGGGGGAAAAGACATACTATATAAGCAGAGGCCGCATATCGGCACCGATCGGCTCAGAGCAGTCGTCCGCAATATCAGGGAAAGGATCATTTCCTTAGGCGGTTCAGTCATGTTCTGCCACAGGCTCGACGGCCTGCTGATCGAAGAGTCGTCCGACGGCGCCAGGCGCCTTAGAGGCGTCGTCGTCAACGGGCCCGACGGGAAAAATGAAATGCCTGCGAGCCGCTTGGCTCTTGCTGTAGGCCACAGCGCCAGAGACACTTTCGCAACGCTTTTTGACGCGGGGCTACGCATGTCCTCTAAGCCCTTCTCCATAGGACTGCGTATAGAACATCGTCAATCCCTTATCAATCTTGCCCAATACGGCGAAGCTTTCGCCTCCATATACGGCATGACGCCTGAGGCGGCAGGGTTGCCTGCCGCTGAATACAGGCTGTCTTGCAAAAGCAGCGACGGGCGGGGCGTGTACACCTTCTGCATGTGCCCGGGCGGCGTCGTGGTGGCGGCGACTTCTCATCCAGGCATGACAGTGACCAACGGCATGAGCTACAGCGGTCGTGACGGCGCCTTCGCCAACAGCGCGGTTTTGGTGGACGTGCGGGTCACGGACTTCGCCTCGGCGCACCCTCTGGCGGGGATGACGTTCCAAGAAGAGTATGAAAGACGGGCATTTGCACTAGCCAGAGGCTATGCGCCGCCTAGGGAGTCTGTCGAGGACTTCATGTCGGGGACCGGCGCTTTGGCGCGTTGTCTGCCCGAATTCGCGGCGCGAGGCATTAGAGAGGGGCTGAAAATTTTCGGCAATCGTCTTAAAGGCTTTGACACGCCGGAAGCATGGCTCTACGGCGTTGAAACAAGAAGCTCGTCCCCTGTACGGATTTTTCGGGACGCCACCACGATGATGTCGAACATAGAAGGTGTGTTCCCTGGCGGCGAGGGGGCCGGCTGGGCGGGGGGCATAATGTCGGCGGCTGTTGACGGTATGCGGTTGGCCGACGGCATAGCCCGCGCGTCCGAATGAGGCCCAATAGGCGACAAGAGACTTTTAACGCCCTAACCCGGCCGCAAGCGACCGGGTTAGGATCCGAAATCGAAATGCAACGGTTCAGATGAGGGTCTACATCGCGGGGGCTTCTGAAACCCTGTTTCGTGTTTTAGAAAAATATTCTAAATATTGAAGTAATTATGCTGGCAATGCCGTAGCCGGGCGCGACGCCTTGATACGCGGGCGGGACGCTTCTGGTCGTGTCGGCCGGCCTGTACTGCGCGTATATGGTCGTCGTCTTTGTGAGCGTCACGATATCTCCGGGGAAATACTGCCGCCCGCTCTCATCGAAATAGTACCATACAACGTAGCGCTTGGCCAAACCGCCCTCAATCACGGTTTTGCTATATCCTTGATCCACGATGTTAAAACCGCCTCTGTTGTCGCCATAATCCGTGACACGCGCGCCTTCGCCGCCATTGGGATCATAGATGAGAGAGATCGAATACGCGGAAGTCTTCCAGACCGCGTACAGAACCACGGACGCGTCGTTGGTGTAGACTCCCCCAGGCAGGTACGCGGCAACCGTGGCCGATGAGTTGGTCGCCCAGCCCATGAAGTCATAGCCTGTCCTGGTGGGCGTGACGGAACTCAGCGTCAGAGGCGTCCCCTGGATTTTGGTCTGCTGGCCCGGCGCCCCCGTGCCTCCGTTCGCGTTGTAGGAGACGGTGTAGGTGCATGGCTTGCTCTTCCAGACCGCGTACAGAACCACGGACGCGTCGTTGGTGTAGACTCCCCCGGGCAGATACGTGGCGGCTGTGGCCGAGGAGCTGGTCGCCCAGCCCATGAAGTCATAGCCTGTCCTAGTGGGCGTGACGGAACTAAGCGTCAGAGGCGCCCCCTGGGTTTTGGTCTGCTGGCCCGGCGCCCCCGTGCCTCCGTTCGCGTTGTAGGAGACGGTGTAGGTGCAGGGCTTGCTCTTCCAGACCGCGTACAGAACCACGGACGCGTCGTTGGTGTAGACTCCCCCGGGCAGGTACGCGGCAACCGTGGCCGATGAGTTGGTCGCCCAGCCCATGAAGTCATAGCCTGTCCTGGTGGGCGTGACGGAACTCAGCGTCAGAGGCGACCCCTGGATTTTGGTCTGCTGGCCCGGCGCCCCCGTGCCTCCGTTCGCGTTGTAGGAGACGGTGTAGGTGCAAGTCTTGGCCTTCCAAACCGCGTAGAGCGTCACGCCTTGGTCGCGGGGTATGCCGCAGTCGGCGAACAAGCGCTTGCCTTCTATGGCCCATCGGCCGGCGCCGTCAGGCTTCGTGTTCCAGCCGACGAAATCATAGCCGGGCAAGGTTGAGGAAACACTGTAATAGTACCCTTCGTAGTATATCCTGTTGCGAGGGAAAACCACGTGTTCCAGAGAATAGTAATCCCTGTTGGATGTGGTGGCCGTGATATAGAGAATGGGATTCCTGGCGCCGGTCGTGTTGTTGTAAAAGGCGCCCGGATAGCAGGGATAGTAAGTAACCCTAAGCACGTAATCAGGCTTGGCGGGGGGGCAGGGCGGCGGGGTGGGGACGCAGATCGGAGGCTTCGGGTTGCAGAAGATAATGCAAGCGGAAGCCTCGTCCGGCTGGAAAAAGCCTCCAGGCAAGGCTGAGACAGCAACAACCGCCACAAGTGTGCATAACAATATTTTTTTAAAAATTACAGATATTTTCTTCATTTCCTCAATCCTTTCAACAATATATATATGCAACGGGGATAAGCGCCGTCCTCAGAGGCGGCGTTTTATTTTCGCGCAGTTGTCGCCTCCTTTCGTCTGTCCTGCGTGACTGCGGGCGCGCCTGACACAGAAAAAACCTTTATTTTTAGCCGCCAACCGCAACACGAACGACAGATCATGCCTAACCGTTCAAAGCTTATGACGCCCAAGTTACAGCAGTTGGCACTTTATCCTTATTTTAACATCGTTCCGCATTGATGTCAATAAATCTGTAGAAAGATATTTTTACTATTTTTTATAAATTCCATACTCTGTATCATATATATGTTCTATATGTTCGCAATGCGGGTTCGCCATAAGGGGAGTCTCCTCAAAGCGTTTCGCAAACGCGGGCCAGGGGTTTCAAGGCAGCCGCCCGAACCCCTGGCCCGCATGCAGGACGATTTTAAACGCGTTTCTTCTCGCTCTTTACAAACGCCTCGCCACGTAGACAATATCTAATATGTCTATGCGTCCATCGCCGTTGCAGTCATACCGCTTGTAACGACTATTCCATTCGGGGCTTTCGGAATCGCGCCCGAACATGTCGATAATATCCGACAAATCAATAAGCGTCGGAGCTTCAAGGTTAGGGCCTTCTCCGCTGTCAGTAAGGATTGAGCCTTCAGCCGTCACGGCTATTATCGACTTATCGCCGTCGTTGCCCCTGAGGACGTAATGCACGACAACCTCCAATCGGCTCGCGTCGTCGGCAAACGCCGCGTCTTCTTTGGCTTGAAACCGCGCCTTGCCGTAGCTCTTGGTTTTGCCGTCCGCCACCATGAGCGTCAACGCCGCCGCTCCGTCCTCGCCGTCCTCCGTAAGGAGCGTCACGCCTTCGGCGGGCTCAAACCCTTTGTAGACAAACTTCGTTCCGTCGAAATTAAGGACAATGCCCGCCGCGTTGCTGGCTACTATCTGATCGAAGGAAACCGCCGCGTCGAAATAATCCCCTTTCTTCACGGTTCCCGTCTCAAGTTCAACCGAAAGGCGCGGCGCCGCCTTCGCTAGCCCCTCAAAGCGTGAGTCGAAGTCCAAGGGCAGCACGCCGGCGCCGGCGCCGCCTGGCTTGTTCCCCGTAACCAGCCCGCTCCCCCCTGAGACGGTGTTTTTATAACCTGTCAAAACGCTGGAATCCTCCAGATATCTGGTGAGATTTTTAACGTCGAAGGGATAGACGGCCTGATCTTGCCGCGGCAACGATTTCCACCAGCTCGAGCCTGTCGCGCTTTCCTTCAGCTTTCGCGCCGCCCACGGTGAAAACGTGCGCGCCGTTATGGTTCCCGCCGCCTCGTCGAACTCGAACACGTCAAGCCAGCCGTTGCCGCCGTACACGTCCGACTGGTAATCGATTTGGATGTTCCAATAACCAGGATTCGCGTAGGCGGCTCCCGGAACCGCCCATTGGGCGTAAGAGCCTGACAGATGCCCCCACACATGCATAAATACCTGAGGGAACGGATTGATGAGGTTATTTACGACCGTGTTTCCGGAACTATGTTCCATAACTATGGTAGGCAAATCCTTATGCGCCCTCAGCACGGCCAAACACCAGTTCAACTCGTCGCCCTGCGCGCCGCTGACTCCTCCTATGTTGCTGGAGCCGCTGTTCGGCCCGCCTGCGGACAGCACCAAATAATCATATGAGCCGCCTCTGACGATCATGTAGCTTGAATAGCCGCCGCCGACACGGGTCAGACCGTTCGTGGGATCGACGGCAGGCGTCGCCGAGGTGGCAAATTCAACTCCCTTGTCCTTGTTCCTGGATTCGGGGAAAGCCGCCAAGAAATTCGGCCTCCAGTCATGGTTGCCCGGCAAAACTGTGTAGGGCATCCGTGCCTCATCCAGTATTTCGAAGCTTTTAGAAGCTGCAGCCCATTCCACGTCGCTTCTAGGCGACGAGTTGTTTTCCGTTATATCCCCTAGATGGGACAATCCAAAAATATTATATTTCTTTCTGTTGTCGCCGACCCATTTAAGCATTGAGTTCAAAATAAGAGAGCCGCCGTCCACATCCCTCTTGTATTGCACATAGTACTGGGTGTCGGGCACGAACACGAAGTTATAGTTCTCCGGCCTGGCGAGGAACTCAACATCGTCGTTATTGCCCAACTTGTCTGTGTAAACCCGGTCGGGTACCACGCCCGCGTTATTGGGGATCAGCAAACCGCTGTCCGGCCGGAACCCCTTCGTCAGACGGATTTCTTGGATTTCGCCTTTGAACTGCGGTTCTCCCAAACTTCCTGCTCTCTCCAATGCCAAGAACTCCTCACGCGACAGCAGATTATCAGTGGTTTGGCCCCAGTTGTTGACGCCATTGAAATAAGCGCCCTTCAAATATCCGTAATTGGCGCCTATAACCCAACCCAGGCCGTCCAGCTTGTCAATGCCCGGTTGAGGAATGTTATGGTTGTCGCTCCTTAAAACCGGCAGCCCGTCGATATATAGAACCGTCGCCACGCCGTCGTTTCTGATAACGGCATAATGCAATCTGTCCCTTGTGATGCCGTATGAATCGCTCCATATACATGATTGGTAATTATTATTTAAGGTCAGCGGGTTATGGGTCTTTACGTTGGTGTTGTTGAAGGTGAGCTGTAAATCGCCTGTAACCTCAGCGTTCGTATAGTCATTGCTACCGCCTATGTTGAAGGAGCCTTGACTTGATCCGTCCATTTCCGCGTGCCAATCCGTCCTTATATCGTAAGCCGAATTCGGCGTGCCGCGTTTCCCTATGACGCCGGCCCACTGCCCTGAGTCCCTCGCTGAAAAAATTATCTCGAATGTGTAACCTGACATGAATTCTTCCTCATCCAGTTCGCCCGGCGCAGTCGCGAAATAGGCCCCCCTGCCCGAGACAGGCGAGAATTTCAGACTTCTCAAGCTGGTGCCGATAGGCCCCGACGCGCCGCGCAAAACGTTGGCGCTGAATGACAGCGACTCGTCGGCGTTCTGTCCGGCGGGCATTTTTTGGGTCATCAGCAGCAAGTCGTTGCGACGCCCCGACTGATCCAGGATTTTCAGGCTATTGTCCGTCAATGAGCCCGCTGAGTATCCTGCCTCGTCGCTGAACACCCAATGCGCCAGTGTCTCGTAATCTTCCGCCGCCATTTCCCGTTCAGTTCCGGCGAACGCCGGGGCCAGCGCGCCCGCGGCTAAAGCTGCAGACAAAATCAAGGACAAAATCATTCTCTTCATTTTTCGACCTCCATTGCGACCGTTGCCGCCTTTATCGCTCCGCGAACCAATCTTATTACACTTATCCCTTTTTAAATCCCGGCCAAAATTATTGGACGAGCGCCGGATCTGCCCATCCGCTTCAAGGCAACATTTTAAACGCGGATTATTGCTCCATCGACTAAATGTTGCGTTGCAATCGGCGAGGATTTTTTCTGTCGGACAAGACGACAGAGCAACAGTATTACAGTACCATTGTAATTCGCCCCCGACGAGAGTTCCATCCTTTATTGATAAAGAATCGGTAAAATTTGCGTAAACTGCGGCAACGGCGAAACGGAGCGGAAAAATGGGGTCGGCGAGGCGCAGGCAAGAAACGCGCCCTTCGTTTCAATCCCGGATAGGGCTAGGAAATCCGATTCCCATGAATTTCCATGGCATTTGACCTTGCATTTTGCTTCCCCGCATGGTAAAATGTTAATCGTCGCACGAATATGACCGTGCGGGACAGTATTAAGGGACTTTCGGCAACACCTCAGCCTGAGAGCTGCAAGCGGTGTTTCCCCGGTGGCCCCTGTTAGGAGGAAACGCGTTATGAAAGACAGCATACATCCCAATTACGTGAACTGCAAGGTGACCTGTGCCTGCGGCAACGCCTTCGACACAAAGTCAACTAAAGAAGAGATCCGGCTGGACGTCTGCTCTGCCTGCCACCCGTTCTTCACCGGCCAGCAGAAATTCGTCAACAGAGGCGGTCGTGTCGAGAAATTTAAGACCAAATACAACATGGAATAAAAAAACGGTCGGGCTCTCCCGACTCACGCGGACTGCCGCCTGACCTTCTTCGGAGTCTTAGGCAGACGCATAGTGCAGAACGCCAGGAGTTTGATCGCGAGTTCCTGGCCGTTCTTTTTTTCCGCGTCTCTATGTAGCCTCATTGTCGGAGTTCGGTTCGTCGCCCGGGGAAGGAGACTGCTTTTGAAAAATATCCAAATAAGCGGCTGCCTCGAGCAACGCCGTCTGTTTGGCAGGTTCCAGTTTAGCGAATTTTTCTAGTAGCTCCCAATCGGATTTGTCTTTGCGGTTTAGGGAAATCAACGTTCTTGTCGGCAATTTGACGTCAGTTATGCCCAACAGATAGTCCGCGTTCGTTTCCAGGCCGAGCGCTATGCGTTTCAACGTCTCCCAGCTATATATGCGGATATTGTTTTCATACCGCGAAATCGTGGCGGCGCTCAGACCCGTGCGCGAGGCCAGCTCCTTCTGCGACATCCTGTTGTATTTGCGCATCCCTTTTATTCTAATGCCGAATTCGTTCAAAGCCTCGCCTCCCCCCGCTGGCCATTATATCAGCTATATATCGCCAAATGCGACAAATTGCCAATTTGATCATCCAACTTGCCAATTTGATATTTATTACTTTGCAGGTACGGTTTCGTCCTCCCCTCATGCTTATCCGTTTTTTAATTCCGCCCAAAATTATCGGGCGGATGGCGGAAGATAGTATCTACTAATCCGCCTCAAGGTAATATTTTAAACGCGGATTAGTATTATTGCTCCGCCGACTAAACATTGCGCATTCGCGGCACAGGCGGACATTCTATCTATACCCGCCAACATTCCCAAATCGGCTTTTATCGGTAAATTTGAGGTCTTTTTATGGACGTTGCATCGAAAACGCGATATAATATGCAAAGAGACGCGGAACCCGTGAGGTTGCCCATTTCCTGCGGATTGTGGCGTCTCCGGCCGCAATGGAGGGAATCATGCTGCACCGTTTCTTGATGGATCACGCGAAGGAGCGCCCTACTTCGTTTCATATGCCCGGGCATAAGGGCTCGGAGTTTTATAAGCGTTTCGGGTATGCGGCGTTTTTGGATAACCTCGCGGATCTCGATATAACCGAAATCCGGGGAGCGGACAATCTTTTCGATCCGAAAGGCCCTTTGTCGGATCTGCAAGAACGATATGCGCGTCTATATGGCGTGAAAGACGCGCGCCTTCTCATAAACGGCAGCAGCGGCGGACTTATCGCGGCGGTTCTTGCCGCAGTTCCGCGCGGCGGGAAGATAATCATGGCCAGGAACAGCCATAAGTCCATTTTCAACGCCATAACGCTGGGCAACATATCCCCCGTTTACATGCGTCCGAAAACCCTGGATTGTTTCGATATTGACGGCGAAATACCCGCAGATGAGGTGGAGCGCCTGCTCCTCTTGCATAAGGACGCCTCCGCAGTGATATTGCCCAGCCCAAATTATTACGGCATCTGTTCCGATCTGGCGCGTATAGCCGAAATGACGCATGCCTGCGGCAAAACGCTCATTGTGGATCAGGCGCACGGAGCCCACCTGCAATTTTTCCAAAAATACGGCGTCGGCCCCCTCCCCTGCTCCGCAGAGGCCGCGAATGCCGACATTTCCGTCAACAGCACCCACAAAACTTTGGCCTCCTTCACGCAAAGCGCCGTGCTAAATTTGCAGTCCGGCAGAATCCCCGCCTTCAGCCTCGACGAAAAGCTTCAGAGCGTGCAGAGCAGCAGCCCTTCATATATCCTGATGGCTTCGCTCAGCATAAATGCCGAAATAATGGAGGCTCACGGCGAAAAGCTGATAAACGATTGGGCGGGCTCCCTGCGCCGCTTTTACGACGAGGCGAGGAATATCCGAGGGCTGCGATATGTGCCTCCGGAGCTACGCGGATACGACTGTTCCAAAATAAATTTCAAAATCGACGGTTTGACGGGGGCGGCGGCGGAACACGCCCTCATGGACAAATATAATATTTTCAACGAGCTGACGGAGGGCGACCTGCTGATGTGCCTGACCGGCATTGGCACCAAACGAGAGGACATCGACAATCTTCTCGTCGCGTTGGACGATATGGCAAGCAGGGCGCGACGCGACGTCCGCCACATATCCCTTTCGCGGCACGCGGTTCAGGAAACCTTCGAACGCGGCAGGCAGTCAGGCCCCGCGCCTCCGACCGACGAGCATACAGGCGCCGACCGCAGCCAGACGCCCCGCGAGGACGAAAACGTTCATTGGAGAGCGCTGGAAAGCGCCGAAGGTTTTACGTGCGCCGCCGCTGTTACTCCGTATCCTCCGGGAGTGCCATTGGTTTGCCCCGGCGAGACAGTCACCGGGGAAATTATCCATAAGATAATTGAAATGCTCGCGAACGGGCATAAGCTCACGGGACTGAATGGCGCACGGGAGTGCCTCGTCTCGGGCGCCAGGAACGGATTCTCTGAGTCATAGACGCTTCACGGCCATCGCGATCTCATGTTCCTTCCCGTCCTTCCCCAGGCAATAGGAAACCATGAGCGGCTCCGCGAGGGCGACCGCGCCTACGGCCACGTCCGCAGGGGGGCTGACTGCAGAAAACGCTGACAGACCTTGCCCCATGCCGCGGCCCGAATATTTTACATAGGCTTCTTTCCGAGTCCAAATGGAATAAAAAGACCGTTCCTTCGCCTCCGGCGTATCGCATGCCTCTAATAGGCGAATTTCGTCAGGCGCGAAGAAACGCCTGGCAATGCGAACGAAATCTCTCCGTTTGCGATCTTCGCCCATGTATTCGATATCCAACCCTACTTCTTCGCCGTGCAGCAAACAGGCCCAGTACCGCATGGAATGGGAAATGGAAAAACATATGTCCCGACGGCCGCGTATATAGGGCTTGCCGAAATCCCCCAAGCCGAACTCGAAGCCGCTCTGTTCTTCCAGGGAAATGTTCAGTCCTTCTGCGGCAACATATTCTTTTACAGCCCTCCTGAGCAATGCCCGCCCTTGTCCGGCGCAGAGATCTCGTTTCAAATACAGTATCATGAGAATATTATAATACTAATCCGCGCTTAACGCATGTCAGAATATTTAATCAAACGAATCCTACGCTTTGCATATATATCGAGCATGGCGCATGTGTTCAAATCCGCACCACGGGAATTGCGGCGAGTTATCGCTAAGCATATGCTTGCAAAATGGAATTTTTATACGAAACCCTATTGCTTTTCCACTTCGCGCGTGTTATACTTATGGAGGTTCGCGCGGCGCGCGCGCGGCTTGGCTTCGGCTTGTTGGGCCGGGGCTTGGTTGTTGGCGGCGCGCGGCGGTTGGATTTTTGGAATTGGTTATTCAAAACGGAGGCGTTTTATGAGTAAGGAAAAAATCGCGCTCGCTTATTCGGGCGGGCTGGACACGTCTGTGATACTGACTTGGCTGAAGGAGCATTACGACGCGGACGTCATCGCGGTCTGCTTCAACGCCGGCCAGGACGACGACTTCGAGGCTATTGACAAGAAGGCTTACGCCACGGGGGCGTCCAAGTCTTACGTCATCGACGTCAGGGAGGAGTTCCTGACGGATTTCGTGTGGCCCACCCTCAAGGCCGGCGCCGTTTACGAGAACGACTATCTGCTGGGCACGTCCATGGCCAGGCCGCTGATGGCCAAGCATTTGACGGAAATCGCGGAGCGGGAGGGGGCGGCGGCCATCGCCCACGGCTGCACGGGCAAGGGCAACGACCAGGTGCGCTTCGAGTCCACGGTGCGCGCCCTGAACCCCGCCCTGAAGATCATCGCGCCGTGGCGCGTTTGGGACTTGAAATCCAGGGAGGATTGCATAAAATACGCGGAGGAGCGGGGCATCCCCATCGCCCAGTCCCTGAAGAAGATATACAGCCGCGACCAGAACCTCTGGCACATCAGCCACGAGGGCGGCAATCTCGAGGACACCTGGAACGAGCATCTGGACGACATCCTTCAGATGAGCGTCACCCCCGAAAGCGCGCCGGACCGCCCCACCTTCGTGGAGATTGACTTCGAGCGCGGCGTCCCCGTGGGGCTGGACGGGGCCGGACTCTCGCCCGTGGCTTTGCTGGAGCGGCTGAACAAGCTGGGCGGCGACAACGGCGTGGGGACTATCGACATCGTGGAGAACCGCCTGGTGGGCATGAAGTCCCGCGGGGTTTACGAGACGCCCGGCGGCACTATATTGTTCAACGCCCTGTCGGCCCTGCAGAAGCTGGTGTTTGACAGGGACACCATGAACTACAAGAACACCGTGGCGCTGAAATTCGCCCAGATGGTTTATGACGGGCAGTGGTACACGCCGTTGCGGGCGGCGCTTTCCGCTTTCGTGGACAGCGTCAACGAGCCTGTGACGGGCACGGTGCGCATGAAGCTTTACAAGGGCAACGCGGCCCCGGTGGCCAGCAAGTCGCCGAATTCATTGTACAATGAGGCTTTTGCCACTTTCAGCGAGGACGACGTGTACGACCAGAAGGACGCGGAAGGCTTCATCAACCTCTTCTCATTGCCGATGAAGATACGCGCCATACAGAAGCGGCTGCGTTAACGGGTCGGGGTGGTGTTGCCATGAAGCTATGGAAAGGCCGATTTTCAAAGGACACAAGCCCGTCCACGGACGAGTTCAACGCCTCCATATCCGTTGACTCCCGCATGTACCGTCAGGATATTGCCGGCAGCCTGGCGCATTGCAGGATGCTGGAGAGGCAGGGGATTATTTCCGCGGAGGAGTCCGCGCTGATACAGGAGGGGCTGCGGGGCATACGCGCCGACATGGACGGGGGGCTGGTGGAGTTCCGCGCCGACATGGAGGACATCCACATGTGCGTCGAGTCCCTGCTCACGGAGCGGGTGGGGCCCGCCGGCAAGAAACTGCACACGGCCCGCAGCCGGAACGACCAGGTCGCGTTGGACCTGCGCCTCTACATGCGGGATGAGATCGACGGGATATCCGCCCTGCTGAAGGAACTGATAGGGACGCTGGCCGAGCTGGCGAAGGCGCATCGGGACACGGTGATGCCCGGGTACACCCATCTCCAGCGCGCCCAGCCGGTGACGCTGGCTTTTCATCTGCTGGCTTACGCCCAGATGTTCATTCGGGACAGGGGCAGGCTCGCGGATTGCCGGGAGCGCATGGACGCGTTGCCGCTGGGCTGCGGCGCCCTGTCCGGCGTCGCTTATGAGTCCGACAGGGATTTTTTGCGCGGCGAGCTGGGCTTCGGACGTCTGTGCGAGAACGCCATGGACGCGGTGAGCGACCGTGACCACGCTTTGGAGTTCCTGTCCGCCGCCGCCATCATCATGATGCATCTGTCGCGGTTTTGCGAGGAGCTGATTTTGTGGTGTTCCTCCGAGTTCGCTTTCGCCGAGATGGACGACGCCTACAGCACGGGGAGCAGCATCATGCCGCAGAAGAAGAACCCCGACGTGGCGGAGCTGATCAGGGGCAAGACCGGGCGCGTGTACGGGGATTTGGTCGCCCTGCTGACGGTGATGAAGGGGCTGCCCCTGGCCTACAACAAGGATATGCAGGAGGACAAGCCGCCCGTGTTCGACGCGGCGGACGCGCTGGCGGCGGCGCTGCCCATATTCGTGGAGATGCTGTCCTCCCTGAGGTTCAACAAGGGCAGGATGGAGGAAGCCGCGCGGAAGGGGTTCATGAACGCCACGGACGCGGCGGACTATCTGGTGAGGAAGGGCGTCCCGTTCCGGGACTGCCACGAGATAATAGGTCGGCTGGTGCTGCGTTGCGCCGAGGCGGGGGTAGCCATAGAGGATTTGCCCCTGGACGAGTTGCGGGCGTTTTCGGACAAGTTCGACGAGGATATTTACGGGCGCATAGACGTGAGGGCCTGCATAGAGGCTAAGAAGTCCGCAGGCTCCACCTCCGCGGCCAGCGTGGAGGCGCAGATCGCGGGGGTGGATCTGTATTTGGGGCAGGAGGGCTAAGGCCGTCGGGGCGGGTCATGGGGCGGCCTGGCTTGCCAGC
>JAIRPE010000127.1 GCA_031257175.1 Eubacteriales Family XIII. Incertae Sedis bacterium | reverse complement strand
TTAAAACAGTCCCGTGATCCTACCCTCACCGTCCACGCTGATCCCCAGCGCCGCCGGGGACTTGGGCAGGCCCGGCATGGTCATGATTTCGCCCGTCAAGGCGACTATGAACCCGGCGCCCGCCGAGACCTTCAGATTTCTCACGGTCACGGAGAAGCCCTCGGGCGCGCCCAGCAACGCGGGATTGTCCGAAAAACTGTACTGCGTCTTGGCCACGCAGATCGGAAGGCTTCCGTAGCCCAATAATTCCAGCTTTTCCATCTGGCCTCGGGCCGATTCCGTCAATATCACGGAGTCGGCCCTGTATATTCTCTTCGCCACGGCGTTCAATTTTTCCTCTATGGAGCATTCCGAAGGATAGCAGAAGCTGAAGTCCCCTTGCTCCTCGCAAAGCTCCAGCAGGCTCTCGGCCATGGCCACGCCGCCTTCGCCCCCGCGCGCCCAAGCCTCGGACAGCGCCACTCGGCAACCCAGAGCCTCGCAGCCCTCCCGCACGGCCAGCAGCTCTTCCTCCGTGTCCGTCGGGAACCTGTTGAGGGCCACCATGGTGGGCGTCCCGTACACCTGCGACATGTTCTCCACATGCCTGAGCAGGTTCGGCAAGCCCTTCGCCAGCGCCTCCGCGTTCGGCTCGCCCAGCGCCCCTTTGGGCGCGCCGCCGTGGTGCTTCAGCGCCCTGACGGTGGCCACCACCACTATGGCGTCGGGCCTCAGCCCCGCGATACGGCACTTTATGTCCAAAAATTTCTCCGCGCCCAGATCCGCGCCAAAACCCGCCTCCGTCACCACGTAGTCTCCCAGGCTCAACGCCAGTCTCGTGGCCGCCACCGAATTGCAGCCATGGGCTATGTTCGCGAAAGGCCCTCCGTGGACTAGCGCCGGCGTGTGTTCCAGCGTCTGCACCAGATTAGGCTTTATGGCGTCTTTGAGCAGGGCGGCCATGGCGCCGTGGGCGTTAAGCTCCCCTGCGGTCACCGGGGCGCCTTCGTGGCTGTAGCCTACGATGATGTTCGCGAGGCGCGTTTTCAGATCGCCAATGTCCGAAGCCATGCACAGGGTCGCCATCACCTCGGAGGCGGCCGTTATGTCGTACCCGTCCTCCCTGGGAACGCCGTCAGTTTTCGCGCCCAAGCCCCCGACCACGCGCCGCAGCTGCCTGTCGTTCATGTCCAGGCAACGCCGCCACGTGACCTGTTTGGGGTCTATGCCCAGGGCGTTGCCCTGATAGATGTGATTGTCCAGCATGGCCGCCAGCAGGTTGTTGGCGGCGCCTATGGCGTGGAAATCCCCGGTGAAGTGCAGGTTTATGTCCTCCATCGGCACGACCTGGGCGTAACCGCCGCCGGCCGCGCCGCCTTTCAGCCCGAACACGGGGCCCAGGGACGGCTCCCTTAATGCCGCTACGGCGTTCTTGCCCAGCTTGCGCAGCCCGTCCGCCAGCCCTATCGTGGTGGTGGTCTTGCCCTCCCCCGCCGGGGTGGGAGTCACCGCCGTGACCAGCACCAGCTTGCCCCGGCGCCTCCCTGCCAGCCCCTTCGTCAGCTCATTGCCCACCTTGGCCTTGTAACGCCCGTACCTCTCCAGATAATCCTCGGGGACTCCGATGGCGGAAGCTATTTGGCCAATGTCCCTGAGCGCGGACGACTGGGCTATTTCTATGTCTGTTTTGTGTTCCATTTCTGTTTCTCACCTCCGGGAATAATCGACGAACGCCAGGTTCATATCCACGTTGCCGCTTATCCCGCTCACCTTGCCGGAGTCCGAAAACTGCCAGATGGTGAAATCGTACGGGAAGGCGGGCGTCGAGTAATATTGCGCCAACCATTTGTCGTAATCTTCTAATTTTTCTAAATCCATCCTCGAAATGAACCATTTGGGATTCGCGTATATCATGGGCGTGTAGCCCGCGGCTTTCACCCGCTCGCAGAACGCGGCGGCTATGGCCGTGACCTGGCCGCTGGCCAGAGCGTCAACTCTGGCCTTGCTTCCCGCCACTTCCTCCATGTCAAAGACTATGGGGAAGGCTACGGAATGGCCCGCGATCGCCGCCAGCACGGCGTCCGCCTCCTCCACCGCTTCAGCCTCCGTCACGGCCTGGGAGAAGAAGTATATGCCTATGCGGACCCCGGCCTCGCCGGCCTGCTTTATATTGCCCTCGAAATACTCGTCCGTCACGATGTCGCCGCTGCCGTAGCCTCTGTATCCCATCCTGATCATGGCGAAGCTGACGCCGTCCGCGGCCACCTTGCCCCAGTTAATGGCGCCCTGGTATTTGGACACGTCAATGCCCAGCAGCGCCGAATCCCCCGAGGCGCCCGCGTAGACGGGCCGCTTGTTCTCCCACGACAGCGCGCGCCAGTCGTAGGGGTGCTTTTTCAGGTCGGGGTTCACGCTCGCGTAATATATCTTGCCGCCGTCTTTGTAAATAATCTTGTTCGGGAACAATCGGCTAAGAAACTCAGTGTTGATGTTGAACTCTTCGGCGTATTTCTTGATTTTGTCGGAAGGCACCCAGCCCCTGGCCTCAAGCTCGTCCTCGGAGGGCTCCACCCGCAGTATCTCTTTCTGGCTCTCTACGGGAGCGGGCGCGTCAGGCGCCGTGATTATCCAAAGGAAGCAGAATATGACGGAAAGCAACGCGAACACCAGGAATATCAAAAAAACAATAACGCCGGTCCGCGCCGCGCCGCCCTTAGGCTTCGCTTCCCCTCGCGCCCGGCCCGCCTTATTGGCCTTGCCCCGGCTCCTGAGCCGCCCTCGCCCCTGATAGGCGCCGCCCTCGGGATACCCCGCGCCGAACTCCGTCCCTTGCCCGTACGTGCCCGCGCCGCCAGGCGCGCCGTATTCCCCGCCGCCCGCCGAGGCTCCCCCGACGTCCCCCGGCGCCGCGCCGCCCGTTCCTATGTCTCCTGCCCCGGCAGCCCGCTCCTGTCTCCCGTCATGCCCGCCGCCGGGCGCGTAATGCTCCATCCTGACCTCCGTGGCGGCCCGTAGCCGCAATCCCGTTCGCGAAGGGCCTTTGCCCTTCCGCCGCATGTCCTTAGTATACCATATGGGGACTGACGCGAACAAGATCCAGCTAAGACCAGTGACGCTCCACGAGGGCTGTTCCGCGACATTGCGCGATATTAGGATCGTACTAAGGCAATAAATTTAGACCAACACCGACGCCAGCACCGCCAAGCCCTCGTCGATCTCCTCCCACGAAATCACCAGCGGCGGCAAAAACCTGAGCTTGTCCTTGGCCGTGAGCATCAACAGGCCGTTCCTCGCGCACTCCGCGGCCACGTCCTTCGCCCCCGCGCCGCCCTCCAGCGACGCGCCCAGCATCATGCCCAGGCCGCTCACCTCCTTCACGCCTTTCATGCGCCTCAGCTTCTCGGCCATATAATCGCCCTTGTCTCGAACCTCACCCAAAAAAGCGTCGTCGAGGCGCTCCGTCACCACCAGGCCGCCCGCGCAGGAAACAGGGTTGCCGCCGAAGGTGGAACCGTGGTCTCCCGGCGCGAACACGGAAGCCAGCTTCTCCCCGAACAGCGCCGCCCCTATGGGCAGCCCCCCTCCCAGAGCCTTGGCGGCGGTCACTATGTCCGGGCTCAGGCCGTAATGCTCATAGGCGAAAAAACGCCCCGTCCTGCCTACGCCCGTCTGCACTTCGTCCACTATAAGGAGTATGTCCCTCTCGCAGCACAAAGACTCTATCTCGCCCACGAACTCGCGGGACAGGGGAATGACCCCGCCCTCCCCGAGAATAGGCTCGATCATGATGGCGCAGACTTCTTCCGTCGCCGCCTCCCTCAGCCTGCCCGCGTCCTCTGCGGGGACGTAGGAAAAACCATCTAAAAATGGGTTAAAATATTTATGGAAGCTGTCCTGCCCGGTGGCCGTTATCGTAGCCATAGTCCTGCCGTGGAAGGAGTTTTCCAGTGTTATGATTCCGTGCCTGCCGCCTCCGTACTTGTCGAAACTGTGCTTCCTCGCGGCTTTTATGGCGCATTCATTGGCCTCCGCGCCGGAATTGGCGAAAAACACTTTGGCAAGCCCCGTCCTCTCCGTCAGCCTCCCCGCCAGCGTGGCGCAGGGCTCAGTGTAGAAGAGGTTCGACGCGTGCTGTAGGCGCGACGCCTGCGCCGCCACCGCCGCCGACCATTTCGGGTCGCAAAAGCCCAGCGCGTTCACCCCTATGCCCGCCGTGAAGTCGATGTGCCGCTTGCCGGAGCTGTCGTAGCAGACCGCCCCTTTGCCCTCTATTATGCTCACGTCGTATCTGGCGTAAGACCTCATGACGCTTTCATTGTCTTTCTTTTTCAAGGCTTCGTGTTCCATGTCAGACCTCCGTGTCAATATCGGCGCGGCCGCCCCGCGCCTCGGGCTTCCTACGCCCCCGCCCGCCCGCCTGAGCGGAACAGGGTGCCGCTGCCCTTGTCAGAAAACAACTCCAGCAGTATGGAATGCTCCACCCGCCCGTCAATGATGACCGCTTCCTTCAAGCCGTTCCTTATGGCTTCCACGCAACTCTCTATTTTGGGTATCATGCCTCCTGATATGACCCCGCGGGCCACCATTCCCGGCACCTCGGCCACGTCTATCTCGGGGATCAGCGTCCCTTCATCGCCCGCGTCCTCCAAAACGCCTCTCACGTCGGTCATGGAGATGAGCTTCTCCGCCTTCATGGCGCCCGCGATGGCCGCCGCCGCCGTGTCCGCGTTGACGTTGTAGACCTGCCCCCGCGCGTCCACCCCTATGGTGGCCACCACGGGGATGAAGCCGTGGGCGATGGTCATGTCGATGGCGGCGGGGCTGACCTTGACCACGTCCCCCACGAACCCCAAGTCCGTCTCCCCCGCGAGCCTCTCGCAGAGCAACATGCCCCCGTCAACGCCGCAGAGCCCCACGGCCTTGCCGTTGTAGGAATGTATCAGGGACACCAGGCCCTTGTTCACCTTGCCCGCCAGCACCATGGCGGCCACGTCGGCCGTTTCCGCGTCCGTGTAGCGCAGGCCGTTGACAAACACCGACTCCTTGCCCATCCTTGAGAGCGTCTGGCTTATCTCAGGCCCGCCCCCGTGAACCAGCACCACGTTTATCCCGACCAGGGAGAGCAGCACCACGTCCTTCGTCACCAACGCCTTCAGCTCCTCATTTATCATGGCGGCGCCGCCGTATTTCACCACTATGGTTTTCCCGTAATATTTTTGTATGTATGGCAGCGCTTCGGTCAGCACCTTCGCGCCGCGGGCGTTATCTTCCATGTTTTCCGTCTCCTTATTCCCCGCTGTTCCCCGCGCGGGCGACGCTCGCCGTCCCGCGCCCGCCCCGCGCCTCATACTGCTCCCCCTTTAAAATGCGGGTCGGCATCACGTCCTGTAGCTGCCGTTTATCCTCACGTAGTCGTATGTCAGGTCGCAGCCGTAAGCTATGGCGCTCTCAGAGCCCAGGTTCAGGTCTATGAGGAGCCTGACCACCTTCCGCGACAGCACGCGCTTCGCCGCCTCCTCGTCAAAATCGCAGGCCACGGAGGCATTGCACACCTCCACCTCCTCGCTACCTGACGCCAGGCGCATGTCCACGTTCTCCACGCTGAATTCCGGCTCCGAGTAGCCCACGGCGCACAGCACCCGCCCCCAGTTGGCGTCCCTGCCGAAGATGGCCGTCTTGACCAGATCCGACCTGATCACGGTCTTGGACACCTTACGGGCCACGTCCTTGTCAGGCGCCCCGCTCACCACGCACTCCAGCAGCTTCGTCGCGCCCTCCCCGTCGGCGGCTATGGCCTTGCACAGCGCCACGCTCACCTTGCGCAGGGCTTGGCAGAAAGTGTCGAAGCCTTCTCCCTGGCACGTCACGGGCGCGTTCCCCGCCATGCCGTTGGCAAGCAGCGCCACCGTGTCGTTGGTGGACGTGTCCCCGTCTATGCTTATCTGGTTGAATGTGTCCAGAATGTCCGCGTCCAGCGCTTTCTGGAGGGCGGCTGGCTCGACGTTGGCGTCCGTGGTGATGAAGCACAGCATGGTGGCCATGTTGGGGTTAATCATGCCGCTGCCCTTGGCAATGCCCCCCATGCGGCATTCCTTGCCGTCAATCTCAAAAGAGACGGCTATCTCCTTCGCCACCTTGTCCGTGGTCATGATGGCCCGCGCGGCCGCCGTGGAGCCGTCATAGCTGAGCTTTTTCGCGGCTTTGGGCACGCCTATCTCAAAAGGCTCCAGGAACATCCGTTCGCCAATGACCCCTGTGGAACACACGATCACGTCCTTCTCGTCTATGCCCAGCGCCTCGGCGGCCAGCCTGCAGGCGCCTGTAGCCACCTCCACCCCGTTGGGGGCGCAAGTGTTGGCGTTGCCGCTGTTGCAGATGATGGCCTGCGCCATGCCGTCCTTCAAATGCTCCAGGTTGACCATGATGGGCGCGCTCTTCACCTTGTTCCGCGTGTAGACGGCCGCCGCGGCGCACCTGGTCTCGCTGTAAACCAGCGCCAAATCCCGTTTCCGCTTGTTCTTCCGAAACCCCACATGTATCCCCGACGCCTTGAAGCCCTTGGGGGCGCAGATACCCTTGTCGATATATTCCATTGTACCGCGATCTCCTTTCATGATTGTCCTATTATATTTATATTTATAATTTCAAGCCTCGCGTCTCCGACAACCCCAGCATGATATTCATGCACTGGATGGCCGCCCCTGACGCGCCTTTGCCTAAATTGTCGTACCTGGCCGCCACCACGGGCCTCGCCTCATCGCCGAAAAACAGCAGTTCCAGGCTGTCCCTGCCCGCGAGGGCGTCCGCCGCCAGATAGCCGTCCTCGGACTCCCCGCCCGGAGGCACCGCCCTGACGAGGGGCTGGCCCTCGAAATACCTCGCGAATATCTCGTAAAGCTCCGCAGGCCCCGCCTTCTGTCTCATCAATCCTCCGTGCAACGGGACAGTGACCAGCATGCCGCTGTAAAAATCCGCCACAATGGGGTTGAAGGCAATGGGCGCGGCGGCGCCTGAGACGGCCCGCATCTCGGGCAAATGCTTGTGCGTCTGGGCCAGGCCGTACTGTCTGGGCGCCTTCAGCTCGCGAGACCGATAATCCTCTATCATTTTTTTGCCGCCGCCGCTGTAGCCGGTGACGGAATGGCAGCAGAAGGGGTAGTCCTCGGCCACGACGCCGCGTTTTATCAGGACGCCCGCTATAAGCACGAACCCCGTGGCGTGGCAGCCCGGCACCGAGACCCTGCCCGCGCCCGCCAGCGCCTCGCGGCGCCCGCTTCCCAATTCGGGCAGGCCGTAAACCCACCCCGACGCCACGCGGAAGGCCGTGGAGGCGTCTATTATCCTGAAATCCCCGCCCTCCGCGTCCGCCGCCGCCACAATCTCCCGAGAGGCGGCGTCGGGCAGGCACAGCACGGAGACGTCCGCCTCCCTCATGCATTCCAGCCTGCTTTGCGGGTCTTTTCTGTTTTCGGGGCTGATATTCACGAGCTTTATGTCCTCCCTGTCGGAGAGCCGCTCGAAAATCCGAAGCCCCGTGGTTCCTTCCCGTCCGTCAACAAACACCTTGCGCGCGTTCAAGTTTCTTTCCTCGTTTCCCTGTGACATGCGTATCACGCCAACCAAAGGCGTCCGCAAATAAACAATTCGGCGATATTGCCGAAGTAATTATTATTATACATATTTTTCGGAAGGGCGTCAAGGGTTTGTTGGCATATTTATTTTGCGCACAGAATATTTATGCCTCAATCGGCTTGAATCCCTTCTTGGGCGCGCTCCGGCCACCCACGCCGCCCCGCAGCTTCTCCAGCGTTTCCCCTATACCCTCGTCCGTGAAGGAGAGCAGGCCGTCTATCCCCGTGCCGATCTCCACGCGCGGCTTGACCCGCTCGCCGTGGAAGTCCGACCCGCCCGTGACGGCCAGCCCGTGCTTTTCCGCTATAGCCGCGTATCGCCCCGTCTCCTCCCTGCCATAGGAGCAGTAGTGGCACTCCATGCCCATAAGCCCCATGCCTGCGAGGCGCCCCGCCAGGTCGTCCAAGTCGGCGTGGCTCATTTTCAGGGACGACGGGTGGGCCATCACCGCCACGCCCCCCGCCTCGCGTATCAGCGCTATCCCCCGCTCGGGGGAGACCTTCGGCCTGTCCATCTCAGGCTCCGAGAGGTAGCGGTCGAACGCGTCGGCGAAGTCAGCGGCGTGGCCGTCCTCCACCAAGACCCTGGCGAAATGCGTCCTGCTGACGATTCGTCCCTTCACGTTGCGTCGAAGCCTCTCTTTGCTGATGATTATGCCCTTGTCCCGCAGGCGCCCGTATATCATATCCTCGCGTTCCTCCCGTTGCCTGGCGAATTCCGCGTTAAGGCGCAGCAAAGCGGCGTCCAGGCGATCCACGTAATAACCCAGTATGTGGAGTTTCCCGTCCCCGACGGCGCCGGCGCTGATCTCTATCCCCGGCACGAAGCCCACGCCGAGCCGCCGCGCGGCGGCTTCCGCCTCGTCCAGGCCGTCCATGGCGTCGTGATCCGTGACGGCCAGCAGTCCGACGCCTTTGGCCCAAGCCATGCTCACCACGTCCTCAGGGGAGTGCTGCCCGTCCGACATGTATGTGTGTACGTGTAAATCTACCATCATTTTGTCTTGTCCCTGATTCAACCCATAAGCCAAGCTTCAAGGGAAGCGTCCGACAACCCGCTCCAAAACGCCGTTTCATGCTTGTCCTTTTTCAATCCCACCCAAAATTATTGAGCGGATTCCGAAAGATAGTATCTACTGATCCGCTTCAAGGTGACATTTTGAACGCGGATCAGTATCATCCGCAGGCAAACGCCCAGCGGGCCGGGGCGCGTCGGGTATATTATATCATATTACCATAACAAACAGGAAAATTAGTATGCGACTTGCTTCAAATCCCTATAAAAAAGTCCCTCTCCCAAGTCATATTTCGTACCAACGCCCGTGGTTTTCGGGTTTCTGAGCCCTATGCGGACCTGCCCATGTATGAATAAAATTTGGGGTCTGCGAGAAAATCCCCTAGACCCCAAAACTTTCACCTAACTATGCGATTCTTTCAACACGTCCACAACGCTCCGTTTTCAATCCTCATACCAGTATCCCGAAATGAGATAAAGATCATTCTCCCATTTCGCGCCGGCGTCATTTGTCGTCACTTTTATGTAGTACGTCCCTGCCGGAAGTATCTTGTCGAAAGACAGGCATCCGTCGTATTCGGTTTCGAAGGCGCCCATGTGTTTGTTGTCCGCGTCAAAGACGTCCGCTTTTATCTTTTTCTCTTCCCCCAACAGTTCAATATCGGCGTAGTACCACAACCGTCCGTCAATGGTGAAGGTATAATAATCCACGTCATTCTTGTCGGAAAAAGACGCGTAGCAGTTCGCGTAGTCCGGAAGATAGTTCGCGTGTTCCGGGCTATCATTCGGCTCAAACTCAAAACATACGCGCTGAATGCTCGAAACGTCATAAATAGGCTGGTATCCCCAGTAAAGCTCATACTGCACGTCATCCCAGCCTTCGCCGCCGTCCTCAACGTATATTCTGGCCGTGTACTTCCCGACGGCGGAACCCAATCCTTCGGCCAATGAGAATAACTCCCCTTTGTAATGTCGGGACTTCATCACCACGGCGCCCGAGGGGTCGAGTATCTCTAATTTCAGCCCCGTGCTATGGGCGACGTCGGATGTCAGACTGACGAAAATGTCCGCTTTCTCTTTGACGTCAAGCGCGTAACTGTCAACGTCACCCGCATCTTTTATCGTTCCGCGCATAATGGAATCGCTTTCAATGATTTGCGCGGCCTCGCCGTCAACGCTTTCCGCCTCTTTATGGATTCGAGATTCGGGCACGACGGGAACCCATCCGGAAGAAACATGTGCCTGAAGGTATTTGGCAGAACGCATTTCCTTGAATTTGTATGCTTTCGATATCTCGCCTATGGGCGTAGCAAGCCCTATGGGCGCGGTCGCGCCGCCGATTATGCCTTGCGTCGTTATATATGCCGTCGTCACGCCTACGACTTGTCCGTATTCGTTAAGCAAAGCGCCGCCGCTGCTGCCGGGACCTATGGGCGCGGAGATTTGGATATAATTCTTCCCTTCATATTCCCGATTTATGGAAGAGACCAGCCCGTCTGAAATTGTGTTCTCAAATCCGCTAGGAGATCCCAGGCAATATATGCGCTGGGCGGTTCTCAAAAGCGTCGGATCGCCTACTTCGAGATACGGGAAACCGCTTCCTTTTACCTTTATAACAGCTATATCCGCCTCACTGCTTATGGCTATCACGCCCTCGACAGGATAAGTTTTACCGTCTGCCGCAGTTATTGAAGAGGAACTCATAAGAGATATCACGTGCTTATTCGTGACGGCGACGCCGTCCGGGCTGATGAAAAACCCGCTGGCCGTCCCGAAATCCGAACCCGACAGGAATTTGACGTTGACCTTAAAAATGGCCGCGCTCGCCTTTTTAAAGATTTCCTCCGAATTCAGAGGCTCCCCGACGGATTGAGGGGCGCCCACGCCCAGGATATTGGAAGCTATAAGCACGCGTCGGTCAATAGCGGAAGCCGCCCTGAGCCGCGCCGCCGTAATCGCCCTGTCGTCAACGAAAAGCTTCTCAAGCAAAGTTTGGCCGGAACCCTTCCTTGCGGCGAAGAGGCTCAGATAGGAAAGGAACGCGGCCTCGCCTCTCAACATGCCTGCGGCAGGTTGAATATCCGCCAACTGGCCGGCATCCGCAATACCTAACGAAACCATCTTGTCTAAAGCCTTATCCCAGGAAAAATCGCCCTTGCCGTCATCATACCCGAGGGCGCGAAGCACGAAAGTGGCGTAGTGCGTCGCCGTGGCCGCCTGGTTGGATCCGAATGAATCGTCCGAAACGCCTTTCGTTATATTATTGCTATATATATATCCTACGTACGCGCTGGCCCATTGGGGCACGTCTTTAAAAGGATGAGGCAGGTTAGCTGATTTCGCCTCGTTTTCTTTCCCCAATAGACGAACCGTCATGACGGCGGACTCCGCGCGGGTAATGCCTCGTTCAAGCTCAAGACCTTTGTCCGTGCCGAGAAACAGGCCTAGTTCCTTGAGCGCCTCAGCCTGCGGCGCATGTCCGGCGTCGGCTGCCGACAGCGTCGATGCCGGAAATAGGCCGAACAACAGGAAAACAATCGCGGTGACACAAATTCTTTTCATAAAATAAACCTCCTGGATATGTCGTGTTCATATTAACTATACCATGATATCACACGCCAAGACAGATGGCAAGAAAAATAATTTGAACTATTTTAATATATAGGCCGCGATTTGCATATTCACGCTCTATTTCCAAAGAATATGAGACCGACGATCATAATTCCTGCGCAGATCCCTTTTGAAGTTGTCAGTACGCTTCAGAAAAGACGCCCGTCATTAGCCCTTGCCTCCTCATAGGTGAGCTGCCGTTCAGATACGCTTCCCGCAGGCTTAGCAAGGGTTTGGTGGTCGTGGCTGTCCAGGAGGTCGAGCCCGCTTGAGAAGCTCTCAAGCACGTTGGCAATCCCTGAGACCATATCGTCAGTTGAACGAGAAAGAATGTTAATTGCCTTTTCCATTTGTGCGAGACGATGCTGATTGATAGCTGCACCTTCGAGAATATACTGTTTGAGAACGGTATTAGCCCATTGCCTGAAACGGATTCCCTCCGGTGACTTGACACGATATCCTACAGATAGAATCATATCGAGGTTGTAATGCTCTACATTTCGCATGACCTCTCTATTGCCCTCCTTTTGAACTGTCGCAAATTTTGCGTCAGTTGAAAAGTCCGCCAATTCCTCCTTGAGCGCATTATTGATGTGCTTGCCTATGGTTTTCACGTCGCGACCGAACAAATCAGCCATTTGCTGACGATTGAGCCAGACGGTATCGGCATCCGCCCTTACCTCAATCTCTATGGCAGCTTCAGTTGT
>JAIRPE010000080.1 GCA_031257175.1 Eubacteriales Family XIII. Incertae Sedis bacterium | reverse complement strand
TGTCTGCCGCGGCCGACGCCGGAAGCCTCCCCCCTTCCGGCGTCTCGCCAGCGGCCGGCTGATACACGCCTTCCAGCGCGCCCCTGACTATCAGCCTGTGATCCGCCACGCCCACCGGCTCGCAAGTCGCCAATGTCACGCAGCTGTAGCCGCGGCTGGCCATAGGCGACCAGTCGTCGTCGCTCACGATTTCCGTGGATTCAAAGCGATAGCGGAACACTTTGCCGTTGCCGTACAGGTATATGTAATCCCCTTGCCCGAGCTTGTCCAAGTCAAAGAACATTATCTTGGTGATTTTCCCGTTTTTTATTCCGTTCCTGTGCCCCGCGATGCTGACGTTCCTGTCCCCCTCCCCCGGGAGCGGGGAAAAAGCCAGAAGGCCTGGCCCCTTGCCCAGGCTCTCCTTGTCCGTGCCCCCGTAAACAGGCGCGTCAAGACCGATGAGCGGGATGCTGATCCGCAGGTCCCCGTCTTTATACCGGCCGCGAGCCTCGTCATAAAACATGCTTCCCCGAGGCCGGGCCTGTTCAACGCGCGATGGCGGCTCAGAACAGGGCGACAGCCCGTAGGCGGACAAATCAGCTTCAATCCATGCCGCGCCCGTCTCGGCGCCGCCCTGCGGCGGAGACTCTTCCAACGCGGCGATGTGGGCGGAGGCGCCCTGGGACTCCGCGGCGCCCCCCTCCTCGGCTTCGACGCGGCCCCTCGCGCCATCCGGGCCGACACGAGGCAGGAACGCCCCGTAAGCCGTCTGGAACGCGACCGTGATGACGACGGCCATCGCCAACGCCTCGACCCAGGAGGCCTCGCGCGTCCCCAGCGCCCTGTATCTAACGCCGCCATCCCTCATCGCCCCATCCTTCTCAGCCGCAGAACCATCCCGAGCGCTATCGCGGCCAATGCCGACGCGACCGCTTCCCGCGCGGTTTTTCCCTGCGCGGTTCCCGTCGGCGCAGAGCCGCTTTCTAATACGGCGCCGGTTTTGGGCAATTTACCGCTCGGCTTATATTCCCAATTCTGCTGGCTGTCGTTCCATTCCCACGAGCCTGTCGGCGCCTTCGCGTCGCCCGCGACGTATGACGGGGCCTCGGAAGGCTTTGACAGGGCGGACGGAATGGGTTGCTGGGCGGGCGGCGGCGTTTCCGCGGCCTTCGGCGTCTCTGCGGGCTTTTGCTGAGGCGGCAGCGCGCCTTTCCCCGATCCTGACGACGAGGGCGGAGATTTCGAGCTTGGCGGCGTCGTGACGGCCGGGGAAGTGACAATGCCGGGCGGGGTCGTGACGGCCGGGGAGGTGACAATGCCGGGAGGCGTCGTGGAAGTCGGCGGGACTGTCACGCCTGGCCGAGTCGTAACCTCAGGCGGCTTCGTGTCCGGGGGCGGATTGACGGCCGGTGGGGTCGCCTCAGGCGGCTTCGTGTCCGGGGGCGGATTTACAGCCGGGGGCGTAGTCTCAGGCGGTTCCGTGCCGGGTGGAGGCTCGACGGCTGGAGGCGTGGTCTCGGGCGGTTCCGTGCCTGGCGGCGTAGTGCCTGGCGGCTCTTTATCCGTGGGTGGAGTTATAGGCGGCTCCGTCTCGGGAGGCTGCGGCTCGCTTGGAGGCTCCGGCTCGTCCACGCCTTTGCGCAGCCGCACGTGAAGAAGCTTGCCGTCCGCGTCATTGGCCACGTATCGCGCCATCTTTTGGGCATTCGCCGCCTGGATGGGCGTCAGGTAGAGAAGCTCGCCTGAAACATGATAATCAAATTCCACCGTGACGTCCGATGCGTCAAATCCATAAATATCCATCACGTCGTTATTCACAAAGACCGACAATCCCTGGGAATCCTTGACCTGCAATGTCCCATTGCCCCAATCATACAGGAGGACTTTGTTCGTGTCTTCCAAGTGGAATTCATTGCTGTCCGTGAAGAACTCCTGCGGGGCATTATTCACCTCCGTCAAAAATGAGGCGATGGGCCGCTCCGCGTTCTGTTTGGCGTTCACGAGCAAAGCCCGCGCCATCCTCCCTATTTCAGGCGTCGGCGCGAAGGCGTCGTTCTCGTAGACGTCCCCATCTTTTTTATGCAGAACCAAATTCATGACATTCTCGTCATTATAGTATTTCTCCGTAACCATCCACACGGCCAGCTGAGTGGCGATTTGCAGCTTGTTCATCTCGAGATTATTCTTTCCGTATTTCTTCGCCCCATTGCGAAGTATATGCTTTAGCAATGCCTGTTGCTCCGCCGTGAAATCCCTATTGGGCGTCGGCCTTTCGTCGTGCTTCGAGTCCGCCACGTCCACCTTTCGGTCTATGCAGTAAACCGCGTCCATATTCACGTCATTCGTGTAGTACAGATTGCAGTTCGGCTCGTGATCCGCGAAAACGGCAGGCAGCCCCGAAACGGAGCAATGGAAGCCCGGGATCGCGGGGTTGCTCGACCAAGTGACGTTTATCGTGCCGTCCCTGGCCGCAGACGCGGCATATGGCCCCGCGAATAAAGCGCACACCGCCACGGTTAGAACCATGGTCGGCAAAAGCCGCTTTCTCCTCGATTTCAAACTTTTCATTTTAAAACCCCCTTATCCCTCTTTAAATTCCGCCCAAAACCATTGGGCGGGCGTCGGAAGATAGTATCTGCCAATCCGCTCCAATGTAACGTTTGAAGTGCGGATTGGCATTATACCTTCATTAAAGCAATGTTCCCTCCGAATAAACATCCCCTTACGTAAGCGGATCCTGTGCTATATTCCTACCCATATAATAACGTGCAAAACGAAAAATAAAGATACAAAAAGCTACAACGTACCATATTATAGCACGTTGTAGCCCTTAGATGTTCTATGACCCTCCGCGGCGTTCCGGCTATTCGGCGGCCCCGGACGTCATCGAGGATATGGCGTCAGATATGGCCGAGAATTCTTGCAGGCTGAGGGTTTCAGCCCTCCTGTCCGCAATAACGCCGGCCCTGCCCAGAGCTAGTCCGACGTCCTCCTTGGACAATCCGCCCAGCCCCGAGAGGGCGTTGCGCAAGGTCTTGCGCCTCTGGCCGAAGCCCGCCTTTATCACGGCGAAAAAAAGCGCCTCGCTTATGGGAGAGACAGGCTTTTCCTTTAACATGTCCAATCGAATAACGGTCGAGTCCACATTGGGCTTCGGTATGAAAACTTCCCTGGAGACATGGAACATTATTTTAGGCTCGCAATGATACCTGATCAGCGCCGTGATCGCGCCGCCCTCGCGGGAACCGCTTTCAGCGCACAACCGCAGCGCGACCTCCTTCTGCGTCATGAACGTCATGCTGGACGCGGGGTTTTTTTCCTCAAGCAATTTAGAAATGATGGACGTCGTGATGTAGTATGGAAGGTTTCCGAGTATTTTAACTGTTAGACCCGCAGTCGAGTATGCCGTCGCCTCCTCCGCCATGGCCTGAATGTCCGTCTTGAGTATGTCGGCGTTCACGACGCTGACATTCCCATATTCGGACACGTTCTCCCGCAATGCCGGGATCAGCCGCCGATCCAGCTCTATGGCCACCACGCGCGCCGCCTCTTCCGCGATGGCGGAGGTCAAGGCCCCCAACCCGGCCCCTATCTCTATCACCAAGTCGTCGCCGTTGATTTCGGCGGCCGCGACGATTTTTTTAGTCACATTGCCGTCGGCCAGAAAGTTTTGGCCGAGGCTTTTGGACGGGCGCAAGCTGTGGGTTCCCCGCATATGGCTTGTCTCAGCCGACGAACGCCGCCTGCCCATCATGACCCCGCCCGACAGGCGGCCAACGCCGCGTCGAATTCTTCCCTGCCCACGCCATAAGCGTTAAGGCGCTTCAGGAACGCCTTGGCGTTGCCGTAGCCGATCCCCAGCCGCCAGCCTACTTTATCCCTCAACTCGGCGGAGCGCTCATGGCCCGCCAAGCCTCCCTCTATCATATCCGCCTCCGTGAACTCCCGTCTGACTGCGAGGGTGGCGACCCTGGCCTTGCCTAGCGCCGCGAGGATGGCCTCGGGCCCCGCGTTCTCGATGCCCACGTCCCCCCTCTTGGCCGCTTCCGCCCTGGGCACCCAGGCGTGCTTGGCGTCAGGGAAGCGCTTGCTGAGGCGGGCCCTGATCTTCTCCCCTGCATGGTCGGGATCCGTCAAAATAAGTATGCCTCGGCTGTTATACGCCTTTTCTATCAACCGCATGACATCAGGTCGCAACCCGAACCCCCCGGTCGCTATAGTGTCAGCCGCGCAAGCCGCCCTGACCGCGTTCTCGTCGTTTTTGCCTTCGACGATTATTATTTCTTTTATCCTAACCTCGTTCATGTGCCGTAAAGTCGGGACTGACATGGCCGTACTCGCCATTTTCTCGCTCGACAAAAATAAGTCTCATGCCCCTTCATCAACCGTCGGGTCCGCATCGGTATCGTTGGATTCCTCGCTATTGCTATCGCCATTGCTTCCGCTTTCAGGCAACACATACAGTATCTCTCCTGGCTTGATCATATGCAACCGCGCCCTCGCTTGCTGCTCAAGATATTCCGGGTCTCCGATATGTTCCAATTCATTTTCCAATCTGGCTTTTTTCTCCAAAACCATATCGTTTTCAGAAGTAGCGTTGACCAAATCCGTTTGCAACGCGGCTATGCGCACGGCAAACATTACGGCAAATACGACGAACAGAACAGCTATCACCGCATATAATCTGCCAAACAGCCTCGCTTTGTTTTTTCTGACTAGCTGATTTTCGCGATGCTCTGCTTTTTTTTTCGCAAGTGCATCGCGTTTTTGCCTTCTGGCATTTCTAGCTTCGCCCAAATCAATGATTTCGATTTTTTTTTCTTTCTTTTTCCCCATTGCGGGCCTCGCCGCCTTTTCATCCCAACCTTGGCGCGGTCGGCAAATCAAACAGCGCACACGGCATGTATGCGCTGTGGCATCTAAGATACAACCACGAATGTCATGATTATAACAAATAGTGACGCTTTTCTCAACCCCACCCCCACCCACCACAAAGTTGTCCAAAAGCTTTGCAATTATCCCCCCGTTAGTGTAAAATGTATAGAGAAGCGATTAATCGGCGTGATTCATACGCTATGTCAACCATGGTGCCGCCGTGCTTCGATTTGTTTACAGGATATCGACAGTCGATACCATATACGGGCGAATCTGTGGGAAATTTCGACTTGTATCAGAATCGACGGGCCTAAGCCGACGCCTTGCTTTGGCGTAAGAACGGCGCCGTGACCGCCGCGCTTGCCTTAGGGAGCGAGGCGCGCCATTGCCGCAAGAAAGGAAGATGGGTACGGAACGCCGAAACATACTTATAGTTGACGACATAGATATTAACCGCGCCATACTGTTTGAGCTTTTCCACGAGCAATACAACGTTCTGGAGGCGGAAAACGGCCAGGTCGCGCTTGATTTGATCGAGGAATACGGCACTTCCATAGCGGTGGTGCTGCTCGACGTGGTCATGCCCGTGCTGGACGGCTTCGCCGTGCTGGGGCGCCTGTCCGCCGACGACGTCATAGACAAAATCCCGATAATCATGATTACGGCCGAAAACGACGAGGCGATGGCCCTGAAGGGCTACAGCATGGGCGTTATTGACATTATCAACAAACCCTTCAACCCCGACATAGTCCGCCGCCGCGTGCAGAACACCGTGGACCTCTTCATGCACAAATTCTACCTGGAGGACATGGTGCAGCGGCAGATGGACGCGCTTGAAACCCAGAACGCCAAGCTGAAAATGGCCAACAACTTCATCATCGACGCCCTCAGCACCGCCGTGGAATTCCGCAACCAGGAGTCCGGCCGCCATATCCGCAGGATGCGCGCGCTCACGAAACTCCTGCTCGAGAACCTCTCCGCGAAAAACAAAAAATACTTCACCCCTCCCGAGAAAATAGAGACCATCGCCAACGCCTCGGCCATGCACGACATCGGAAAGATAGCCATTTCCGACGCCATACTGCTGAAGCCGGGCAGGTTCACGCCTGAAGAATTTGAAATCATGAAAACCCACACGGTGAAGGGCTGCGAAATACTCCAGAGCATCAATTTCACGGGGGATTTGGAATATTACAGATATTGCTACGATATTTGCAGGAACCACCACGAGAGGTGGGACGGGCGCGGATACCCCGACCGCCTGTCCGAGGATGAAATCCCCCTGTGCGCCCAGGTGGTCTCCATCGTTGACGTCTACGACGCGCTGACCAGCGACAGGGTCTACAAGCCCACCTACAGCCACGAGCAGGCGATGGCCATGATAAGGGGCGGCGAGTGCGGCCTTTTCAACCCCGACCTGATGGCCTGCTTCATCGAGACGGCCCCCGAGTTCCTCGACGAGGACAAGCTGCGCAAATACGCGGAACCGTCGTTCCCCGCCTCTCCCGCGACGTCATTCTCCATCAGCAGCGACGAGATACCGTCGTCCCGCGCCCTGGAGATGTTTCGGAACGAGAGGGCGAAATTCCAGACCTTGGTGGACATATCCGACGAAATCGCCTTTGAATACGAAATCCCCTCTGACACGGTGTGGTTTTCCCGCAAGGCCAGCGAGCTTTTGGGCCTGGGGCGTGAAATAGCCGGGTTCCGACGCGTCCTGGGGAACAGCCGCCTGTTGTCCAAGCAAGACAAAGACATCGTCTTTAACGTGGTCATGAAAATGAACCGCCAGACCCCGAAAGAGGTCTTTCAAGTAGACGTGATGACCGCAACGGGGGATTTAGAGACGTTTCGCGTGACAATGGGCACGGTGTTCGACAATGACAGCGCGGACAAAATAAGCTACGTGGGCTACCTGAACAAAGCGTGAAGGCTAGCGGCGCCTCCCACCCCCGCGCTTTCCGCAAAGGCGTGCCGACCCTGCCCCCTCGTCAATCCGCAATCTCGACCAGCGTTCTAATATAAGCTTCCGTCCGCGCCGCGACGTCGAAGGCCTCTTCACGGAGCGCGTCCTCCACCTCGCCCCGCTTCAGCCCCGCTTCAAACCGCGTCATGGCTTCATACAGCTTCGTCAGGGACAGGTTCCCCGCGACGCCCTTTATCCCGTGGGCCGTCGCCGCCGCTTCGGCGATGTTCCCGTCCCGTATCTGCTCCTTCAGCTTCTCCGTCTGCCCGCCGCTCAGAAAAGACTTCAGCAACTTCAGAAAAACGGCCTGGCTCCCGGCGACCCGCTTCAATCCCGACCCAAGGTCGATATATTCGGAAAAACCCTCCGGCAACCGTCCTTCCCCTGCCAATTCCAATAATGCCCCCATTCCTATACCCCCATGAATTTTTCCGCGCCCCCTACTCTATGTTGCTCTGCCCCCTGCACGGCGCCAGAGGCAGGGTCACTATCGCCCGCGTGCCTTTCCTTTCCTTGCTCTCAAGCTCGATGGAACCCCTGTGTTCCTCCACGATTTGTTTTGAGATGGACAGCCCCAGCCCCGTGCCCCCCGCGCTCCTGGATCTGGCCTTGTCCACGCGGAAGAACCTCTCAAAAACCCTGGAAAGCTGGTTTTCAGGAATGCCTATGCCGTTGTCGCTTATGACTATCTTAGCGCCGCGCCCCTCCGCGTAGGCGTCGATGTCTATGCGCCCTCTCTCCCCCGTGTACTTTATCGCGTTGCTTAGGAGATTCAAAACCACCTGTTCGATGCGGTCTCTGTCCATGTCCACCCTCAGCACGGCGTCGGCGTTGTACAGGACGTTGAGATGCTGCCCCTTGGCGCGGGCCATCATCTCCATCTTCTTCACCGCCTCGTCCAGCAGGCTGACCAAATCCCCTTCTTTTTTATACCATTTTTCCTGCTTATAATCAAGCCTGGACAGTTGCAGCAGGTCTTTCACGAGCCTGTTCATCCTGTCCGCCTCCGCATCGACGATTTTCAGGAATTCCAAGGCCGTCCCGTTGCTTTCCAGGCCGCCCATCAGCAATGTCTCCGTGTAGCTTTTTATAGTCGTGAGCGGCGTTTTCAACTCGTGGGACACGTTGGCCACGAAATCCGCCTGCATATGCTCCAGCTTCTGCTGCTCCGTCACGTCCTGGATCAGCATGATGAAACCCAGTTCCCTGCGGTTGTCCCCCAGGAACCTGTCATACCTGACCGCGAAGGTGGCGCCGCCGTAAACGAAGGTGTTCATGGCCGCCCCATGCTCGCAGTTCTGCTTTATATTCTTTAGAGTAAGCTCCTCTGCGTATTCCTTGATAATATCGTCATATCGCTTATTAGCGATATCCGATTCGTTGAATTTCAGCATCTCCCGCGCGGCGGCGTTCGCCAGGATGACCTTCCCGTCCAGGTCAATGGCGATAAGGCCGTCGGCCATGTTTTTCAGAACGGTTTCCAGCTTGTTCTTCTCGTTGGATATTTCGGACACCGTCCTGTCCAATTCAATCCTGAGCATGTTGAACATTTCAGCCAGACGGCCTATCTCGTCGTCCGACTTCACGCTGACTTCCTGGCTGAAATCCCCCTGCGCCATCTTCTCGGCCTTCATGGTCACGTCGTTGATGGGTATGGTGATGCTTCTGGCGATCAGGAACCCCAGCACGACCGTGATGCCCAGCGCCAGCGCCAGCGCCCGCACGAAGATCAGCTTAGACTCATTTATCGCCTCCTGGACTCCCGCCATGTCAGTCCTGAAAAAAAGAACGCCCGTGACCCTGCCGACCGCGGAAACAACGGGGAACACCGTGTTTTTCACCGGGATCGCCCTGTCGTCCTTGAGATAGCTCCCGTCCCCTTCGGCGAATTCTCTGATTTCCCCCGCCAATGTTCTATATATCAGCCCCTCGTCCAAGAGGCCGTGCGCGCTCCTCCCCCCGTACTCGTTGGTGGCCGCGACTATAGACCAAGAGTCGTCTATGATAAAGACCTCGTTCTGCAACAAACGCGCCCACGAGTCCACGCTGGCTTGGATGGCGTCCTTGTGGGAGGGCAGATCGCCGTAAGCCTCCAGAGAAGTCAGAAGCGTGGTCTCCCTGACAGTGTTTTTCAGGTTCGAGCTTATGGAATTGTTATAGTATGCCTCCAACTGGCTCATTATGAACACGCCGATAATGGTGGTCGCGATAAAAACCAGAAGAAGGTAAATGAACACGATCTTCCATCTCATGCCGCTCCATCTTTTTACGCGTCGCTCCGCCATGAACCATGGCCTCCCCTTGCCGAAAAATCTGCGGGCCCTGCGGGAAATCAAGGCGCCTGAGCTTGGGAGCCCGCCTCACGCGCCCGGTCGGAAGGGCCCTCAGGCCCTGCGGAAATAGTAGCCTATGCCTCGCTTGGTCATAATGTACTTAGGGTCGCTGGAATCGTCCTCCAATTTCTCCCTAAGCCGCCTGACCGTCACGTCAACCGTCCTGATATCGCCGAAATACTCGTAGCCCCACACGTCCGAGAGCAACTGCTCCCTGGAAAACACCTTGCTCTCCTTTTCCGCCAGATAATGGAGCAGCTCAAACTCCCTCAGCGTCAGCTCCAGGGGCTCCCCGTTCTTGCGCACCTCGTATCTGTTCATGTCTATCGCAAGATTCCCGTACTCCTGGACGTTTTCAGGCGCGCCGTCCTTCTCGTTGCCGTCGAAGTCTATGCGGCGTATGTTGGCCTTTATCCTGGCCACCAGCTCCCTCATGCCGAAGGGCTTGGTGATGTAGTCGTCCGCCCCCAGCTCCAGGCCAAGCACCTTGTCCACCTCCTCTTCCTTCGCGGTGAGCATGATGATGGGCACCTTGCTGGTCTCGCGCACTTTCTTGCAAATCTCGAAACCGTCCATACCAGGCAGCATAACGTCCAGCAGAATCAAATCAGGATGGCCGCCCAACGCCTTCTCAAGACCGTCAATCCCGTCATACGCCGTCTCTACCGCGAACCCTTCCTTTTTCAGATTGAACAGAATAATATCCGAAATCGGCTTTTCGTCCTCAATAATCAATACTTTTCTGTCGCTCATAGCCTCCTCCTGCCAGAAGGGGCTCCAAAAAACCCGCGATTGGGGACGCGCGGCGGTTCTTTGAGGCTCCCTACAGATAATTTAAAGGGTTTTTCACAACTCCGTTTATATGCACCTCAAAATGCAGATGCGACCCCGTGCTGTTGCCCGTGTTGCCCACATTGGCGATGTGCTGGCCCTGATAGACCTTGTCCCCCGCTTTCACGAACAGCTTGCTGCAATGGCCGTAGACCGTCTGCCTGTTGGCGCCGTGGTCAATCTTGACGGTGTAGCCCAGCGAGCCCGCCCAGCCGGCGGATACCACCTTGCCGCCGTCCGCCGCGTAAATCTTGGTGCCCGTGGGCGCGGCCAGGTCGATGCCGTTGTGCATCCTGCCCCATCTCGGTCCGAATCGCGAGGTCAGCCGCCCTCTCACCGGGTATTTGAAATTCCCCAGCCCTATGAGCGGAGGCGTTTCCTTGGAGCCCACCAGAACCACCTGGTTGGTAGGCTCGGAGAGAACCACCGACGCCAGCTCCTTCTTGCCTGTCTCGACCCCGTTCTGCCTGGTTATCTCCGCCGTCACCTGGCGCTCGCCCTTCTTGCCCGCCAGCTTAACCGTCTGCTCGCCCTTATACATGGCGGAGGTGTCCTCGTAAACTATCTCATAGGGGACGGCCTCGTTGTACGTGGCCACCTCCGTCGTCTCGACCGTCAATAAAGGCTCCAGCTTCTCCAGCTTGACCTCCTGGCCTATCATCAGCTTTTCCGGCGTGACCTCCGGGTTCAAGGCCATTATCTCCGCCGTTTTGATGCCGTTTTCCTTCGCGATGCCCGAAAGGGTCTCCCCCTTCTCCACCACATGGTACCTCTGGACCACGTCCCCCGTCATCACGTGGTCCAGCACCTGGTCGAGGTTGTCCAGGTTCGCCAGCCTCGTGTCAACTTCGGCTATGGTTATGTCCTCGCTGAACCCCACGTTCAGATACTCCTTGTCGCCTGACTCCGCCTCTATGAAGCTTTGCTGGACTGACTCCAGCAGTTTCTGGGCGGTCTCGCGGCTGTCGAACACGGCCAGCTCGTTCCCGTCGGCCACAAGCACGTAGCCGATGACCTTCATGTCCTTCATGTAGGTCAACTGGCGAAGCACGTCCTCGGCGTCGTCAGCCTCCACCTTGTCCAAAAACACCTTGTTGAAGGTGATGTCCGCCTCGGCGTCTATCACGATATTGGCCCCGTAAGCCTCCGAAAGCTTCGACCCGACCAACGCCACAGTGCGCAGGACGACGCTTTTGTCTTTCACCAGCCCCAGGGTCTTGCCGTTGTACATGTACTCATAGGCCGTGTGGGCGTTCACCACGTAAGCGGCGCACACGGCCACGGCCGTGACGACCGCCGAAAGCCCCAGAAACGCCTTTTTATGCCTCTCCGCCGCGTCGCACGCCCCATGCCAGCGCCGCGCCGCGGCCCGCGCCGCCCTCGCGGCGGCGCCCGACGCCTGCCCGGCCAGCCTCGCGACGAGCCCGCCCAAACGCCTGAGCGGAGGCGCGGCCTTACGTGACAGCCACGCGGCGCGGGCTTTGGCAAACCTGCCGGCCCGCCTTCCCCAAAGCCAAAGGAGCCTTATGCCCTTGGCCGTCCCCACGGCCAGGGGGTTCCCGTCCTCCAACGCCCGTTGGAAGCCCTCCGCAAGCGAAGCGGCCCCCGCCGCAAGGCTTGCGGAAACGCGTTTCCTGGCCGCGCCAAAAAACCTCGCCACAGGACGCGCCAGCCTGTCCGCGAACGCCGACCCGACGCGCCCGAAAAAGTCAAAAACCCCGTCAACAGCTTTGTCCAAGGCCATGCTGCGCGAGTCCGCCGCATCGCCGCCGGACTGCCCCGCGCAGGCGGCTCCGTCGGCCTGGCCCCCGTCTCCCGCGTCGGGAACCCGCGCCGCTTCGGCGCCCCCGCCTCCATCCCGGCACGCCTCCGCCAACTCGGCGCCCGTCGGATTATTGGCTTTATTAATGGGTAAAATATCTTTTTTCATGCGAATAGTATACTATAAATGGGCGCGTGTTTCAATCTCGCCCTCTAGGCATGCAGCGCCAACAAAATCGCCAAATCTTTAAGTTCCGTTTCGCGCTTTTGGAATGGAAATAACGCGAACAAGCCATGCGTCAAAGCCCCTTCATATACTCCGTGAAGCACGAACACCTCCCGCCGTCGGCGCTGACCCCCGTGTCCTTGCACAACGCGCAGTGGTACCTCACGTCCATGTAATCCACCCTATAGTCA
>JAIRPE010000034.1 GCA_031257175.1 Eubacteriales Family XIII. Incertae Sedis bacterium | reverse complement strand
GTGAACCTGACGGGCAACCTGGCCCGCAACTACACAGACATGGAGTGGAAGGCGCCGGGCTTCAACGTGGTGGTGGGCAGGACCTACAACTCCCAAGACGACAGGGACGCCGCGAAGGGCAACATTATGAGCAAGGGCTGGACTTTCAGCTTCCAAGGCAGGATGGAGGACGAGAACGGCGTGGCCGTCGTGAGGCTGCCCAACGGCAGCGGGCTGACGTTCGAGCAGAACAAGACCACAGGCGCCTACAAAGCTAGGGACTCCAGGGCGGCGCTGGCGAAGAACGGCGACGGCCACCTCCTGACGACCGCCGACAACTACAGCTACTCCTTCAACGACAAGGGCTTCATGACGTCCATGAGAGACCCCTACGGCAACGCCGTGACCATAACGCTGGACGCTTCAGGGAGGCCCGTCGCCGTCACCGACCAGGCCGGCAGGAGCGCCGCGGTGGGGTACGGCACGAGCGACAGGATAAACAGCGTCACCGACCCGGCGGGCAGGGTGACGGCCTACGCCTACGACGCGGAAGGCAGGCTCAGCAAAGCCACCGCCCCCGACGGCTCCTACGTCAGCTACGGCTACGACGCGGAAGGCAGGCTGAACAAAATATCCGACCAGGCGGGGACGCCGTTGGAACAGATAATCTATGAGGACATAGCAGGCGAGGCGGCCAGGGTGACAAGCGTGACCGACATTCACGGCGACAAACGGGCATACGTCTATGACAAAGGCGAAGGCTCCGTGACAGTGACGGACTCGAATGGCAGGACGGAAGCCACTTGGTACGACACGGCGCTTTACCCTGTCAGAACCAAGGACGCGGAGGGCAGGGAGACATACGCCGAGTACGCTTTGGAAAGCGGGCTCAACCGCTATGGCGAGATTCGGATGTCCATAGACGGGTACGGCAACGTGACGAGCTACGACCGCGACGAGCGGGGCAACGTGACCCGCGTCATAAATCCTGACGGCTCGGCCAGGGAACTCACGTACAACAGCAAAAACAACGTGCTGGCCGAGAAGGACGAGTCGGGGCGCGCTACGTTCCGTGAGTACGCCGCCGACGGGGTCACGCTCCTGAGGATCGCCAGGCCGCTGAACGGCACGGACGTCTGGTCGCCCTCGGCCAACCAAGGCGATTTCTCCGTGACAGGCTACGCCTACTACTCGGCCGCCGAGACCCAAAACATGCTGGGGCGGGCCATGCACGGCCTCCTGAAAACCGAGACGGGCCCCGAGGGCGGCGTGACGGCCTACACTTATGACCAGAGAGGGAGCCTGGCCTCCGTCACGGGCCCCAGGGGCTCCGTCACCGCCTACGAGAGCAATGTCCTGGGATGGAAAAAGACGGAGACGAACTCCAAAGGCACGACCACGTGGCATTACGACAAGGCGGGCAACGTGCTTAGGACGGTCTATCCCGACGGGGGCGCGGAGCGGACGCTCTACGACTTCAGGGGGAACGCGGCCCAAAGGGTCATGCCCAACCAGTACGCCGCGGCCTCGGACGCTCTGGCCGTCTCGGGGGAGAACATTCTGTCGGGGGCCAACGCCTACGGCGCCGCCGCCCACGGCTACCGCTACGAGTACGACTCCAGGGGCATGAAAACCAAGGAGATCGATCCCTTGGGGCATGTAACGGCCTACGCCTACGACATGTACGGCAACCTCACGAAGGAGGTCAGGCCCGACGGCTCGGCTTGGCGCTATTCCTATGACGTGATGAACCGGGTGAAGAGGGAAGAGTTCTCCGACACTGAGGACGGGGCCGTGAGGACGCTGGCGGAGCGCTCCTACGGCCAGGCGGCGGGAGGCGGGCGCTACGAGGAGCGGACCGCGTGGCTCGCGGCGGGGGTGAAAGCCGTGACGAGGGATGTGTACGACCACGCGGGCAGGCTCACGCGGACGGACGACCCCATGGGGAACAGCGTCGAAAGAACCTACTTCGGCGACGGCCTGCTGAAAAGCGAGCGGGACGGGCGGGGCAACGTGACCCGTTACGCATACGACGGCCTGGGCCTGCTCTCGGGCAAGTGGACGCCCTACGAGGGGGCGCAGCACATCTACCAAGGCTACGAGCATGACAGGGCGGGAAGGCTCACGAGGGAGACAGGGAGCCGAAACTACGCGGCTCTAAACGCCGTCCCGACCTCGGGGCAGGCATGGACGTCCTACGCCTACTACCCCGACGGCCTCGTGTCCATGAAAGAGACGAGCGGCGGGAGAAAGACGGAATACGCCTACGACGCCATGGGGAATCTTACTCAGACAAAAGAATACTACGGCGCCGCAGGGTACAACAGGACGGATCGGACTTACGACTTCCGCGGGCTGACGCTCACGGAGACGCGGATCGTCGCCGCCTCAGACCTGGAGGCCGGCGGGACGGGGGACAGGAGCCTCACCACGAGCTACGAGCGGGACAAGAGCGGAAACGTGACTTCCGAGACCCTGCCCGACGGGACTAGGACGACCTACGGCCTGGACCTGCTGGGCAGGAGCCTGACCATGACAAGGACGAAGGCGGGAAGGAGCAGGACGCTCTCGTACTCCTACGACTTCGCGGGCAACGTCCTATCCGAGACGGATGCCCTGGGGCGAACCGCCTCCCATGTTTACGACAAGCAGGGCTTTCTCGTCAAGACCGCGGACGCCCTGGGCGGCGTCAGGCTCTACGGCAGGGACTGGGGCGGCAGGCTCACCTATGAGATAAGCCCGAGGAACTACATAGGGGAGACGGCATACGACATATCCGCCTCCGTCAGGACGCTGTACGAATACGACCTTTTGGGCCGCCTTACGGCCAAGAAGGAACATTATCTGACGCCTGCAGGCGCGTGGAAGACCGCCGTCATCCAAAGGAATGAGTACGACGCGGCGGGGAACCTGAGCAGGAGCGCGGACGCCGTGCAGGCCGTCGGGGGAGCCTACGCCCAGTATGCCTACGACAATGCCAACCGCCTCTTGTCAACCAGGACGCCCAAGGAGAAGAACGGGTCGCAGATAACCTACGACGAGGCATCCAGAACCCTGGACGGGCTGTCCAACGTCCTGACGGAGACCGACGCCAACGGGAACACGACGGCCTTCACCTACGACGACGACGGCAACAGGCTCACAGAGGCCAAGGCGGGAGTCACGGTGAGCCGCGCCTGGGACAAGTTGGGCAACAAGATCATGGAGACCGACGGCAACGGCAACGCCACATACTACGCCTGGAACGCCCTGGGGCGGCTCAGGGTCGTGACATATCCCGCCATAGCCTATCCTGCGGTCACGATGGCTCCAGCCTCGGACGACCCCGACGAGTACTCGGAGCGTTCCTGCACGGTCAGCTATGACGCCAACGGCGGCACGGGCGCCCCGCAGCCCCAGACGAAACAGCACGGGACGCCGCTCACGCTCAGCGCGACGGCGCCCGCCAGGGAGGGGCACGGCTTCCTGGGCTGGGCGACGAGCGCCTCGGCCACTGCGGCGGAATGGCAGCCGGGCGGCATCTACGAGGCCGACGCCTCCGTGACGCTGTACGCGGTGTGGGAACTCGACTATGACGGGCCTGACTACGAGGTGAAGGCGGCGTTCTCGGGCGGCGCCGTGATGGGGACGTTCACCAACCATACGGGGAGTCCCGTAAGCGTCATCTTGATAATAGCCGCCTACAGGGCGAACGGCGTCATGGTGGCTTCTTACGCGAATCCGAGCGTAGCCCCTGCGGGCGGCTCCGTGGGCGCGTCCATGCCTAAGAACGCCGAGGCCGCGTTGTACAAGGTTTTCGGCTGGAGCCCGAACTTCGTCCCCTTGTGTAGCGCCGCCGAGCTTCACGCCGAGAGCGATAGGGCAGAAGCGCCTGCGGCTAAAATCATGCTTGCCCCGTCCACGCCCGCGCCGAAAACCGCCGTCCAAGACTTCGCCCCCGCCGAAACGCCTGGCCCCGCCGCCCCCCTGGCCGCGCCTCTGGCCGCCCCGACGGGCGCCCGGCCCTACGCCACGCGCCACGCCTACACCCCTCTGGGCCAGCCCGCCACGGAGACCGACAGCATGGGCAGGACGCGGAGAACATCCTATGACTTCCTGGGGAACGTCGTGTCCGAGTCCGAGGGCAGGGCCGACGGCTCCGAGACCATAACCAGGACATACGAGCGCGACCTCATGGGCAACATGACCAAAGCCACCGACGGGGTCGGCGCGGTCACGACCTACGGCTACGACAGGCTGAACCGCCTGACGGGCAGCGCCATCACCGTCAGGGACGCGGAGGGCGTGGCCACCGTCCACACGACGGCCAGGACTTACGACGCGGACGGCAACCTGCTTACGGAAAAAGATTGGCGGGGCAACGCATGGACCTACGTCTACGACCCCATAGGCCGTCTCATAGAGCGGCGCGACCCGAACGGGACTACCGTCGAGACCCTAGGCTACGACGACGGGAACCTCCAGACCAGCTCCAAAGACGCGCTGAACCGCGTCAAGACCTTCACATACGACCTGAAGGGGCGTATAATAAAAGAGACGGACGCCCTGGGGCGGCACAGGGCCAAAACCTACGACGGCATGGGGAACGTGACGGCTTCCGCGGACGGCAACGGGAACGTGACGGAGTACGGCTACGACGCCTTCGGGAACCTTCTGGCCGTCACGGACGCTTTGGGGCAAATAACCTCATATTCCTACGACGGGGCGGGCAACATGACCTCCATGACGGACGCGGGCGGCAACGTGACCGGGTACTACTACACTAGCAGGAACCAACTGGCCTACAAGTCCGCCCCCGGCGGCGCCCTCCCCGACGGGCGGCTCAGGCCGTCAAAGACGGAGCGTCACGAGTACCTTGACAACGGCCTTCTGAGCGCGAAAACCGACAGGAACGGGATAACCGCGACCTACGCCTACGACGTCCACGGGAGGCTGCTGACGGAGACGGCGGGCGGGGCCGTGAGGGCCTACTCCTACGACGCCAACGGGAACACGCTCACCGCCGCGACGGCGGGGCGCACGGTGACGCGGCGGTACGACGCCCTGGGCAGGGTCATAAGCAAGCAGGCGACGGGCGCGGCGGCGGCCACCTACAGCTACGACAGCGTGTCGGGGCTGGCGGCGGGCTTCACCAGGGAGATCGCCGTCGACCCCAAGGGCAACGTGACCACCAGGGTATTCGACAAGGCGGGGCGGCTCGCCAGCCTGGGCGGCACGGGGGCGGGGACCATAACCTACTCCTATTACGCCAACGGCGCCAAGCAGAAGATAACCTACCCAGGCGGCGTGACGGCGGAGTACGCGTACCACGACGACGGGCGGCTCAAGACCCTGGCCAACAAGCGGGGCGGGACCATCCTTGAGGCCTACGCCTACGCCTACGACGGTGAGGGGAACATGACCGCGAAGACGGACGCCAAAGGCGTGACGGCCTACACCTACGACGCGCTTAACAGGCTGGAGGCGGTGACGGAGCCGAGCGGCAGGCTGACGGCCTACGCTTACGACGGGGCGGGGAACAGGCTGACGGAGGAAGTGACGGAGAACGGCGCGACCGTCGTGACGACGTACTCCTATAACGAGGAGAACCGCCTGACGGGCACGGACGCGGGCGGCGCGGGCGCCTCCTACGCCTACGACAAAAACGGCAACACCACGCGCCAAAGGACAGGCGGCGGCGCAGCGGACTTCGCATACGACCAGTGGAACCAACTGGCGTCGGCCTCAGACCCCGCAGGCGTCGGGACGGGGGCGGCGTACGGCGCGACGTACTCATACGACGCCGAGGGCCTGAGGATACGGAAGTCCGTGACCCAAGGCGGAGCCACGGAGGTCACGGGATACTTCCACGAATACAGCCACGTGGTTCTTGAGACCGACGGGGAGGGCGCCGAGACGGGCAGGAGCATATACGGGGACGACGTGCTGATGGCCAGGAAGGCGGGCGGCGCCACGCTGTACTACCTGTACAACGGCCACGGGGACGTGACCGCCCTGGTGGATGGGAACGGCTCCATAGCGGCGTCCTACTACTATGACGCCTTCGGGAACATAATGGAGGAAACAGGCGCGGCGGCCGCGTCCAACAGCGTCCGCTACGCGGGCTACAGGTACGACGAAGAGAGCGGGCTTTACTACCTGAACGCCCGATACTATGACCCTGTAACTTCACGCATGCTTTCTGAAGATACTTTCAGAGGATTCCAGAATGAGCCTTTAAGCCTCAATCTCTACACCTATTGTTACAATAATCCTCTCATTTATTGGGATCCCACAGGACATTGGGCGGTAGGAGATGAAAAATACGATGCTAAAACGCAGGAGGCAATCGCAAAGGCAACCAGTGATTACTACGCCGCCACAACTCAGGCCGGGCGCGACCAGGCTCATGCGGCAGCGGAAGCAGCCAGAGCAAGTGGAACACAGTCAAGCACAGCACAAACGTCTTGGGGAAGTTCATATACACAAGGTATTAATGACTCTGCCTCCGGATACTATACTGCTGATTCTTGGGGTGGCGTTGTAACCAGAGAAGCGGCTAAAGCGGCGACCACACTAAGCAATACATATTCTGGTGCATATTCCAACAACAATCCAGCCTTACTTTTAAAAGGGGACGGGCCGACTCAAACGCAGTACGCTCTCCTTTATAACTACAATTATTTGAGGCAGCAAAGCGGAGGGAAATTGACTAATCAAATTCTTGCATCAAAGGATAACTACCGCCCATTAACTCCTGATGAGGAATTGGCTTTAAAGTTTTGGTATGTTTACACAGGCACTCAAACACTCGAGGACGAATTGAACCTTCAATCAAAATTGACAGACCCAATATACCTAGATGTCAATCGAAACACGGTCAATATATATGCCCATTTAGCAATACGCGGCAATGGAGCAGATGTGGCATCTCAAGATCCAAATGGAGGAACGGCTACATATCGTGAATTGGTAATTCAGGGTATCAATGGTGAATGGTCAGGCGACTATTGGATGAATGGCCGATGGGTGACAGTCAATATGAACGCTGTCGATTATAATGATGGGCAGAGCCGCATTTACGATGCAAAGCAGAAATTCGTTGATGTTGAAATTGTCAATAAAGCAGGAAGAGGTAATGTTCATTGGGGGCTTTCCTGGTCAACTACGAAGGTCGGGAAAATGACACTCTACACAACTGATGAGGGATGGACAACACCAATGAGTGTATCCAGATTCAAATATGTTGCAGCGCATGAATTGGGACACAATATGGGACTCGGAGATGCATACGAGAAAGACGGTTATTTCTTTGGTTTGTTCGGCTCTCGAAATGAGCCGCCACTGAATGCAGTGAATAAAAATGACCTTATGTGGGTTAGCGAAGGGACTGCGTCAGTTGTAGATTTATCAATGATATTCCAGTCACACAGCACTGGAAAAGTACAAGAATTTCCACAAAAGCAGGTGAACAAATGAAGAAAAAGTATATTCTGGCAATTATACTATTAGCAATAATAGGGGTGAGCGCATTGTACTTATGGCAGCGTGACAAGTTTGTTGAAGGACACACACCATTTTCCCGAGAAGAGATTATGCAAATATTCAATGACAATGAGACAAAGTTTGATTACATTGTTACAGTGCTTAAAGGATCGAATCTTAAGGGCGTGGACATAAGAATCAAACGTACAACGAAAGAGATTTACATTGATGAAGCAAAGGCTGACACTATACGCCCTTACTCTGAGGTCATGCCATCTGATGATCAATTTGAAGCGTTTCTAATTGATTTGCTTGTGCAGGAAAATTTAGGGAAAATTTGCATTGACTTCGACGGAAATATTGATTTTGGTCCTAATTTTCCGATTACCTATAGCGAAAACGATCGAAGAGTTGACGATAACCCAGAGCCAATTTGGGGGAAACTGAAAGAAAATTGGTATTATTACATCCATATACCGATTTAATCTGCTCAGGTTATCGTCACCGAGTCTACACATTGCCACTGCTTTGAAACTGATACCCGCCGATAATTAGGAGAATCGGCGGGTATCGTATTATCGTCCAAATAAATAATCCAGCGAAATATTCAATCGCTGCACTTTAAGCAAAATGAAACGCCCGGAAACGATAACGTATAATAAATTTCGCAAATTAAAAAAGGCATAGAGACAGCCAAGTGGTAGAATTGAAATTGGACTAACAATTCTGCAAAGGAGACTGAAACTACGCCTAAGAAAATCATACAACTAAACGAGGGAGCAATCAAGGACGAACTTAGAGAACTAGTGCGCGGCAGCGTGGAAGAAACACTCAACAATCTGCTGGAGAAGGAAGCATTGGAGCTTACAAACGCGGCCAAATACGAGCGTGCCCAAGAGCGTCAGGGATACCGCTCCGGACATTACGCTCGGAACCTGACCACGACATCAGGAGATGTAACGCTCAAGGTTCCGAAGCTCAAGGGCGTATCGTTTGAAACCGCTATCATTGAGCGGTACCGCCGCCGTGAGGGCAGCGTGGAGGAAGCGTTAATCGAAATGTATCCGGCTGGCGTCTCCGTCCGCCGTGTGGAGGATATTACAGAAGCTCTTTGGGGCGCAAAGGCGTAGCCAGCCACGATCAGTGAGCTAAATAAAAAAGCTTACGTTCACATTGAGGAATGGCGTGACCGTCCTCTCAAGGGAGGCAAATACCCCTATATTTATGTGGACGGCATCTATCTCAAGCGCAACTGGGGCGGGGAACACGAGAACGTCAGCGCGCTTGTCGCGCTAGGCGTCAACGAAGATGGATACCGCGAAGCCATTGGCGCTTGCGAAGGGATGAAGGAGGATAAGGCAAGCTGGGAGACGTTCTTCCGCTGGCTGAAAGAACGCGGCCTTGATGGCGTCAGGCTGGTGATCGGCGATAAATGTATCGGAATGACGGATGCCGCGCAGGAGATCTTTCCCGAATCCAAATACCGGCGCCGCGCAGTTCACTTCTATCGCAACGTATTCTCCGCCACGCCGCGCCGTTGCATGAAGCTGGCGGCTAAGATGCTCAAGGCGATCCATGCCCGGGAAAGCAAGGAGGCGGCGAGGGAGAAGGCCAGGCAGGTTGCCGAATCGCTCCGGGCCATGAAGCTGCAGGAGGCGGCAAAAAAGGTTGAGGGCGGCATAGATGAGACGACATGGACTTCCCCTATGAGCATTGGGTGCGAATCCGGACAAACAACGTCATTGAGCGGCTCAATAGAGAGATTCGCCGCAGGACGAGGGCAGTTGGGACATTTCCCGACGGCAACTCGGCTCTTATGCCGATATGCGCCCGGCTTAGGCATATTGCCGGGACCCAGTGGGGCGCAAAGAAGTATATGAACATGAGGCGCCTGGAAAACATGGAATCTGACGCTGGCCTGATGGTGGGCTGAACTATCACCTTGGCTGTTTCTAACAATTTGCGAAAAACTCTTGACGGTACCAAAATTTTCCAAGCACATCCATTGCGGATGTTTTGCCACTGTTGTTCGCCCCAACAAACAGCGTAGTTTCTTTACTGAAATCTATGCGACACTGCCATAACTTACGAAAGTTTTGGATATGTATAGATGAAATTTTCACTCTGATTCCTCCTAACAAAAGCTTAAATGCCAATTTAATAATTTGATTTTGTGAAAACTGTGGATGGTTTAACTGATATTAATATCTCTACCAATTCCATGCAATGCTCTAACAACCATTTCCCATGATATATCAGCAGCATAGCTGTACTTTTTCTGGTATCGGTGCCATAGATCAACCAATATTCCGCTTGTTTCAATGCGGTCGATAATAACCCCGACATCCACCATCTGGTCGGAAGTTTTTCTCCTTTGGGCTGTCTTTTCAAGCGCTTTGAGGAAAATTTCCTTATTGATTTCCTTTGTTGTTGTCAATATATAAATATCGTAAAAATCTCTCATGCGGGTGTTGGTCAGGCCGCGCGTAATGACAGTTTCAATCTTCTCAGCCAGCACAGTTTCAAGGTTGTATGCTAAAATACTGATTGATCGTTCTTCAAACATCAGTTGGAAGCTATACTCAATCTCCCTTGGCGTGACAAAATCTCCCGTGGTGATGTCTATATGAAGGGTTTGGCGAGTTTTGTCCATAACTGCATCAATAGACACACGATATCCGGGATAATCGGCCTCCTCACGGATTTCTTCAACCCCGCGGAAAGTGAGCAAGACATTGTCGTCAACGGGAACGAGCAGAATGTTTTCAAAAATTCCGGTTATTTGGGCTTCGGTCAGCGCCTGTCCCGTAATCGTGGCATCCAGGTCCATGGTGGTTCGCGTGTCAATACCGACCATTGCGGCGATAAGCATGCCACCTTTTAAGATAAAGTTATTTTTATATTCCGAAGCTGAAACTCGCTCTAAAAATCGCTCAAGCATAAAGTTACGCAGAATAATTTCAGCCTCCACGTTTTTAGCCTTGGATAGATTACGAATAAGTGCTTTTAATTGTGTCGACGTTTTCATAGGAGCACCTCCATATAGCTTCTGAGCAGTTTGGTTACCCGGAAAGTCTCAGCCATCTGCATCAATGTGTTCAGATTTTTGTCATCCCGCTTTGCGTATCGTTTCACAGCATCGGTCACAACGGCAATATCCATCTGATTACGACTGCGGACACAGTCGCAGATCGTGCGCTCAAGTCCGTAGGCAACTACCATATTCCCGAATATCGTCTTTGCCTGAGACGAACCCAATTCGTGAAGCTCACGCGTTACTGTGAAGACAAGAAAGCCATCATCGCGTAATCTCGTCGTACTGTAACCTGATGGTACGGTCACAGTATATTTAATGGGATCGCGGTCGGTTAATCCATGCAAAAACAACGCCGTTTCATGAGAGTAGATAATTTTTGGCCTACGAAGCTGCGACACATGCATTTTATCAACAAACTCATTTGGAGAAATATAAACGCCATGCGCTACTCGTTCCAATTCACCAGCATTCACAAATAGCCGCAAGCGTTCGTTTGAAATGCCAATGGCGTTGGCCTGCGCCGTAGTGATAGCGCCGCCATTTTCAGATATAATATCTTGTAGTTCGGTTGGCAACGACAAAACGACTGCCCCCTTATTGATTACTGTGCTTATATTATAATCTAAATTGGCACAGAAATCAAGACGTGGGTAAAAATTTTGTGTGGAGAAGTTTAGAATAGCGCCGGCGCTCGGCTCGTTGTCTGTCGGTTTCGCCTTCACGCTTATGGCGCGGTTTTTTTACAGGTCGCCGTTGCCGTATTCGGGGCACGAAGATGGAAGGCGCTGGTCTGTGGCGCTTTTGTTGACTATGGCGTTTCTTTTTCCCGCAGTCGCGGTTTTTATTTCAGAAAGGGAATCGTGGTTCTTGGTTGTGTTTAGCATAGCGAACCTAGCCATGCCCGTCATGGCCATGGAGTATATTGACTTCATCTACAGTGAATTCTATAATTACATAGAGATGGATTTGTTCGGAGGCGATTAACGCGGCGATGACTGACGGGGCTCGCGCGCCGCGCGGGCGCCGCGGCGGTAAGGCAGGCGCAGGACGCGTGGGAGTACTACAGGGCGAACAACCCGCCCGTCAATTGGTGGAAGGACGTGACGCGCTCAGGCGATGCGGACTTGGTCTTGATGATAACCCTCGGCACGGAGATTGACGCGAACGGCATTTACCATATCAGGCAGGACTGGTGGCAAAGTTCGGCGGCGGTGGGCTACAACGACCTCTACGACGCGGTTTTCGGGATAGTCACGGACATGGACAAGACGAAGTTCGAGTTTAGCTACGAAGGGCGCGAGTTCACCTTCTGGGCATGGAAGGGCGACTACATCAACTTGGGAGCGGGCGCGGAACTCGGCATTTACAGAGGCGGCTTGCCTCACAAGCTGACCGCCACGGAATACGCCATGCCCATGACGCTCAGACTCGAAAGCGCGGGCGGCGAGAAATATTTCGACTGGGCGCCTTCGGAGCCTAACTGGTGGATAACGGGCTTCGACCCGCAGCGCCAGACCGTCCAGGCGAAAAACCTGACGGCCACCTACACGGTGGATTTCACGGGGCAACAAGGGCTGTATGAGGCGTTTCACGAAAAATGGAAAGACCTAAAAAAGAATAATGACGGATATTATTGGACGTTTAACGTGGCAAAACCAATAGCCACTTTCAATTTTAAGTAGGGAGAGGGAGCGAATGTTGAGACTACTGCCATTGGCCATTTCCGTGATATTACTGGCCTCATGCTCAAATTTGGCGACCACGTTGACCGACAAGCTTCCGCGCGGCGCGGACGATGGCGCGGGGGAGGGCGACGTCATGTTGGAGCAATTGATAGAATCCATAAAAACAAAAGACAGCGAAGCCATAAAATCCATGTTCTCGGAAGAGGCGTTGGAAGGCGCCGTGGATTTGGACGGGGGGATAGAGTACGTGTTCGACTTCGTGAAAGGGGACATACTTTCATGGAAGGCCGGCGGCGACAGGGGCGGCGATCATATCCGATACGGGCGTGTCGTTAGAAGGGGATATGCCTACCTGTGCCATGTTGACACGGACTTGGAGAAATATCTTCTTTACTTTTCAGGATTTGCGGCATATGATGAGCATCCTGAAAAAATAGGGCTGGAAATGTTGCAGGTCATCAAAGAATCAGACGAACGCATGCAGTTCGACGGGGGCGGGACAATACGCTGCTTGGGCATATACCGCCCCGAGCTAATGACGGAGCAACTGAACGAGCGGCGGGCGAATATCAAGCTGTGGGACATAGTGGAATCTATTGGCGAGAAAGACGGAGAGAGGCTTAAAAGCATGTTTTCAGCAAACGCGATAGACACGGCCGACGGCATGGACGCCGATATCGACTATCTGTTCAGCTTAGAAAGCCCGTGGCTTGGGGCTTGGGAGCTTCAAGGCGGCGGGGTCACGGAAAGCGACGACGGGGGCGGCGTGGCCAAAAAATCCAGCTACTGGTTCCTCGTGGACGTGAAGGACGAGAAATACATATATTACATGCTGGAATATCTCGAAGACGAGGCGCGCCCCGAGAACGTGGGGCTGTACATGCTCCAGGTCATAAAAGAGGAGGACGCGGCCATCCAGTTCGACGAGGGGCGGGAGATACTCTGCCCTGGCATATACCGCCCTGAGAAGTTCGCGGACGTCATAAGGGAGAGGGAGGCCGCGTCGGCGGGAGGGGCGGGCGCGGAAACTGGCGGCGGGAGACGATAGGAG
>JAIRPE010000134.1 GCA_031257175.1 Eubacteriales Family XIII. Incertae Sedis bacterium | reverse complement strand
TGTAGCGACCCCGTCGGGGCCGCATGCTGAACCTGTGGCGAAATGTAACATTTTTCCGCTTCCTCTGTCACTTCCTTTCTGATATAATATCCTAAAGAACGGAGCAATAATACTGATCCGCGCTCAAGGCGCCGCCGTGGGGCGGGTCAGTATGTGCTTTCTTTCATTGCTCCACCGACTAAATGTTGCCCTGGAACCACTTCGGCGAGGATTTTTTCTGTCGCCTTGCCCGACGGAAAAAAGACCGGCGAATGGGCAATGTTTAGTCGGCGGAGCGATGACTGCCTGGCCTGTGGCTCGGGCCTAAATCTGAAGTTATACTTATCTTTTCCTAAATTCCGCCCAGAATTATCGGGCGGATGGCGGAAGGAAGATAGTATCCGCTAGTCCGCTCCAAGGTGACTTTTTAAACGCGGATTGGCAATAGAAAGGTGTGACATGGCTGTCAAGAGGATATTCGTGGAAAAAAAACGGGGATTTGACGTGGAGGCGAGGACGCTGCGCCGCGAGATCACCGATAACCTGCACCTGTCCGGCATTCTGGGGGTGAGGATTTTCAACAGGTACGACATAGAGAACGTGGACGAGGCCACGTTCGCCGCAGCGGTTAGCAACGTCTTTTCCGACCCCACGGTGGACGTGGTTTACGAGGACGAGATGCCCTTCAAGGAGACGTTCAACCTTTTCGGCGTCGAGTATTTGCCTGGGCAGTACGACCAGCGGGCGGATTCCGCCATGCAGTGCATACGGCTGATAAAAACCGACGCCAGGCCCATCGTCAGGTACGCCCGCATGATAGTGCTGGAGGGGCCTTTGGAGGGGGACGCCATAGAAGCGGTCAAACGTTTCGTCATAAACCCGGTGGACTCGCGGGAGGCGTCCCTTGATTTGCCTGAGACTTTGGAACTGCAGCTGGACGAGACGCCGAACGTCGCCGCGGTGGAAGGCTTCACCCGATGGGACGCGGCCAGGCTGGAGCGGCACAGGACGGAAGAGGGGTACGCCATGAGCGGCGAGGACATGCTGTTCGTGCAGGCGTATTTCAGGGACGAGGAGAAACGGGATCCCAGCGTCACGGAGATGAAGGTCATCGACACTTATTGGTCAGACCATTGCCGACACACCACCTTCAACACCAGGCTGAAGAGCGTGAAATTCACGGAAGGGGCCAAGGCCGCGCTGGTGGAGGGCGCTTTTGACGAATACCTGAGGCTAAGGCGTGAGGTCTACGGGGACGGCGAGGGCGCCAGGGACAAGAGCCTGATGGACATGGCCGTCATTGGCGCGAAATATATGAAGAAACAGGGGCTGTTGGACGACTTGGACGAATCCGAGGAGATAAACGCCTGCAGCATACGGGTGAAGGCGGACGTGGACGGCGCGGAAGAGGATTGGGTGGTCATGTTCAAGAACGAGACACACAACCACCCCACGGAGATAGAGCCTTTCGGCGGCGCGGCCACCTGCCTCGGCGGAGCCATCAGAGACCCTCTGTCCGGCAGGGCCTACGTCTACCAAGCCATGCGGGTGACGGGGAGCGGCGATCCCAGAACCGAGATAAGAAGCACGTTGCCGGGCAAGCTGCCCCAATTCCAGATCACCAGGGGGGCGGCCAGGGGCTACAGCTCATACGGCAACCAGATCGGCCTCAGCACGGGCCAGGTGACGGAAATATACGACGAAGGCTACGTGGCCAAGCGCATGGAGGTCGGGGCGGTCATAGGAGCCGCGCCGGCGGCGCACATACGTCGGGAAAGCCCTGTGGAGGGCGACGTGGTCATTCTGCTGGGAGGGCGCACGGGCAGGGACGGCTGCGGCGGCGCCACCGGCTCGTCCAAGGAGCATACCGAGGAGTCCATAAACACCTGCGGCGCGGAGGTTCAGAAGGGCAATCCCCTAGTGGAGCGGAACATACAGCGTCTGTTCAGGAGAAGGGACGCCTCGAGGCTCATCAAAAAGTGCAATGACTTCGGCGCGGGCGGGGTGGCGGTGGCCATCGGCGAGCTGGCCGGCAGCATTGACGTGAACCTGGACCTCATACCCAAGAAATACGAGGGGCTGGACGGCACGGAGCTGGCCATATCCGAGTCGCAGGAGCGCATGGCCGTGGTGGTGGGCAAGGGGGACGCCGAGGCGTTCATGGCGCTGGCCGCCGAGGAGAACCTGGAGGCCGCCGCAGTGGCCGTCGTGACTGGCTCCGGGCGTTTCCGAATGCGTTGGAAGGGCGCGCTGATTCTGGATTTGAGCCGCGCTTTTCTGGACACGGACGGGGTCAGGCAGGACGCCGAGGTGTTGGTGGACGACGACGACGTCAGCCTGGGCTTCGATGAGGGCAGCATAAAGAAAATAACGGAGCATCTGGGGGATTTGAACTGTTGCAGCCAGAAGGGGCTGGTGGAATGCTTCGACAGCACGATAGGCTCCGGGGCCGTGCTTATGCCTTTGGGAGGGAAGTGGCAACTGACGCCGGCGATGGGCATGGCGTCCAAGTTGCCGCTCATGGAGGGCGACACGACGACGGCGACGCTGATGACTTTCGGCTTCGACCCCGTGATTTCCAAACTCAGCCCGTTCCACGGCGCGCTTTACGCCGTGGTGGACTCCGTCACGAAGCTTGTGGCCATGGGCGGCGACAGGAAGGGCGCCAGGCTGTCCTTCCAGGAGTATTTTGAAAAATTGGGCAATAACCCCAGGCGCTGGGCGAAACCTTTCATGGCGTTGCTGGGGGCGATAAAGGCGCAGACGGAATTGGGGATAGCGGCCATAGGCGGCAAGGACAGCATGTCGGGCAGCTTCGTGGATTTGGACGTGCCGCCCACGCTGGTGTCTTTCGCGGTGGGCGTGGCGCCTGCGGCCAGGGTCATATCCCCCGAGTTCAAGCGGCCAGGCAGCAGGATAGTTTATCTGGACAATCCCTGGGACGACATGAAGGTTTTGGATTTTGACAGCTACAGGCGCAATATGGACAGAACGTCGCGGCTGGCTTCCGAGGGCAGGATATTGTCCGCGTCCAATATAGGCAAGGGCGGGATTTTCATAGCGGTCGCGAAGATGGCGCTGGGGAACCGCATCGGGGCGTTTCTGGATTTTGTCACCGAGAGGGAGCTGCATGAGCGGAATTATGGCGCGTTGCTGCTGGAAATCGACAGAGGCGAGCCTGTGGACGAGATGTTCGCCGGGCTGGATTACAGGGTGATAGGCCAGACCACCCAGAGGCAGGAGATCGCCGTGGAGATGATTGACCGAGAGGGCCGGCCCGCCGGGGTGGCTATCGGCATCTCCCTGGACGAGATATTGAAAAAGTGGCGCGAGCCGCTGGAAGGGGTGTTCCCCACGCACACGAGGGAGCGGGTCGCGGAAATCGAGAAGGTCAGCTTCAAGACGCGCTCGTCCTTCCGTCCAGCCGTCCGAGTGGCGAGGCCGCGGACGCTGATACCCGTGTTCCCCGGGACGAATTGCGAGGTGGATTCAAAACGGGCCTTCGAGCGGGCAGGCTCCCTGGTGGACTTGCATTTGCTAAGAAACATGCGCGCGGAGGCTCTGGACGAGTCAATCCTCGAATTGGCGGAAAAAATAAAGCGTTGCCAGATTATTATGTTCCCCGGCGGATTCAGCGGCGGAGATGAGCCTGACGGCTCCGCCAAGTTTATCACGGCCGTGTTCAGAAACCCTCTCATAAAGGAGGCGGTGACGGATCTGCTGGAGAACAGGGATGGGCTGATATTGGGCGTTTGCAACGGTTTCCAGGCTCTCACGAAGCTGGGCCTGTTGCCTTACGGCAGGATAATGGATGGCGAGGAGGAGTTGCCGACGCTGACCCACAACAGTATTGGGCGACATGCGTCCTGCCTCGTGCGCACCAGGGTGGCCTCGGTGCTGTCGCCGTGGCTGGCCGGGGCGCGGGTGGGCGACATACACACGATCCCCGTGTCCCATGGGGAGGGGCGCTTCATCGCCTCGGACGAGCTGATAGAGATGATGCTGATCAACGGTCAGATAGCCACCCAGTACGTGGACGCGGACGGGGCGCCCACCAACGACATACGTTTCAACCCCAACAATTCCAGCCTGGCCATAGAGGGCATCACCTCGAAGGACGGCAGGGTGTTCGGAAAGATGGCGCACTCGGAGCGGGTGGGGACGAATTTGTACAAAAACGTGCCGGGCGACTACGACCAGAAGATATTTGAATCCGGCGTCGCCTATTTCGCTTAGAAAGGGAGCGTGAATAATGAAAGTAGCTTTATTGATGGGCAGCAAGTCGGACTATTCGGTCGTCCAGCGGGCGGAGCGGATATTTAAGGCGTTTGAGGTGGAGTGCGAGACCCGCGTGATTTCGGCCCACAGGACGCCGAGAAGGGCGGCGGAGTTCGCGGCCGCGGCGGAGGATGAGGGCATAGAGGTCATAATCGCGGCGGCGGGCAAAGCGGCCCACTTGGCGGGGGTGGTGGCCGCCTACACGCCCTTGCCCGTTATAGGCCTGCCCGTGAAGTCGTCCACCCTGGACGGGCTGGATTCTTTGCTGTCCACGGTCCAGATGCCCAGCGGCGTGCCCGTGGCCACGGTGGCGGTAGACGGCGCGGAGAACGCGGCTCTGCTGGCGATCCAGATATTGTCGGTGAAATACGGCGATCTGCGCAGGCAGATGAAGCAATATAAGGAGGATATGGCCAGGGAGACGGCCAGGGCGGATGATGAGCTGGGTGCGCACGATCTGTAATATAGTTATTGCTCCGCCGACTAAACATTGCGCATCAGCCAGTCTTTTTTCCGTCGGACAGCTTTGCCCCGCGCTTCAGCGCGGCTGGCAAAACGGACAGCGAAGCGAACGTAGTGAGCGTAGGAGTGGGACATAGCCCCACGTTGCCTTTTTGCCCCGCGCTTCAGCGCGGCTGGCAAAAAGGACAGCGAAGCGAACGTAGTGAGCGTAGGAGTGGGGCATAGCCCCACGTTGCCAGAACCCACGGATACCTCCAGTATCTGCGGGTTCTGCCGCTTTGTCCGACAGAAAAAGTCCTCGCCGAAGTGGTTTCAGCGCGACATTTAGTCGGTGGAGCAATAATATCGGTTGCTAGGCGGCCTTCGTCGGTACGACAGCATGGACGAAGCCATCCGCATCCTATAGTCTACATCCCGCCCTTCCGAACCCCGACCTTTTCCAGCAACTCGCGGAAATCCAACGCCTTCAATCCAAAAACTGGCATTGGGGGCGCCTCTGGCGCCTCCACGGGTTCGTCCAGTTCCTTCAATATTTCCGCTCCTCGCTCGGAGACGCTGACCAAGTATTGGGTTCCTGACAGTTCCACGAGCAACAAGGCGCCCGTCTTGCCCACCAT
>JAIRPE010000029.1 GCA_031257175.1 Eubacteriales Family XIII. Incertae Sedis bacterium | reverse complement strand
AGGAGTCGCCTAGCACGGCTTAGGGCGCTCGCCTGGAAAGCGGGTAAACGCCGAAAGCGTTTCGAGGGTTCAAATCCCTCCTCCTCCGCCAAAAATCATTGAGCAAACAAGTACATCCTTTCGAAAAGAGAGCAGTATTGGGTCGTGTCAATAAACCATCGCCAATTCCCGGTCCACAACGCCCCGAGGCATGATATAATATTAACATGGCTAACATCCCTCAACTCACAACCGAACTGGCCGAAATACTTAAAACGGGCGATTTCAGCGCGGACGCGCCCATGGGCGCCGCCACGTCTTTTCGCCTTGGCGGGCGGGCGGACTATCTGATAGAGCCTGGTGACGAGGCTGAGTTTATAGGCGTCCTGGCGCTGTTGCGGCGTTTCGGCGTCCCTTTCTTCGTCATGGGCAACGGCACCAATCTGCTGGTGCGGGACGGCGGCTTTCGCGGCGCGGCGGTGAGGCTCGGCAGGGCCATGGGCGCCGTGTCGGCGGAGGGGACGGAGATCAGGGCGCAGGCGGGCGCCTTGCTGTCGGAGGTCGCGGCGGCCGCCGCCGCCGCGTCCCTCACGGGCCTGGAATTCGCCGCAGGCATACCCGGCAGCGTGGGCGGCGCCATATACATGAACGCCGGCGCGTATGGGGGCGAGGTCGGACAGACGCTGAAAACCGTCAGAGTCCTCTACGAGGCGGGCGGGACGGCGCGGGACGGACGTGAAGCGGCTCGAGGCTTCGCGATAGAGGAACGCTCGAGGGAGGAGATGGGCTTCGGCTACAGACGGAGCGCGCTCGCTACGGATGGCGGAATAGCCCTCGAAGCCGTGTTCGCCCTTGAAAGGGGCGACGGCCCGCGCATTAGGGAAAAAATGAGAGAATTGGCATTGCGCAGGAAAGAGAAGCAGCCCTTGGACTTGCCTAGCGCGGGCAGCTTTTTCAAGAGGCCGCCCGGCCATTTCGCGGGAAAACTCATAGAGGACGCGGGATTGGCGGGGCTTAGGCTGGGCGGCGCCCAGGTGTCGCCGTTGCACGCGGGGTTTATCGTCAACACGGGGAGGGCCTCGGCACGGGACGTCATCGACCTCATGGAGGTCGTCAGAAGCACGGTGTTCCTCCAGTCGGGCGTCATGCTGGAACCGGAGGTGCGCATAATTGGCGAAATATCGGATGACCTGTGATTGGCACACCCACACGACGTTTTCCCACGGCAAGGGGCGCGTTGAGGACAACGTCCGCGCCGCCGCAACCAAGGGGCTGGAAACGCTGGGCATAGCAGACCACGGCCCCGGCCACGTGCTTTACGGGGTCAAGCGGAACGAGCTGACGGCCATGAGGGAGGAAATACGCCGTCTGGACGGCGCCTGCTCGGGCGTGAGGGTGTTGATGGGGGTGGAGGCGAACATCGTCAACCGCTCAGGCAAGCTGGACATAGAGGGCGAGGATTTCGCGCGTTTCGATTTCGTGCTGGCGGGCTACCACTACGGCGCGTTGGGGGAAGAGCCTGCTCGGGCCTTGGGCGCCATGGCGGCGAATTACCTCAGCGGGCGGCTCGGCAGGGCGGGCGCGAAGCGGAGACGGGAAAACACGGAGATGGTGATAAAGGCGCTTTACGAAAACGACGTTTTCATGCTGACCCATCCGGGGGACAAGGCGCCTGTGGACATAAGGGCGGTGGCCGAGGCTTGCGAGAGGACGGGGACGCTGTTTGAAATCAACGCGTGGCACGCCCTGGACGAGGACGGGCTGCGGGCCGCGGCGGCCACGGGGACGCGCTTCGCCATAAGCAGCGACGCCCACACGCCCGACAGGGTGGGGGATTTCGAGGCCGCGCTGGCGGCGGCGCTGAGGGCGGGCATAGACGTGGCGCGAATCGTCAATATTGAAGAAATATGACGCCAACCCGCATTTAAAACGCCGCATTGAAGCGGATTGGCAGATATTACCTACCGACGCCCGCCCGATGGGTTTGGGCGGAATTTAAAAAAGGATAAGTATGGAAGCGATAATTGTCACCGGCATGTCGGGCGCGGGGAAGAGCTGCGCTTACGAGTGCTTTGAGGATTTAGGCTATTACTGCATAGACAATCTGCCGCCCGTCCTGATTGACAACGTTATAGAGCTGCTGGAGCGGGGCAAGAGGGAAGTGACGCAGGCCGTGTTCGTCATCGACATCAGGGGCGGGGAGTTTTTCGACGACATGAAGAACGCGCTTTTGAAGCTGGACGAGTCGGGCATCCCCCGCAAGATTCTGTTTTTGGACGCCTCCGACGAGGCGCTGCTCAGGCGCTTCAACGAGACCAGGCGGGCGCACCCCCTGGCCGCCCAGTCGAATCTGGAGGGCATAGCGAAGGAGCGGCAACGCATGGCTGAGGCCAAGCGCATGTCGGATTTGGTCATAGACACGTCGGGGATGAAGGTGGCCGCGCTGAAGGATGAGGTCAAGAAGCTGTTCCTACAGAAGAGCGAGGACGTTTTCGGGGTGAACATCATGTCTTTCGGGTTTAAATACGGCGTGCCCCCCGAGGCGGACATGGTCTTTGACATGCGCTTCATACCGAACCCCTTCTACGTGCCGCATCTGAAGGGCCTGACGGGGAACAACAAGAAGGTGCGGGATTACGTGATGGGAGCCGAGGTGAGCGCCTACTTCAAGGAGCAGACGTCGGCTTTGCTGGAAAAGCTGATTCCCGGATACATAAGGGAGGGCAAGCACCAACTAAATCTGGCCTTCGGCTGCACGGGCGGCAGGCACCGCTCCGTGACCATGGCCATAGTGTTTCACGAGCTTTTGGCGGAGGCCGGGCACAGAGTCAGCCTCAGCCACAGAGATATTTAGGGGCGGGGGAAAGACCGCGACAGGAAGGAGATTGAGGTAAAATGGAAAAATTGATAATCACCGCCGCCATATGCGGCGCGGAGGTCACGAAGGAGCATAACCCGGCGGTGCCCTACACGGTGGAGGAGACCGCCAGGGAGGCGAAGTCCGCCTATGACGCGGGCGCTTCGGTGATTCACCTCCACGTGAGGGAGGACGACGGGACGCCCACCCAGAGCAAGGCCAGGTTCCAGGAGTGCATCGAGGCCATTCTGAAGCTTTGCCCCGACGCCATCGTGCAGCCGTCCACGGGCGGAGCCGTGGGAATGAGCGATTTGGAGAGGCTGCAGTCCACAGAGGTCACGCCCACGCCCGAATTCGCCACGCTGGATTGCGGGACGCTGAACTTCGGGGGGGACGAGATTTTCGTCAATTCCGACAACACCATATTCAATTTCGCCAAGATAATGAAGGAAAGGGGCATAAAGCCTGAGTTGGAGGTTTTCGACAAGGGGATGATAGACATCGCCTTGAAGGCCGACCGCAAGGGACTGCTAGTCCATCCGCTGCATTTCGATTTCGTGCTGGGGGTGCAGATGAGCGCCACCGTCAGGGACTTGGCGTTCATGGCGGGCAGCCTGCCGCCTGGCTCCACCTGGACCGCGGCGGGCATCGGGCGCGCCCAGTTCGACATGGCGGCGGCGGCCATCGTCATGGGCGGCCACGTGAGGGTCGGCTTCGAAGACAACCTTTATCTGGAGAAGGGGGTTCTGGCGCGGAGCAACGGCGAGCTGGTGGAGAAGGCTGCCAAGCTGGCGCGGCTTTTGGGCAGGGAGATAGCCGACCCGAACGAGGCGCGGAAAATATTGGGCATGGCGCCCCGCAGGTGAGGAATGTCGTTCTCGTTGGACACGAAAAATGAATTGGCGCGCGCCATCCCGGAGAAAAAGTGCTGCATGCTGGCGGAAATCGCCGCCTTCATACGCATGTCCGGGACTGTGCGCCTGGCGGGCGGCGGCAGGCTCAGTCTGAAAGTATCCACGGACAACCCGGCGGTCGCCCGGCATTTCAAGAAATTGCTGAGGGAGTATTTCGGGGCCAATTCCAATATTCTGGCGGGCCACGCGAATTTCCGCAAGGCGGGCCACGGGTACGAGATGGGCGTCGAGGAGCCTACCGCCGCGGAGCTGGTGCTGCGGGAAACGGGGGTTTTGCGGGTCAGGGAGGGCTGCAACTATATCGACGACGGGATTTATGAGGGCGTCATCAGGACGAAATGCTGCCGCAAGGCGTATTTGAAGGGCTTGTTCCTGGGCGGAGGCAGCGTGACGGACCCGGAGAAGGCGTACCATCTGGAGGTGGTCTGCCGCAGCGCGGCGTTGGCGGGGGACGTGCGGAAGCTGCTGAACAGCTTTGTGGACATCCATGGGAAGCTGGCGCCCAGGAAGAAGCATTTTGTGGTCTATCTGAAGGAGTCGGAGCAAATCCTCGACATCCTCAACATCATGGGCGCCCACAACCAGCTGCTGAAGCTTGAGAATATCCGCATTGTCAAGGATCTGCGCAACAGGACGAACCGAATCACCAACTGCGACAGCGCCAACGTGGACAAGGCCATACAGGCCGCGGAGAAGCAGATAGCGGACATCGAGAGGCTTCGCGGCGCGGCGGGGCTGGACGCGTTGCCGCAGGGGCTTCGCGACTTGGCCGTGCTGAGGCTGGAGAACCCCGACGCGTCCATGTCGGAGCTGGGGGAGATGCTGTCGCCGCCTCTGAAGAAGTCGGGGGTCAGCCACAGGTTCAGGAAGCTGGGGGAGCTGGCAGGGCGGCTGTGAGGGGA
>JAIRPE010000020.1 GCA_031257175.1 Eubacteriales Family XIII. Incertae Sedis bacterium | reverse complement strand
TCCCTGTCAGACTGACCAAAGCCGCCGTCATGATACCTCTCCAGACCCTGCTCGTCCCTTTGCTGTGGAAGCAGCTCAGGCGCGTCACGCCGCTGGTTCGGCAGGTTTAGGGGCGGAGGCTCGGCTATCGTTTCATAAGCGCTAAGCTGTTTTCGCGTCATGCGTGTCACACCCCGTTTCCTCTGACGGTTTTACTACGGGGGTGACATTTTCTCGCGATACTCTACATGGTGACATTATCACAGATTAACCACACCGACCGCAGGGCGGGATTGACTTTTGGCCATTGTTCGTGTAAAATCGACATTATGGCTGTTTGCTCCGTTTTGCGTTCTTAGGAAACATCGTCGCGCAAGAGCCGAGCCACAGTTAGTTATTTCCCGGCAGGCGGCCCTGTTGCCGTTGCGGCGTGAATGGAGGCGTTTTATGGCAGAAGAAATACTCTTAACTAAAGAAGGATATGATAAGATAGTGGACGAGCTTGAGAACCTTATCGCCGTCAGGCGCCCTGAGGTGGCGGAGCGCATAAAGGAAGCGATTTCCTATGGGGACATCTCGGAAAACGCCGAGTATGATTCGGCCAAAAATGAGCAGGCCGAGTTGGAGCAGCGTATTGACAAGCTTGAGAACATGGTGCGCAAGGCCAAGATTATCGACGGGGACGAGGTGGCCAAGGATAAGGTCTCGCTGGGGCTGACGGCCAAGGTCAAGGACTTGGACAGCGGGGAGACCCTGGAGTTCACCATCGTCGGCTCGACGGAGGCGGATCCCTTCGTCGGCAAGATATCCAACGAATCCCTCGTTGGCGCGGCCCTCATCGGCAAGAAGATAGAAGATCAAGCGGAGATACAGGTTCCGGACGGCACGGTCAGATACGAAATCTTGGACATATATAGAAAGTAACCGCCTGGCGCGGTCGGCGGGACGCGGGTTCCCGCCGCGCGGAGGCGCGATCGGTTGGATTTTGATAGAGGTGGATGATGAACAGCGACGAAAGAACTAACATGGCTATAGAGGACGAGGCGCAGTCTGAGGAGCGGCTTAACGAGATGCGCCAGATACGCAGGGAGAAGCTGAAGAAGCTCCAGGCAGCGGGCAGGAACCCCTTCCTCATCGAGACGTGGGACGTCACGGCCTACAGCCAGGACATAAAGGACGAGTTTGAGGCCCTGGACGGGCATTGGGCGTCCATAGCGGGCAGGGTCATGGCCAACAGGCATATGGGCAAGGCGTCGTTTATTGACGTGCAGGACAAGCAGGGGCGGATCCAGGTCTACGTGAAACAAGACGCGATAACCCCTGAGGAGTACGAAATATTCCTCACTTACGACATCGGCGACATCGTTGGCGTGGAGGGCACGGTTTTCAAAACGCGCCATGGCGAGATTTCCGTGAAGGCCGAGCGAGTCGTCCTGCTCTCGAAATCCCTGCAAATATTGCCGAACAAATTCCATGGGCTGCGCGACCAGGAACTGCGTTACCGCCAGAGGTACGTGGATCTGATAATGAATCCCGAGGTCAGGGACGTCTTTATCACGCGGGCGCGGATTATCAAGGAGATTAAGCGGTATCTGGAGGACGAACGCGATTTTCTGGAGGTGGACACCCCTATTCTGACCACCATCGCCGGCGGCGCCAACGCGCGCCCGTTCAATACCCACCACAACACGCTGGATTTGGACATGAAGCTCAGGATTTCCAACGAGCTTTACCTGAAGAGGCTCACGGTGGGCGGCCTTGACCGCGTCTACGAGATGGGCAAGATGTTCAGGAACGAGGGCATGGACAGGAACCACAACCCCGAGTACACGTCCATGGAGCTTTACCAGGCATACGCGAATCTGGAAACCATGATGGACATAACGGAAAACGTTGTGGCTAACGCGGCCAAGGTCGCGCTGGGCTCCGCCGTCATAGAGTACCAGGGCGCGAGCTTCGATGTGACCCCGCCTTGGGAGAGGCTCTCCATGCAGGACGCCGTCAAGAAATGGGCCGGAGAGGATTTTGACAAGATACAGACGGACGAGGAGGCCCGCGAGGCGGCCAAACGGCACGGGCTGGAGGATTGGGAGACAATGAGCCGCGGGATAGTGATAGCGGAGTTGTTTGAGAAATATTGCGAAGACCATCTGGATGGCCCGGTGTTCATTACCGGCCACCCAGTGGAGATTTCGCCGCTGGCGAAGCGTGACCCCAAAGACCCTCGGATAACGCGGCGTTTCGAGGCTTATATCAACTGCTGGGAGATCGCCAACGCGTTTTCCGAGTTGAACGACCCCATCGACCAATACCAGCGCTTCAAGGATCAGCAGGAGCAGCTTGAGCAGGGGGACGAGGAAGCCCATCCCATGGACGAGGATTATGTCAACGCGCTGGAGGTGGGCCTGCCCCCGACAGGCGGGCTGGGCATAGGCATCGACCGCGTGATAATGCTTATCACCGATTCCCCCTCCATACGGGACATCATCCTGTTCCCGACCATGAAGCCTTTGGAGGGCTGAGGGCCCTGGTGGGGGCCTGATTGGCCGGATTATTGCGATGCCGATGCCGACCAAGCATCGCGCGCACGTCGGTATCTGCTCGCGTTGCCCTTTCACCCCGCGCTTTAGCGCAACCGAAATCCCCGCCGCACCTTTTTCCGGCGTCGTTAGAACGCCGGAAAAAGGACAAAACGGACATTGGAACAGATTTGTCCACAGCGGCGGGCGAGGTGCGCGTGGGCGCGGGGCGAACGCCGACGCGCCTTAGTCGAACAGTATGGCTTCGCGCACTTTTGTTGCTTCAGCTTCACCTGACAGAACTTCTATGAGCTTTAACGCGAACTGTATGGACGTGCCTGGCCCCATGGACGTTATGATATTGCCGTCCTGAACTACTTTTTCGTCTCTGTGCGACGCGTTCCCCAGCTCTTTTTCCATTCCTCTGTAAATAGTGGCCTTTTTCCCGCTCAAAAGGCCATTTTGCGCCAAAATCTTGGGAGCCGCACATATGGCCGCGATCCACTTGCCGGTGTCGGCGAATTTTCTGAGCGCTTCATTAAACGCTTCATGCGCCCCCAATTTTTCTACCCCGGGCCCGCCTGGCAAGACCATCATTTCGCAGTGCTCATACGAAACATCTTCAAACAAAGTGTCGGCGACAACGGGAATGCCGTGGCTGCCCGTTACCGTCAAATCTTTGATCATTGACGTCGATTGAATAGATATGCCCGCGCGCCTAAGCAAATCCAAAACCGTCAACGCCTCTACTTCCTCGAATCCGTCGGTTAAATGCAAATATACCATGACCATGGCCCTCCTTTTCTCTATATTATACCTTTCCCCTTGCCGCGTCAAGATATCAATCGTCGATAAAGCATTGATTTCGCCCCGCCTCTCCCCTCCGCTGACGAACAGCCGCAATAAACGCGGGAGCGGAGCGCGGCAGTTTTTCGGCAACATTTAATCAACGGGGCAATAATAGTGGAAAATTGTTGTAATAATATATCATACAATGTATAATCATATAGAAGGGGAGGAAGCGAATTGACTGATATGACTGAATTATTTAAAGAAAATGAGGACAACCGCGCCAGGGAGAGTTCCAGGTCCGGCAACGCCCTTGACACAGAAGCCGAGTCAAGCGGCGGAGACGATGCCCCTGTCGCTGAAGAAGTCCAGAAAGCGACGGCGCCGGACGGCTTCGCGATTACGCTCGCCGAGGACAACGTCACGAGACTGGAATACCAAGGCAAGGAAATTGTGCTTGTGTCTACGGCGCACGTCTCGAAGCAAAGCGTGGAACTGGTCAAACATGTTGTCAGTCTGGAGCGGCCGGACAGCATATGCGTGGAACTGGATGAAGACAGGGTTAAGCAGCTGGAGAACCCGGACGAATGGAAGAATACGGACATAACCAAAGTTATCAGGGCCAACAAGGTAGGTTTTCTGCTGGCCAGCCTGATACTTAGTTCATACCAGAAAAAAATGGCGGAGAAGCTTAACACCAACGTGGGGCAGGAAATGGTGCAAGGTATGGTCTGCGCACGGGAGATCGGCGCTGAATTGGTGCTGGCGGACAGGAAGATCCAGACCACCTTCCTGCGCATCTGGCGCAAGCTAGGTTTCGCGGAAAAATGCAAACTGCTTTTCAACATCATCTTCAACTTGGACGAGGACGGCGAGGAAATCTCCGAGGACGCATTGCAACAGCTATTGCAGGATGACATGCTGGAAGCCGCCATGGGCGATGTCCACCAACGGTTCCCCAAGGTAGGCGAGATACTGATAGACGAGCGCGACCAGTATTTGGCCAACAAAATAAAAAACGCGCCCGGCAAAAAGATAGTCGCCGTTTTAGGCGGCGCCCACGTGCCCGGAATAAAAAGCGAGATTTTCAAAGAGCAAAATATGGAGGAGATCTCATCAGTGCCTGCAGCGTCGCCGCTCACCAAGATCATAGGCTGGGCTGTGCCGTTGTTGATAGTAGGCCTTATCGCCTACGGGTTCACCCAAGGCGTCTCCGTGGGGCTTACACAGCTTAAAACCTGGTTGCTCACCACCAGCCTTCTGGCCGCTTTGTTCACGGCGCTTTCGTTAGGCCATCCGCTGACAATACTCACGTCGTTGCTGGCGTCCCCCATCACGGTCTTGCACCCTTTCCTGGCCTGCGGCTGGTTCGCGGGTTTGGTGGAAGCGTATATAAGGAAACCCACGGTCAAGGATTTAGAGGAAATTCCGGATGTAATCCTTTCCGTCAAGGGTTTTTTCAAGAACAGGTTCCTGCGAATCATACTTATCGTGATGATGGCCAATATAGGCGCATCCATAGGCACGTTCGTGGCGGCGGGAGGCCTGATAAAAAATATATTCGGCATGAGTTAGAAAGCGTCAGTAAGGCGCCTCTTGTGCCTCTAAGCTATAGGCGTCCGTGCGCGCCAGTTGGATCGGTTGGATTATGGAAGCGTTGAAAAACAGAATCATCAGAGACGGGCTTGCGCTGGGTTCCGAATCAGTGAAGGTGGATTCCTTTCTGAACCATCAGCTGGATGTCGCGTTTTTGGAGCGGCTCGGCGAGGAATTCCGACGCAGGTTCGACGGCGAGCGGATTGATAAAATAATGACCGTGGAATCCTCCGGCATAGCGGTGGCTTGCATGACGGCAAGACATTTCGGCTATCCCCCTGTGGTTTTCGCGAAAAAAAGTTTGCCCAGCACCTTGACGGAAGGGTATTACGCGGCTCAAGTGAGGTCTTTCACGCGAGGTCTGGTCTCCGTCATCGTGATTTCCAAAAAATACCTCGCGAGCGGAGAGAATGTTTTGATCATTGACGATTTCGTCGCCCATGGTGAGGCCGCCGCCGGGATGACTGAATTGGTCTCTCAGGCAGGAGCCCGGGTGGCCGGAGTCGGCTGTGTAATAGAGAAGACGTTTCAGGGCGGCGGCAAACGGTTGCGCGACGCGGGCTACAGGGTAGAGGCGCTGGCATCCATAGTTCGTATCAGTGACGGCAAAATAATTTTTTCGACATAGGATTCAGAAAGGGTCTGTTATGGGCAAGATTTCGATCAGCGGCGATCTAGGCAGCGGCAAAAGTAGCGTTTGCAAGGTTTTGGAAAGAGAATACGGATTCGAGGCGTACTCCACCGGCGCGATCCAACGCGAGATCGCCTGCAGCATGGGCATGTCCACCTATGAATTTAATGTATACACGGAAACTCATCCCGAGATAGATGATTTGATAGACGACAATCTGAAAGCCCTATCCTCTTCGGACAGGGATATGGTCATAGATTCCAGATTGGCTTGGCATTTCGTGAAAAACACCTTCAAGGTCTACCTCGTTACGGATATCCACGTCGCCGCGCAACGCATCAAGTCCGCGAACCGTGGGCCCGACGAGGCGTATGCGGATCTAAAAGAGGCCGAGGATACGATATTGGCCCGACGGGAAAGCGAGAAGGCTCGCTACTTAAAAAAATATGGCGTTGACATAATGGATTTCAGCAACTACGACATGGTTTTGGATACGACAGGTTTGAGCATAGACGAAACTGCGGCGCGAATAATGGCAGAGTACCAAGAGACAAAGCATTCCATCGGTATCGCCCTCAGATAGGAACTCCGCCGCCTCTGTCATACCTATCCGGTTCGGCCGGGCACGCCCTCTCGGCTAAGGTGGAGCCCGCCTGCGGTCTCATGGGGGCGGCGACGTCATCCCTCATACTCTCACGCCCGTCACCGCTCTTCCCTAAAATACGGGACTGACAAATCCCCGGGCGGGAGGTCGCCCTTGCGGTTTCTGTAGGCGCTTACGACCACTATCGCTATGGTGGCCAGATAGGGCAGCATGTCCACCAGATACTGGGAAATATGCAGGCCCAAGCTTTGCATGCGCAGGCCCAGTATGCTCAACCCCCCGAAAACCAACGAGACGGCGAACGCCTTCACGGGGCGCCAGGAAGCGAAGATCACCAGGGCCACGGCTATCCAGCCTCGGCCCACCACCACGTCCGACTGCCACACCGGCACCTCGACCAGCGCCAGATACGCCCCGCCTAGGCCGCAGAGCGCGCCTCCGAATATCACGTGGGCGTATTTGTGCGCCGTGACGTTCACGCCCGAGGCGTCCGCGGCGGCCGTGTTCTCCCCTGTCGCCCTCATGTTCAGCCCCAGTTTGGTCTTGAACATGTACACGGCCAGCAGCGCCGTGAGCGCGTAGCCCGCATAGACCATCACGTCCTGCTTGAAGAATATGGGCCCGAAAAAGGGTATGTCCTCCAAAAACGGGATTCCTTTCTTGCTGAAAAACGCGGCCACGGATTTGGGCTCCACCAGGCCCAGCATGGGCTGGCCCAGGAAGCTGGCGAAGCCCTTGCCGAAGATGGTCAGCGTCAGGCCGGTCACCACCTGGTTGGCCCTGAGGGAGACGGTCAGAAACGCGAACAGCAACGCGCCGCCCGCCCCGGCCGCCATGGCGCCCAGCAACGCGGCGGCCGGGCTGCCCGTGTTGAAGCCCGCCATAAAGCCTACCACCGCCCCCATGAGCATCATGCCCTCCACCCCCAGATTCAGGCTGCCGGACTTTTCCGTGACCAGCTCGCCCAGGGTGGCGAATATCAATGGCGTGGACGCGGCCACCGCCGCTATCAGAAAGCTTTCCATAATCAAACCCTGCCTTTGCGGGACACTTTGTACTGCAAAAAGAACTCGCTGCCCAGCACGAAAAACAATATTATCCCCTGCACTACGCCCGCCACCGCCGCGGGCACCTTCATGGCCAGCTGTATGTAGGCGCTCCCCTGGAGCAGGACGGCGAAGGCCACGCACACGAACAGCAGGGCGACCGCGTTCAGCCTGGCCAGCCAGGCCGTGATGATGGCCGTGAAGCCGTAATTCGCCGACAGCCCCACGCCCAGCGTCTTGTCTATGGCCGACGCCTGAATCATGCCCGTCAGGCCGCACAGCCCCCCCGAAGCCAGCATGGCCGCCACTATGACGCCGGTGATGTTCATGCCCGCGTACCTGGCCGTTTCCGCGCTTTCACCCACCACGCTTATCTCAAAGCCTTTTTTCGTGTGGTTCATGAACAGGTGGACGGCGGCCACGGCGGCGAGGGCGACGACCCATCCCGCGTGGACGCCCAGAATGTTCGGCAGCACGGCGTTTTCGGGGAAAATGGCTATTTTCGGGAAGCCCCCCGCCTCCGGGTCTTTCCAAGGGCCGAATTGCAGGTATTCCACGAATTTTATGGCGATGTAGTTCATCATCAGGGTGAATATCGTCTCGTTGGTTCCCAGCTTGGCTTTAAACAGGCCGGGTATCAATGCCCAGACGCCTCCCATGGCCATACCCGCCAACGCCATGAGCGGGAGCAGCAACGGCCTCGGCAGATCCCCGTGATACAGCGCCACGTAGGCGGCGGCGAAGGCTCCTGCCATTATCTGGCCTTCGCCGCCGATGTTCCAGAACTTCATCTTGAAGGCCACCAGAATCCCCAGGGACGTGATGATGAGGGGCACGGCCTTGATGACCGTCTGGCGCGCGCGCATGCCCGTGCCGAAAGCGCCTTCGACAATGGCTCCGTATATGTCCAGCGGGTTGAGGCCGAACGCCGCCAGCGCCGCCGCCGCGGCCGCCAAGGACAGCAGGACTGCCGCCGTCCTGATGAGCGCCACCCTGCCTTGGGGCAGCTCCGCCCGTTTGCTCACTCTTAACAGGCTCATGACGGCCTCCTGCGGCTTTCGCCCGCCACGCCGCGGCCTTCGCGCCCTGCGGCTTCGGCTTCTCCTGCCCCCGTCGCGCCGCCCGTCGCCGCCTGGCGCGCCCCCGTCATCATCAGGCCCAGCTCCTCCTTCGTGGTCTCGCGGGCATTGACGACGCCCGTGATCTTGCCGCCGCAGAGGACTAATATCCTGTCGCACAGGGCGAGCAGCACGTCCAAGTCCTCGCCGACGAATATTATGGCCACGCCCTTGCTTTTTTGCTCGTTCAAAAGGTCATATATTTTGTAGGAGGCGCCTATGTCCAGCCCTCTGACCGGATAGGCCGTAATCAAGACCCTGGGGTCTGAGTCCATCTCCCTGCCCAAAAGCACTTTCTGGATATTTCCCCCTGAAAGCTTGCGCACGGGCGTTGACACGTCGGGCGTCTGGATTTCCAGGCGGCGCACGATTTTATGCGCCTTCTCCACGCAGGGGCGGCGCCTCAGGACGAAGCCGGGTTGTTGCTGGTAATCCTTCAGCACCAGATTATGCACTATGTCCATGGAGGCCACCAGGCCCATGCCCAGGCGATCCTCGGGGATGAAGCCCATCCTTATGCCCAGCTTTATGATGTCTCTAGGCGATTTTCCCAGGATATTTCCCCCGTCGAAGAAAATCCGCCCCTTGTCGGCGGCGGCAAGTCCCGCGATGGTCTCGCAAAGCTCCTTCTGCCCGCTGCCCGCCACTCCTGCCACTCCCAATATCTCGCCCTCGCTGAGGTCGAAGCTGACGCCGTCAAGCGCGCTTTTTTTCTCGCCGCCGGCCACGGTCACGTTGTCCAGCGAGAGGATGACGCGGCCTCCCTGGAAGCTTGGCCTGGCGATCCCCAGGTCCATGCGCTTGCCCACCATCATTTCTATCAGCGGCCCCACGGAGGTTTTTGCCGTCTCCACGGTGGCCACGGAGGCCCCCTTCCGCAGTACGGTGATCCTGTCGCTTATCTCCATGACCTCGTTCAGCTTGTGGGTGATGATGATTATGGCGCAACCCTGCTCCCTCATGTTGCGCGTGACCTGGAACAACCTTGTTATCTCCTGGGGCGTCAGGACGGCGGTCGGCTCGTCCATTATCAGTATCCTGGCCCCGCGATACAGGACTTTTATGATTTCCAGCGTCTGCTTCTCACCCACGGACATGTCGTAGACCTTCCTGTCGGGGTTCACGTCCAGCCCGTACCTGTCGGATATGGCCCTGATTTTTTTGGTCAGCTCCTTCTTGTTCATGAAAAGGCCGCCGCCAGGGCCAATGATGATGTTGTCCCTGGCGGTGAGCGCGTCCACCAATTTGAAGTGCTGGTGTATCATGCCAATGCCGCGTTTTATGGCCTCGCCCGGGGAAGCGAAGGATGTTTTCTCCCCCCAAACATAGATAGAGCCGCCGTCTGGGAGATATATCCCCGACAGCATGTTCATCAGCGTGCTTTTGCCCGCGCCGTTTTCGCCCAGCAACGCGTGGATTTCCCCCGCTCGCGCGCTGAAGCTCACGTTTTCGTTGGCTTTCACGGCGCCAAAGGCTTTGGATATGTTCTCCATTCTGATGGCTATGTTTTCGGTCGCGGCGTCGTTCATCGGCATTGCCCCTCTTCCTAATACTGTTCCCTCTTTAAAACGTAGACCGGGTTTGCGAGAATTTTTTTCGCCAGATAATACTTATCTCTCTAACATTCCGCCCAAAACTATTGGGCGGGCGTCGTATGGCAACGTCTGCCAATCCGCTCCAAGGTAACTCTTTGGACGCGGATTGGCATTAGGCGCAAAACGCAGGCAGGCCCGGTGAGGCGGCGAGGCTTTGCGCCTACGCGCGGCGGAAAAAAGGCCGCAAAGGCGTCTGCCTTTTGAAGGGAGAGCGGCATGAACTCCTAAATGTCCGCGCTGCTGGCTCCCTGCACCAGATAGTCCGTCTTCCATATGCCGTCCCTGTACAGCGTCTCGCCTTCCTGCACCACCGTGTTGCCTTTGTTGTCTTGTATGGGCCCGGTGAACACGTGGAACTCGCCCGCCAGCATCTTCTCCTTGACCTGCTCCACCGCGGCCTGGGCTTCGGGGCTGACCAGGCTCGAAAGTTTCGCAATATCCATGTAGCCGTCTTTCATTGTGCCGTAGTAGGATTCGGGCGTCCAGCTCCCCGCCATGATTTTCTCTATGGTGGGAATGAGGAACGCCTCGTGGCGCCATATGGGGGCGGTCAGCCAGGCGCCCGGCGCGGCCGTGGGGTTGTCCAGGTTGTAGCCGATGGCCAGGGCCCCTGCTTTCTCGGCCGCCAGTTGCGGGCCTGTGGTGTCGCAATGTTGGGCGATGACGTCGCAGCCCTGGTCGAGCAGGGCCTCCGCTGCCTGGGATTCCTTGGCGGGGTCATACCAGCTGTTTATGTAAACCACGTTGACCTCCACGTCGGGATTGACGGACTGGGCTCCCAATGTGAAGGCGTTTATGCCTATCTGCACCTCTGTGTACGGGTACGCGCCCACGTATCCAAGTTTGTTGGTCTTTGTCTGCAGGCCGGCTATAATGCCCGTCAGGTATCTGGGCTCCTCCGTCGCCCCGAAATAGTTGCCCATGTTGTCCGCCATGAGGTTGCCTGAGAAGTGGAGGAATTTGACGCCGTCGTAGTCGCCCGACTGGGCCATTTCGTACAGCGTGTCGCCAAAGCCGAAGCTGGTGCCCACCACCACGGTGGCGCCTTGGTCTATCAGGCTGTCCGCCGCGCTCCGTATGGCCTGCTTGTCGGTGTCGCTGATTTCTTCCATTACCAGAGTTTTGACCTTGCCTTCAAAATATTCCTCCATAGCCACGGCGCCGTTGTGGTGCGCTTGGGTGTAGCCGCCGTCGTTCGCGTTGCCGATGTAAATGAATCCCACCGTGAGGGCGTCGTCCGCGCCTTCCGCGCTCCCCGCGCCGCTTTTCGGGCTGTTTTGGCACGCCGAGACCGTCAGGGCCATGGCCAGCGCCAGAGCCAGCGCCAATAATTTTTTCATGAGTCTACCTACCTTTCAATTTACCGTTAACTCAAGCGGGGCACGGCCCCGCGCAGCCCCGCCGCCCGCCTGTCCGTGGCGGGGGCGCCGCGGCGTGGCCGCCGTCCCGCGTGGCCGCGCCCTATTGGGCATACTATTATTATATAGTATGCGGCGGGTTTGGCAAAGGTTTTAGCGCAAAAAAGCCGGGGGACGCCCCCGGCTTGCTTCGGGACGGGCGCGGGCCGCGCCCGGTTGTGGGCGCGGCCCTGCGGCCGTGTCGCCCCGCATAGCGGGGTTTTCTGAGATTTATCCGTAGGTCAATATTTGTCGTACGCGCCGCCCAAATCGATGACGGGAGTCCTGGCGAAGGGCCCCATCGGCGCGCCTATGGCGCGTTCAGGCTGCGGCTGGTACTCATCATCCTCATAAGCGGGCGCCCCCGCGTAAGAGTCGCCCGACGGTTGGGAGAACCCGAAAGCGCCGCTTTCGCCGTCGCGCAGCTTGAACTGGGACAACACCTC
>JAIRPE010000137.1 GCA_031257175.1 Eubacteriales Family XIII. Incertae Sedis bacterium | reverse complement strand
GGGATGTCATACACGCCGGGCCTTCTGTTCGATATGCTCCCTACCGCCGCGCTTATCTGCTCCGGGTAATCCGGATCCACGTAGGCCTGGAAAAAGCAGCCCTTGTCGGAGGCTCCCGCCACCGCTATGCCCCAGGGGTCGGCCAGCAGGCTCCTGCCGCAGAAAGCGAAAGAGCCCGTGAGGCGGCCGAAGAGGTTGACGCCCAGCACGTACATGGAGTTCTGTATGGCCGTGACCCGCACCAAGTCCGTCCAGTGGTCGAACCTGGGGCTTATGAAGGCGGCGGGCGCCAGCAGGAACTTCACGCCTTGCAGGGCCAGCGTCCTGGTCAGTTCGGGGAACCTGATGTCGTAGCAGACCACTATGCCCACCTTGCCGAAGTCCGTGTCCCACGTGAACAGGCGGTCCCCATGCTCGCAGAAGTGCGACTCCTTGTCCTTGTCGGCGCAGTCCAGCACGTCGAAGAGGTGAACCTTGTCGTAGCTGCCCAAGACCTCGCCGTCCCTGCCGAAAAACAGCGCCGTGTTGCGCAGTTTCCCCTCCCGGCTCTCCCTGTGCAGCACCGTCCCGCCCACTATGTACGTGCCGTAACGGCGGGCGCGGTCTGAGAACGCCTCCTTGATCTCCTCGGGGTAGGCGCCCATCTTCTCCTTGCCCGCGATCTCATAAAAATACTCGGGCAGCACGATGACATCCGCCTGCTTGTACAGGCTCGCCGCCTCGTCTATCAACTCCAAAGCGTTCTTCAGGTTCTGGGCGGGATTCTTGTCAACCTTCGTCTGCACGCCTATCAAACTTATTTTCTTTGCCATATCGCCTCCGTATTGATATAATGAAATGATAGTATTAATAATATAACAACGCCAGGCGAAAATCAAGAAGGCGGCGGGCGGTTCGGCAAGGCCCGGCGCGGGCGGGCTGAGGAGGACGTGTTGAGGATAGCGGTCATAGACGGCCAGGGCGGCGGCATAGGACGCGCCTTGGTGGAGAAGATAAAGGAAGGGGTGCCGGGCGCCAGGATACTGGCCCTGGGCACGAATTCCATGGCGACGGGGCAGATGCTCAGGGCGGGCGCCGATGAGGGGGCCACCGGCGAGAACGCCATCGCGTGGAACGTCTCGAGGGTGGACGTGGTCACCGGGGTGATAGCCATACTGAACGCCAATTCCCTGATGGGCGAGCTGACCCCGCGCATGGCCGAGGCCATAGGCGCAAGCCCGGCCTTCAAGGTGTTGCTGCCCGTGAACCGTTGCGGCGTCCACGTGGTCAGCGTGGCCGACGCGCCCCTGGCCACCCATATCGACAATTGCGTGGCAGCCATCGCGAAATACGCCAGACGGGGCGCGGGCGAACGGGAGTAGGCGGCGCTTCGGGGCGTTGCCGCCCGCCGCTTGGCCGATGGCGTTGGCGAGGCGAAAGGAAAATATCACAAATTATGGCAAAATCAAGATTTACGGGCGCCACATTGGCAAGAACCGCGCTGGTTGCGGCGTTGGCGGCGCTTTTGGCTGTCGGCGGCGCGGGCTGCGGCGCCAGGGAAGAAGCCGGCGCGACGGTCTCGGGGGGCGGGGCGGAGGCTTCGCTTTTCGACAAGGTAGGCAAGTATTTTGACGCCAAGGGGCGTTCTTACGGGCATATTTCCAAGGCTAAGGTCGGCGAGACGCTGAACAACAGCTTTTTCGCCTGGACGCTGGAGGGGATGTCGGCCTCCGAGGCTCTTTTGGACGGGGACGAGGAAATCCTCCCCTCCGACGAGGGCAACAAATTCGTCACGGCGGCGGTGCGCACCGAGAACATCAGCGACAGCCCCATCCCCGTCGGCAACTATGATTTTTTGATGCTTTGGGAGGACGTAGAAGGCGCGGTACACGAGGAAAACGCTTACGAGACGTTCATGGAGGGCATGTACCCGGACGAGGTCACGGAGGAGCCGGGGGAGTCCCAGGCGGGGTTCCTGGTGTTTGAGGTCCCCAGGGAGGTCAGTTCCGGCATGATAGTCTATTACGAGTATTACGGTGACGAGTTCGAGGGGGACGCGTATATGTTCGATTTCACGCTATCCGACGAATTATCTGACGAATCGGGGGATTTATGAGGCTGAACAAATTCATCGCCCAAGCGGGCGTGGCCAGCAGGAGGAAGGCGGACGAGCTGACCGCCAACGGCAACGTGAAGGTCAACGGCGCGGTCGTGCGCGAGATGGGCTACGACGTGAAGGAGGGCGACCTGGTGGAGGTCAACGGGCGCATGCTGGGGCTTCCCGAGAAGCCCGTCTACATCGCCCTGAACAAGCCCAAGGGCGCCATAACCAGCGTGGGGGACGACAAGGGGCGCCCCACGGTCATGGACATGGTGGCGGACGTCCCTGAGAGGATATACCCCGTGGGGCGGCTGGACTACGACACCTCGGGCCTGCTCATCATGACCAACGACGGGGATTTGGCGCAGAAGCTGGCCCATCCCGGCCACAAGATATACAAGACGTACAGGGCCAAGGTGGCGGGGGTTTTGTCGCCGGAGCGGCTGGCGAAGCTGAAAAAGGGCGTGGACATAGGCGGTTACGTCACCGCGCCGGCCGTAGTGAAACTGATAAAGCAGTCCGACCGTTTCGCTCTGGCGGAAATCAGCATCCAAGAGGGTAAAAACAGGCAGGTGAGGAAAATGTTCCTGTCGGTGGGGAACAAGGTGCTGGATTTGGAGCGGGTGGCCATAGGGGACGTGTATCTGGGCCATCTGAAGGCAGGGCATTACAGGAAGCTCACCCGCCAGGAGGTGGAGGGCTTGAAGGGGCGGCTTTGAGCCAAGGCTCGCGGAGCGGGCTGACGAAAAACAGGCTAAACCCCGGCAACGCGGCCCATCCGGAGCCGCGCTGCCGCGCGATCACTTATTGCTCCACCTACTAAATGCTGCGCTGAACCCAATTCGGCGAGGATTTTTTCGGTGGAGCAAGTGGAGCAATATGATCTTTATCAGACAAAAATTACGCTGTCTGCCCTTCGGCTGTACACTTCCTCTAGTTCATGGAGATGATACAGGTAGCCGGGATCGTCGAAATACTTGGCCCCTGTCGGGCAGTTCTTTTCACAGGCGCAACACTTTATGCATATGCCTGCCGTCTCGAACACGTTCTCGGGATCTATAGACCCCATCGGGCAGTTCGCGGCGCAGAGCTTGCATTTGACGCATGTCGCCGCGTCTGTCTTAGGCTTTACCTTCCTGATGTCGATGGCGTTGCCGTTCCTGTCCCTCGGCTGATAGTATGGCCGTATCGGCTCCTGCCCTTCGACCTCTATCGGCCGTTCGTGCTTCCATCCGGCATTTATCTTGGCCGCCGCTTTGCGGCCCAGCTCCTCCGCCAGGCGCAAATCGTCCATGTCCGGCCTTCCCTTGGCCAGCAGACGGGAAAAGGAATGCTCGCCCACAAACGCGCCCGCGCCCACGGTTTTAATGCCGCAGTTCTCCATAACGTTCCGAAGCTCCATCAGCCCGTCGTCGTAGTTCCTGTTGCCGTAAGTCACTACAGGCACGCCTGTCACGTTTTCTCCTTTTAGCTTCGACACGTATTCCAGCAAAAGATTCGGCAGCCTGCCCGCATAGACCGGAAAGCCCATGACCAGCACGCTGTTTTCGGGGATTAACGTCACGCCCTTCCTCACGCCGGGCTGCGTCATGTTGATTCTCAGGATGGGCAGGGCCAGTTCCGATGAAAGGCCCTTGGCGACTGTCATCACAATTTGCGCGGTGTTGCCTGTGGGGCTGAAGAACGCCGCTACTATCTTGCTCAGATTCATTTCAAAATTACCTCCTATGGCTCAATCCGCGAAGGGTCCGCGCTACTGCCGCGCACGGACAGCAGGACGGTTCACGGGGAAGCGCAAGCGCCGATTTCTGCTGTTCGGGCGGGACAATAAAATTATATCGCCAAAAGCAGCGCCGTATCAAGAGGAAATTTAGCCTTTTGGGGCAAAAATTCCGCGGCAGGGGCCACGGACGTTTTACAGGCGCAGTTCATTTCCTTGCCGAAATATCCGATATATCGTACAGGCGCCGTCGCACCGGCCAAGGCCGGACGGACGTGGCGCGGGGGAATGCCGCTCTCTCTTCAAAAAATAGATGTCTTTGCGGTTTTTTTCCGACGTCCGCCCGATAATTTTGGGCGGAATGTAAAGAGGGTAAGTATGGCCTGGCGAGGCGAAAAAAGCCTAGCAAACACGGTCTGCATTTTAAAGAGGGAGCAATGTACGGGAAAGCTTTTGTGAAACGAGGGGGCGGTGATTTGAAAATGAGAAAATTGATATCTATGTTAACGCTTTCAATGATGGCGTTCGCGCTGTTCTCCGGCGGGAACACTTACGGGAAGTGCGTCCCGCCGGAACCCGCGTCAGAATCGGAGGTCTCTCCAAATACTGCCGAACAGGCAGCATCGACGTCTCCCGGGGGCTTCACGGCGGATCCTGCTAGACCCATGTTGGCGCTCACCTTCGACGACGGGCCCAGCGCCCACACGGGCCGCCTATTGGATATGTTGGAGAAATACGAGGTGAAGGCGACGTTTTGCGTCGTGGGTTACTTGGTGGACGGCAGAAGCGACGTGGTGAAGCGCGCTTCGGACATGGGATGCGAAGTCATAGGCCACAGTTGGGATCATAAGCAGCTCACAAAATTATCCAACGACGCCATCGCCGCGCAGTTGGAAAAAACCAGAGCCGCCATTGAAGCCGCCACCGGAAAGACAAGCTGTCTTTACCGCCCTCCCTACGGGGCTTTGAGCGAACGGGTGAAGGCGCTGTCCCGTGAGCTGGGCTACCTGATGATATACTGGTCAGTGGACACGCTGGACTGGAAAACCAGAAACGCCGACGCGGTGTACAAAGCGGTGATGAAGGGAGCGAGCGACAGGGCTATCATATTATGCCATGATCTGCATAAAACGACGGTGGACGCCATGGAGCGCGTGATTCCTGACCTGCTCGCACAGGGTTTCCAACTGGTCACGGTGTCAGAGCTTCTGTATCATTCGGATAAAAAATTCGAGCCGGGGCAGGTCGTTTACAAGGGATAGCAGTTCGTACCGCCACACGGGCCAGCGATACCGAGACCCCGCGCAAAACGCGGGGTTGCCGCGCGACGCTTCCTCGGCTCCCGAGCAAAGGGGCTGCTTGGATATTGACACGCCCGTAAGTTTTGATGTAGAATATAATATGTAGGCATAATGTAAGCGTTTGTTGGGTGCATCCGATTTATTCTCGACAAACTATTAAATTTATTCTGAATACGGGGGATGATCTGATGATTAACTTATTTTCCAAAAACAGGGCGCCGCTGGCCATCCTGGCGATATGCCTGGCCGTCATGCTGTCCGGCTGCAACGGCGGCGGGGCGGCGCAGGCTCCTAGCGGCTCGGGGGAAGGAGACACTCTTGAGGGCGCCACCGACGCCCTGCTTTCCGACATTGTCAAGGCCGCGGATGGCCAGCTTCCTGAGAGCAGCCGCATGGGCGCCTCCTCGGAAAGGGCGATCGAGGCTGACGAGTCACAGTACATGCTGGGCCTCTCCACCGACGACTTCGGCAAATACGTGACGGAGGCGTCCGCGTCCACAGGCATGTTATCGACCCAAGCGCACGAGATAGCGCTGGTGAAATGCAAGGACGCGGCGGCGGCGGGCGAGGTCAAGAAATTGGTGGCGAACGGCTTCGACCCGGGCAAATGGATTTGCGTGAGGCCGGAAAAGGCCCTGGTGGCGGACTCCGGCAGCTATGTCCTGCTGGCGGTCTCCAACAGCGCCTTCGCGGACGCCGCGGCCAAAAGCTTCGCGGAGGCGGCGAAGGATAACGTGGGCGAGGTCGTGACCTTCTATGACGGCGAATAGCCATGCTGTTTTCCAGCCTCACCTTCCTGTACTACTTTTTGCCGGCCACGCTGGCCCTGTATTTCATAGTTCCGGCGCGGGGCTCCCTCGCGCCGCGCAACTTGGCGTTGCTTGCCGCCAGCGTGGTGTTCTATGCCTGGGGCGAGCCCGTGTACGTGCTGCTCATGGCGGGCCAGGCCCTGGCCGGGTGGTTTTACGGCCTCCTGATAGAACGCTTCCGCGGCAGGCCCGCGCTGTCCCGTGCCGCCTTGCTGGCGTCGCTGGCCACGGGCTTGGGCGGGTTGCTTTTCTTCAAATATTCGGATTTTTTCCTGAGCAACCTCGCTACGGCTCTTGGGACGCGCCTGCCGACCCTGGGCTTGGCGCTGCCCATCGGCATAAGCTTTTATACCTTCCAGATACTCAGCTACACCATAGACCTTTATCGGGGCGATACGCGGGTGCAGCGCGACCCTCTCAAATTCTCCGCTTACGTGATGCTTTTCCCGCAGCTCATAGCGGGGCCCATAGTGCGCTACGCGGACGTGGCGGAGAGCCTCGCGGCCCGCTCCACGACCCTGCGCGGCTTCGCGGAGGGCGCCCGCCGCTTCACGCAGGGCCTGGCAAAAAAAGTCCTGCTGGCCAACGTGCTGGGGGAATTGGCGGGCATCTGCGGCGGCGGCGATGAAAATAGCGCGCTCATGGCCTGGCTGTACGCGCTCGCCTACACGTTGCATATATACTTCGATTTTTCGGGCTACAGCGACATGGCCATCGGCCTGGGCAGGATATTCGGCTTCAATTTCCCGGAAAATTTCAATTATCCGTATATCTCGCGCAGCGCCACTGAGTTTTGGCGGCGTTGGCACATGTCCCTCTCAAGCTGGTTCCGCGACTACGTGTACATCCCCTTGGGGGGCAACCGCGTCCGCCCCGCGCGGCAGGCGCTGAACATTTCGGTCGTGTGGCTGCTCACGGGCTTCTGGCATGGAGCGGGTTGGAATTTCATTTGTTGGGGGCTGTATTTCGCGGCGTTGCTGCTGGTGGAGAAGTTTTGGCTGGGCGGGCTGTTGGCGCGGGCGCCTGGGATTATCGCCCACGCGTACCTTTTGCTGTTAGTGGCGGTGGGCTGGGTCATATTCGACGCCGCCGCGCTGGAACCCGCGCTGGGGGTCATAGGGCGCATGTTCGGCCTGGGCGCGTCGGGCCTGGCGGGCGCCGAGTCACTGTATTATCTGCGCAGTTACATGACGCCGCTGGCGGTGGGGGTTTTGGGCGCCACTCCCCTTCCCAAGGCGCTGGCCGCCCGCGCGGCGGCATGTCGGCAGGGCAAAGGGGCGCTGGCCGTGCTGGAGCCCGCGGCGGTTCTTGTGATGCTGGTGTGCGTCACGGCGTTCCTGGCCGACGGCTCGTTCAACCCCTTCATATATTTCAGGTTTTAGGGGCGTCGGGGCAAGCGCGCGGCGGCAATGGCGCGGTAGCGAGGCGTGGCGGCAATAGCGGCGCTTACGGTGTGGTCGCATGAACAATGACGATAATTTGAAAAACAAATTCATAATCGCGGCGTTTCTGGCCGTGCTGGGCGGGTTCGCCCTGTTGAACCGCCTGGTCGCGCCGCCCGAAATCTCCATGAGCGAGCGCAGGCATCTGGCCACGATGCCCGCCTTCAGCGCGGCGTCCGTTTCTTCCGGCAGATTCATGAAGGATTTCGAGAATTTCGCCGCGGACAGCTTCGTGTTCCGCGACAATCTGCGGGCGGCGCATACGGCCTTCATTCTGGGCGTCTACCTGCAATCGGACAAGTCGGGGCTTTACGTGGGCCGCTTCGGGGCGGGCAAGCTGGAAAAGATAGACGAGACGTCTGTTCGGCAGGCGGCGGCGAAGATATTAAAGCTCGCCTCGTCCATAGACGACGCGCGTCTTTATTATTCCTTCATCCCGGACAAAAACGTCTACGCGGGGCGTTACATGCCGGGCTTCGACGTCGAGCGGGCGCGCCTGCTGCTGGGCGACGCCCTCGCCGCCGACCCCCGCCTGACATACGTGGACGTGGCCGGCGCGCTTTCAGCCGCGGATTTCTATCGGACTGACCTGCATTGGAGCCAGCCTCGGCTGGGCGGCGTGGTATCCGCGCTCGGCGCGGGGATGGGCTTTCGCGGCGGCCTAGAGGGGTTCACGGAAGAGCCCGTCGGCCTGTTCCAGGGCGTCTACTCCGGCCAACTGGCCCTGCCTCTCAAGCCCGACCTAATGAGCGTCATGACCGACGGGCCTCTGCACAACGCGACGGCCAGCTATCTGGATCCCCAGTCCCAGACGTTCGTCCCAGGGGATATATACGATTTCGCCGCCGTCTCAGGCCGCGACCCTTACGACGTTTTCCTGAAAGGAGTCCAGCCGCTCATAATCCTGGAAAACCCCGACGCGCCTGCGGAAAGGGAACTGTACCTGTTCCGCGATTCTTTCGGCTCCAGCCTGGCGCCGCTCCTGCTCGCCGCCTACAGCAAGGTCGTCCTGATAGACCTGCGCTACATCGACAGCCGCCTCCTGGCCGAACACGCCGCGATAAGCCCGGGCGCGGACGTGCTGTTCCTCTACAGCTCCCAGATATTGAATAGCGCCTCCGTGCTTCTGGCGGGATAGAAGGGCGTCAGCCGTCGTCGTCCTCCGACGCCATAGGCGCCCGGGCGGTCGTCCCGTCCAATTCCTCCACGCCGCGCAAGGTGCGGCTGATCGCCCGCGTCCGCTTGCCCACTATCTCCGAAAGGGTGTTGTCTGCGGTTTGAATCTGTTTACGCGCCTTGTCGAGCAGATCGCCGAACTTGTCGAACTCGGACTTGACAGCCCTCAATGTGTCCCAGACCTCCTGTGAGCGCCGCTCGATGGCGAGGGTTTTGAAGCCCATCTGCAAGGAGGAAAGGAACGCCGACAAGGTGGTCGCGCCGACTGCGGTGACCTTGTATTTGTCTCGCAGCTCCTCGAAAAGCGCGACGTTACGCACCACCTCGGCGTAGAGCCCTTCCGTCGGCAGGAACATCAGCGCGAAGTCCGTGGTTTTGGGCGGCGCGATGTATTTCTCGCGGATGTCCTTGGCGAAAACCCGTATTTTGGCCGCCAGCGCCTTCCGCGCCTCATCTATTTCCGTTTTGTCCTCCGCGTCGATCAGACGGTTATAGTCCTCTATCGGGAACTTGCTGTCTATGGGCAGCAGCAGCGGGGCGTCGCCGCCGCCCGGCAGCCTGACGGCGAACTCCACGCGCTTGTTGGCCGCGATTTCCACGTTCACGTCGTACTGGCTAGGCGCGAGAATGTCAGAAAGCAGCCTCTCCAGGCGCGTCTCGCCGTAAGTCCCGCGCTCCTTGACGTTGGTGAGCGCGTTTTTCAGGCTCTTCGCGTCGGCGGCGAGGTTTTTCATCTCCCCCAATCCCTGCTGCACGCTGTCGAGTTGCTTGCCCACAAGCTCAAAGGACTGGGCGAGCCGCGTCTCAAGGGTCTTTTGCAGCTTCTCGTCAACCACGCCCCGCATTTGCTCAAGGCGTTTCTCGTTGCTCTCCTGGAGCGCCCTCATTCTGCTTTCAAGCATGGCGTTGAGTTTCTCGACATTCTCGGCGTAACCGCGCTGGATGGATGACAAGCGGCCGTCGATTTGCTCCTGAAAATCGCGAAGCTGCCGGTTTGATTCCGCCCGATTGCCCTGCAACGTGGTCTGGACGCTCTCCTGAATCATGCCGAAGCGCCTGAACTGCTCCGTGGCGCCCGCCGAAATTTGGCTAGCCACGCTCTGGCGCTGCTCCTCCGCGGCGCGTCTCAAAAGCGACGTTATCTCGTCGGCGCCGGATTTTTTCCTGCCGACGATCTGCAAGGCGACTACCGTCAGCAACAACACGATTATTATGATCTCAAGTATTATCTGCAACTCCATAAAGGCCCTCCCTTTCAGAATGACGCTACCGTCCGTCATAGCGGGCCTGACCCGCAACCCCCACCGCGTCATCGCGGGCCTGACCCGCAATCCCCGCCGCGTCATCACGGGCCTGACCCGCAATCCCAAGGGGATTCCGAATCAAGTTCGGAATGACATGGCTGTGGTTCGGAATGACATGGCTGTGGTTCGGAATGACATGGCTGTGGTTCGTAACGACGCTGCCGCCCGTCATCGCGGGCCTGACCCGCAACCCCCACCATGTCATTGCGGGCTCGACCCGCAATCCCCGCTATCATATCGTCAGTAAGCCCAATTTCACTGCTTAAATCATTCCATGTTGGGTTTGCCCCGCAAATCAGTTCATTTTTCCACTCCCTTCGCCAATTTTTCAGTTGCTTTTCTCTAGCTATCGCATCACTAATAGAATCGCAATGCTCAAAATACACGAGCTTATCACAGTTGTATTTTTCGGTAAACCCTTTGTGAAGTTTTGCTTTATGTTCGGCAACGCGGCGCACAAGATTGCTTTTCACGCCTATATATAAAACACTATTTGGTTTGTTGGTCATAAAGTATATGTATCCGTTTTTATTCATATGCGACTCCCTCGATGAGATTGCGGGTCAAGCCCGCTATGACGCAGGTATGGCGCTGTCCGTCGAAGCGGGTCAAGCCCGCTGTGACGCAAGCGCGGCGTTGTCTGATAAGACGTGGTATGCTTGCAATAGCCGTAGCTTTACGAATGCGCTCCGAAAACTCATTCCAGTACGCGCCCATATGGTGTTTCCTCCTGTTTCTTCTCGAAACCGCGCTTTGCGGCCGCAACTGGCTACATAAGGCACAAAGCCCGAAAGGGCCTGCTCTGCGGCGCTTTCGGGCTTATGTGGAACTACCTGCCTGCAACACGAAGTTCATCAATGAGCGGTTGGAACTCTGGCAGGGTTCTCCAAAAAATATGTCCGCAAACCTTCGCTGACCCTGCATTCCCGGTGTGTCAAAATCTGCTTCGCGGATTTTGACACACTTTAGCGTTGGAGCTAACGGTGGGAATCGAACCCACAACCTGCGCATTACGAATGCGCTGCTCTACCATTGAGCCACGTTAGCGAATATTTTCTGACGAGACGCCTTTCCGATATGCTACGGGCGAAACGCCCACAACTAATATTTTAACGATTCCCAAGCTTTTAGTCAAGATAATTTTCATAATGGCTGTGGTTAATCTGTGATAATGTCACCATGTAGAGTAATCAGGGAAAATGTCACCCCCCTGGTGTAAACTACAAGTATGAGACAGAATGTCATAAGGATGACTATGAAACAACTGAA
>JAIRPE010000107.1 GCA_031257175.1 Eubacteriales Family XIII. Incertae Sedis bacterium | reverse complement strand
CGCCGCCATCCCTACGACGGCACCTCCACCAGCTCCGCCTTGCCCTTGAGGCTGTCCCTAAGCAGGCTGATGATGTTGCCCGGCCCCATGGCCTCGTGGGACTCCCCTATTACCACGTGGGTCACGCCGTTCTTCGCCACCTGCTTCAGCAGGGTGTCATGCACGTTGTTGGAGCGTATTACCGTTAGGTTCGCGCCATGCTCCATCGCCTTCTCGTACAGATAGTCCAGCGCCTCCCCTTCTTCGGAATTGCCCAGGAACTTGAACTGGTAATGGGCCACGTGCAGGATAACCATCTCCCCGCTGTCGCCCATCAGCTCCCTTCCGCGCTTTATCAGCCGATCGCAGGTCCTCTGCTGCGTGACGCACACCATGACGTTGCTCATGCCGCTCTCCCGTTTTCACGTCGGCGCCCGCCGCCCCGCGTCGCCGCCCCTTATGCCGCTCTCTCTTTAGATTCGCGAGGATTTTTTCCGTTGGGTCGCTGTCGCCCCGCCCGAAACTATCAGGCGGGCGCCAGGGGACAGTATCTGATAATCCGCCTAAAGCTCCCTGAATTTGAAGGCGCGCCTCCCCTCGGCGTAGTCCGCCACGATGTGCCCGTCCCCGTAGAGCCTGTACTTGTACGTGACCAAGCCCTTAAGCCCCACAGGCCCGCGGGCGTGGAGTTTGCCCGTGCTTATGCCCACCTCCGCGCCAAAGCCGTATCGGAAGCCGTCGGCGAAGCGGGTGGAGCAGTTTTGGTACACCCCGGCCGAATCCACCAGCAGCATGAACCGCTCCGCCGCCGCCGGGTCCTCGGTGACTATGCAGTCCGTGTGGCGGGAGCCGCGGGCGTTGATGTGGTCTATGGCCTCGTCAATGCCCCCCACCACCTTCACGGCGATGACGTAGTCGAGGTACTCCGCGCCGAAGTCCTCGTCCGTGGCGGCCTCGACGGGGATGTGGAGCAACGTCTCGGGGCAGCCCCTCATCCGCGCGCCCTTCTCGCGGAAAACCTCGTGGAGCCTGGGCAGCAGCGCGGCGGCGGCCTCCCTATGCACCAGCAGCGTCTCGACCGCGTTGCAGGCCGCGGGGTACTGGATTTTGGCGTCCGTTATTATAGCCACCGCCTTCTCCAAATCCAGCGCCTTGTCCGCGTAAATGTGGCAGACGCCGTCGGAATGCCCCATCACGGGGATGGCGGAGCGTTCCATTATGTGCCTGACGAAGGCGTTGGAGCCTCTCGGTATTATCAGGTCGATGTAGCGGTCGCATTCCAGCAGCTCGTCAATGCCCGCCCTGGTCTCCACCAGCGTCAGGAAGCCCTCGGGCAGCCCCGCCGAAAGCCCGGCCCCGCGTATCACGTCGAAAAGCGCGCGGTTCGTCGCCGCCGCCTCGCTGCCGCCTTTCAGCACGGCGCAGTTCCCGCTCTTCACGCAGAGGCAGGCTATCTGTATCAGCGCGTCGGGGCGCGACTCGAATATCACGCCTATGACCCCTATGGGGCAAGTGACCTGGCGCAAGGTCAGCCCCGCGTCCAATTCCCTATGGAGCAAGGTCTCTGACACGGGGTCGGGCAACGCAACTATGTCGGCAATGCCGTCCACCGCCTCCTTCAGCTTCGCCCCGTCGAATTTCAGCCGCTTAAGTATAGGCCCCGGAAGCGCCGCCCGCTCCCCCGCCTCCATGTCGGCCGCGTTCGCCGCGAATATGGCCTCCTTGCCCGCCAGCAACGCCTCCGAGACCGCCCGCAGCGCCCCGTCCCGCACCTCGGACGGCAACGCCGCCAGCTTCACGCTGTCGGCCTTCGCCTTTCTGGCCAGCTCCGCCACGCCTCCGCCTGACGCCGCCCTGGACTCATTGTCGCCCATGTACTGTCGCCTCCCCTCAATCGTTGAAATTGTAGTAGCTGGTGTTGGAGCAGAAGCTTATTATCGGCTCCGGGCCCTTGACCACGTTGCGCTTTATGTACAGAGTGCCGTCCCGCTTGCTGTGCATGCGCCAGGAGACCAGGCAAATCTTCCCGTAGACGATCTCCAGGCAGAAAATGCCCCTGGGGTGTATGCAGCACCCGCAGTTGAAATACGCAGGCGCCCCTAGGGAGGGGAACTTCGGCCTGTGGGTGTGGCCGCATATAATGCTTATGCCCGTGGTCAGGTTCCATTTCCTGAAATGCTTCTCCAATCTGTGCCTTTTTTCCCTGTTTCTGGCGGGGCTGGAGGCATAGTGGAACCCCATGATGTGGAAGAAACGCCACAAAAACCGTATCATCACGTAGGACAGCCGCCAAAGCTGGTCGTTCCACAGGTCGCCCTGGTGGCCGTGGACCACGAATATCTCCTGATCCGTCTCCCTGTGCTTCAGCACCAGCGCCTCGTGGACGTGTATGCCCGGGAACAGGTCGTTCTCCGTCTCCAGATAATCGTCGAAGCCCGTGTGCATCTGGGCCTTTACGAAATGCTCGTCTTTCATCTGCATGTTGTGGTTGCCGTAAAGCATGTAAAGCCGCCCTGACGCGTGGTACTTCTTCAAAAGGTCGAATATGACGGAGTGGGAGTTGTAAATCCTCTGGAAATGCGCGTTTTCCCACAACTCGTCGCCGTCGCCCACCTCGACGTAGGTGAAGTCGCCCTGGTAATAGTAGTTGAGCGCGTGATAGTATATGTGCCTGTTGCGGGCGAACTCGTCAGCCAGACTGTCGTCACCCCTATGCACGTCGCTGAAAAACACGAATTTGGAATTATCGTCAAAGGGCACGGGGAAAGCCCCCATGAAAGCCCTGTCCAGCCTTGAGCGTATACGCATCCGCCGCCACTCCGCCTCTCGCCGTATTGTCCGCCAAAGGGGACTCCAAAAGATCCCCCCAACAATTATACCACAACATCAGGCGCCGCGATACACCGCCAATGGCGCCGCCGCTCACCGCCACATCAAATCCAGGGTTTTTTTGAGCGCCAGGCCCACGAGGAGGTTGGCCTTCTCGTAATTGAGCCAGGAGCGATGCTTCAACGTCAGGAAGCCGTCGGAGGCCGCCGCGCCGTCCTCCAGCCGCGGATGCTCCAGTCCCAGCCCGTCCAGGTCGGCGGCCACCAGGCCGTTCGCGCCGACGCAGGGCAGCTTGAGGGCGAAGCTTCCGTCCGCCTCCCGAAAAAACGCCTGGAAAGCCTCCCCGTACAGGGAATGCTCCAGAAGGGGCCGAGACGAGCGCAGGCAACGCCCCCACGCCTCCAGCGCGTTCCCCTTCAGCCTCGCCCCCTCCACTATCAGCAGGGCGTCCCCGTGGGAGACGGGGAATCCCATGTGGAAGGCCACCGCATGCATGTCCGCCTCGTCCAAAAGCCTTAGAAGCCGCGTGAGCTGGCGCACGTCGTCGCTGTTGTGCAGCAGCAGGCGCCTCAGGAGGTCGGGCGTCGGCGCGGCCAGATACTCGTAGTAGAGGCTCACGCTGTCGGCGCCTGAAATCCGATCCGTCCTGTTCTTCCAAAGCCCCAGATAATCCTCCACCGACTTCTGCTTCAGGTTCGGCAGCTTGCCCCGCAACCCCGTGAAATTCCGCGCCACTTTGTAAAGGTCTATGCTCAGGCAGCCTGCGAACGCCGCCTCCATGCGCCGCTCCCTGAGGCGGGCGTTCACGAAGGGTATGTCAAAGGCGTCGCCGTTGTAGCTGAAAACCACGTCCGCGCCGTTCAGCACGTCCGCGTACAGCGCCAACAAGTCCCGCTCCTCGTGGGCGCCCTCGGAAAAAAACTGCCGCAGGCGACACCCGCCCACGTCCGGGGTCAGCGCCCCGCCTATGACTATCTTGCTCCTGGCCGGGCTGAGGCCGCTGGTCTCAATGTCAAAGACCGCCAGCCTGGCGTCTCCGAAATAGCGTTCAAAAACCTCGGAAGTGTAGAACGCCTCGTCGTAATGCTCGTCAACAATGCGCATTTTCCCCCCGCTGGGGCTCCACGCCGCCGCTAGCCGCCGAGGGCCTCCCCTGCCAGGCCGGGCGGCGAATCCCCCACATAACAAGATAAGCTGCAGGGGAGCAGCTTATCTTGTTCAAAAGGGGTATTGGGATTAGAGATTAATGAGGTTATTAGGGGGATAACCACATTTATATTATAATACGTTCCGAGCATAAATGCAAGCGGTAAGCGAGAAAATTATTTATTTTTTTTCTGAGATTCAGATTAAGCATACAAAACTGGCAACGTCAGGCTCTCCTTACAATGAAAAAACGGGTAAATTTCAATCATCTGCATAAAATAAATACATTATGCAAAAAGTATAGTATTTTCTTCGACTGTTTCTTGCACAGTTCCTGGCATTTGGCACGTGGCTCGTACTTAAATAGAAATAAATTGTTAATCTGGGTTGAACCTTATATATTTTACAATATTTAGTCGAAGTTTGCCTTTGCGGCTTGTTTATGAGGCAAGCAAAGCAACCCTAAGGAAAATATTGACAACATATCCATGAGAAGGGAGAAAATATAGGCGGCCTTGGCGGGTCGGCGAGGCTTCGCAAGGACGCATGGCGGAAAAAAATACCGCAAAGACGCCTGTCTTTTGAAGCGGGAGCAACATCAAACGCCTCCCTCGGGGAGACGGGCGCCGCGGCAGAAGCTACGCCTGTGTATGGGGCAAAGCCCTGCGGCCGCTATGGCTTGATAGTGCGCCTTCGTCCCGTAGCCCTTGTTCCTGTCGAAGGAGTAGGCCGGGTAGGCTTCGTGGCAGCGCGCCATGAGCCTGTCCCGCGTCACCTTCGCCACTATGGAGGCGGCGGCCACGGACAGGCACTTCTCGTCGCCTTTGACTATGCCGCTTTGGGGTATGGCTATCCCAGGCAGGGTGAGGGCGTCTATCAGCAAATGCCCTATCTTCGCCCCTTCCCCCTCGCGCTCCGCGAGCCTGGCGGAGGCTTCCTCCACGGCCGACCTCATGGCCAGCTTGGTGGCCTCCAGGATGTTGACGCGATCTATGGTGAGGTTGTCCTCCGCGCCTAAGCCCACGGCGATGGCGGCTTCCATGATGAGCGCGTAAAGTTCCTCTCTTTTCTTTTCCGAGAGTTTTTTGGAGTCGTCAACCCCCAGCGCCGCGAAATCCTCAGGCAGCAC
>JAIRPE010000105.1 GCA_031257175.1 Eubacteriales Family XIII. Incertae Sedis bacterium | reverse complement strand
CGGCGCTAAAATTCGCCGAGAGAAACCAATAAAAACACGGACGGGCTGACGTTCACAAAAAGTCTGCAATTTCGCGCGGCATCCCCCCACTTTACAAATCGTTCCAGAAGGCGAAGGCTCGACGGTTGAGTTCAATGAGCGCGCGAACGGGCTTATTGCTCCGCTCCTCGTTCAAGGAATTTTTCTTTTTAGGGCGGGCGCGGGGAAAAGCGCGAGACAAAAAAAGAACGCGCGGCCCGCCGACGTCTTAAGCGCCGGCGGGTCTTGCTCCGTCACGCCCCCAGCGCCTCGAAGCCTTGCCGCAGGTCGTCTATTATGTCGTCTATATGCTCCGCGCCCACGGACAGCCTCACCGTGTTCGGCTTTATGCCCGAGTCCAGCAGCTCTTTCTCGCTCATCTGGCTGTGGGTGGTGGAGGCGGGGTGTATTACCAGGGACTTCACGTCGGCCACGTTCGCCAGCAACGAGAACAGGCGCAGCTCCTCGGTGAACCGCTTGGCCTTCTCGGCGCCCCCTTTCAGCTCGAAGGTGAAGATGGACGCGCCGCCTCTGGGGAAGTATTTCTCGTACAGCTTGTGGTCGCGGTGGGCGGGGAGGGAGGGGTGGTTTATCCTCTCAACCAGCGGCTGGTTTTTCAGCCACTCCACCACTTTCAGCGTGTTCTCCACGTGGCGGTCCACGCGGAAGGAAAGCGTCTCCAGCCCTTGCAGGAAGAGGAAGGCGTTGAAGGGCGAGAGCGCCGCGCCCGTGTCGCGCAGGAGCGTGGTCCGCGCTTTTATGATATAGGCCAGCTTGCCTGCGGCGTCCGTGAACACCACGCCGTGGTAGCTGGGGTTAGGCCGCGACAGGCCGGGGAATTTGTCGCTCGCCGCCCAGTCGAAATGGCCGCCGTCAACTATGACCCCCCCTATGGACGTGCCGTGGCCGCCTATGAATTTCGTGGCCGAATGCACCACCACGTCAACCCCGTATTCTATGGGCCGCAGAAGGTAGGGGGTGGCGAAGGTGCTGTCAACTATGACGGGTATGCCGTGCCTGTGGGCTATGGCCACCACCGCCTCTATGTCCACGATGCTGGCGTTGGGATTGCCTATGGTCTCGAAAAACAGCGCCTTCGTGTTGGGGCGTATGGCGTTCTCAAAGGCCGTCGGGTTGCTGCCGTCCACGAAGGCCACATCTATGCCCTGATCCTTGAAGGTGTTGGCGAAGAGATTGTAGGTGCCGCCGTAGAGCTGGTTGTCGCTGACTATGTGATCCCCGCTCCTGGCTATGTTCTGTATGGCGTAGGTGATGGCCGCCGCGCCGCTTGAGACGGCCAACGCCGCCGCGCCCTTTTCGAGGGCGGCCACGCGCTTCTCGAACACGTCCCAGGTCGGGTTCATGATGCGGGTGTAGATGTTGCCCGCCTCAGTCAGGGCGAACCTGTCGGCCGCGGATTTGCTCGTCGGGAACACGTAGGACGAAGTCTGGTAGATGGGCACCGCCCGCGCGTCTGTGGCGGGGTCGGGATTTTCCTGCCCCGAATGGATTTGCAGCGTCTCGAACCTGTAGTTTTTCTCACTCATGATAAATTTCCTCCTTGCCCTGTAAAATTCCGTGGCGTTTCTCTCCTTCACGCCGTAATTCCCCAAATGCCCCCTCCCCCGCTCCGACAGCGCCCGCCCGCCGTAGAGGCGCCTGTCCTTCCCGACGGGGCAAGCCGCGACGCAAACGCCGCATGGATAGCGCATCTCCCCCCGCAGGAATTGGTGGTATTTCGCGCAAACGTGGCGCTCCATGTCGTCTATGCCCAAGTCGGGCCTCGGCGTGAAGGCGCCTACGGGGCAGGCTCGGGCGCAGGCCCCGCAGTCCAGGCACAGCGTCCCCTCCGCCATGCCGTCAGGCTCTATCTCCGCGTCCGTTATCACCGACGCCAGCCTGACGCGGGGGCCGTAGCCCTCCGTCAGCAGGCAGTGGTTGCGCCCTATAGTCCCAAGCCCCGCGTATTTGGCCGCCAAGACCTGGGAGAAGGCCGCCTCGGGCTTCTCCACCAGCGCGCTTATCTCGCCGTAGCCGTCGCGTGGGAAGAAGCAAGCCTTGCGGCCCATGGCCATGAGCGCCGCCGTCAGGCGGTAGGCCGCGTCGTCCAGCAGCCTGTTGGCGGTGTTGTAGAATTCCGAGTAGAAGTTGGACGGCGTGCTTTCCATCATGGGCAACGGCACGGGAACCGCCCCTACTATCACGGTCTTGCTCCAGGGCCAGATATTGGCGGGGAAATAGTCCTCGCGGGGCGCCGACGGGTACGGCGAGCCTGGCAGCTTCGGGGTTTTCGCGTTTTCCTCCTCCCAGCGCGAGACGGGCGCGAAGCCCACCATGGCCAGGCCGAGGGCCTTGGCGTAGGCCGCTATGGCGCTTTTGCCCGCGTCGGGCGGCAAAGGGTTGCCCATGGCTCAACCCCCCGTTTCCGCGAGCCCGTCGAGATATCCGCGCAGGGCGTCGAACTCCTCCTGCCCTATGTGGCAGTACCCGTTCGGGTTCTTGTCCAGGTATTTCTGGTGGTATTCCTCGGCGGGCCAATAATTCCTCAGCCTGACCCGCTCCACGGCTACCTCGCCGCCGACGCGCCCCGCCAGGGCGGCCAGGGACGCGCGGGCCGCCTCCCCGTCCTCCTCGTCTTCGTAGTAAATCCCCGTCCTGTACTGCCGCCCCTCGTCCTCGCCCTGCTTGTCCACCGAGGTGGGGTCTATGGCCCTGTAAAAGACGTCCAGCAACAGGGGCAGGGGCAGCCGCGCGGGGTCGTACTCCACGAGGACGGTCTCCGCATGGCCGCTCTCCCTATAGCGCACGTCCTCATAGGTGGGGTTTTCGACCTCGCCGTTGGCGTAGCCCGTCTCGGTTCTCAGCACCCCAGGTATCAGGGACAGGTACTTCTCCACGCCCCAGAAGCAGCCGCCCGCCAGATAAATCCTCTTCATGGCCCCAGCGCCTCCAGGGCGGCCGACAGCTCCGCTATAATATCCCCCTCGTCCTCCAGCCCCACGGAGAAGCGCAACTGGCCGTCGGTTATGCCCGCTTTCAGCCTGTCCTCCCGCTTATAGAAGCGGTGGGAGGTTCGCGCGGACCAGGACACGGTGGTCTGCGTCCCCGCCAGGCTCGGGACTATGGTTATCCTGTCCAGGGCGCCGAGCAGCTTTAGGGCCGCCTCTTCCCCGCCCTTCAAATCGACGCTCAACATGCCGCCGTAAAGCCCCTCCGCGAATTGCCGCTTGGCGCGGGCGTGGGAGGGCGACGACTCAAGGCCGGGATAAAACACCTTTTCCACCTGGGGGCTGCTTTCCAGGAAGCGGGCCACGGCCAAGGCGTTCTCGCTGTGCTTCCGCACGCGCAAGTCCAGAGTCCGCAGGCTTCTGGCGAGAAGCCAGGCGTCCTGGGGGCTTATTATGCCGCCGTAAAGAACCTGGAAGCGCCGTATTCTTTCTATTATATGCGCGCTCCCGACCACGGCTCCGCCCACTAGGTCGCTGTGGCCGCCCAGGTATTTCGTGGCGCTGTACAGAACCACGTCCGCGCCGAGGGCCAGGGGCCTGACCACCACGGGCGTGGCGAAGGTGCCGTCGAGAACCAGCAGGGCGCCCGCCTCGTGGGCGGCTTTTGACAGCGCCTCTATGTCGGGCACCTCCATGAGCGGGTTGCTTATGACCTCCGAGTATATGAATTTCGTGTTTCCCTTGATGTGGGGCGCCACCTCCTCCGCGTTCAGGTCGAGGAAGGTGACCTCCACGCCCAGGCGGGGCAGCTCATTGGCGAAAAAGTCCTGGACGCCGCCGTAAAGCACGTTGGAGACTATGACGTGGTCCCCGTTTCCCACCAGGGACAGTATGGCCGTGGTTATGGCCGCCATGCCCGAGGCGAACACCAGCGCCGCCTCCGCGCCGTCGGCGGCGGCCAGAGCCTCTGAAACCGCGTCCGCGTTCGGCGCGGCTATGCGCGAGTATATGTAGCCGCTCGCCTGTTTTTCGTAAATGGCGTCCACGGCGGCGATGTCCTCAAAAGAGAACACCGACGTGTGGTAGATAGGGAACGTCTCCGCTATCGACGCGGTCTTCGCCAGCTTCTTGGCGTACTGCCCGTCCCCCCCGCGCAGGAGCGTGGTAGAAAGTCCTTTTCCCATAGGGTTAAGCCCTCCTATTATACATACCTTCTATTATATACGCTTAGATATGCTTTTGTATATATATCCCATATATGTTTCTATATTACGTATATGGGCGCGTTCTCTGGCAATGTCCGCCCTGAGGGGCGAACGGCAGACCGCCGACACGCGCCCCCGTTGCCATTGGCGGCCAGGGGCCGTCCCGCCACCGACACGCGCCCTCATTGTCATTGGCGACCAAGGGGCCGTCCCGCCGCCAATCCGTTCTCCAGCAGCATTTTAAGCGCGGATTGGCATTAAATGCGGATTGGCATTAGGAGGCGGATTTCCAGCCCGGCAGGTAGGAGCCGTCGAATTTGTCCTTGTAGACCTGCTCCACCGCCTCGGACTGGTACGCCTTGACTATGGCCAGGTACACGGGGTTGTCCTTGTCCTCCGTCCGCGCCGTTATGGTGTTCACGTAACGCTTGTCGGGGTAAAAGGCCACGTCGTCGTAGAACACTGCGTCGCCTGAGGGGCTGAGGCCGAAGTCCACCGCGTAGTTGCCGTTTATTATCCCCGCCGCCACGTCAGGCAGGAGGGAAGGCACCTCCGCGCCCTCCACTTCCACGAATTCTATGGCCAGGGGGTTCGTGGCTATGTCCCCTATCTCGAAGGTGTCCCCGTTTTTGGGCGAGTTCAATGTTATGATTCCCGCGCCTTGGGCCACGGAAAGGGCGCGCCCCAGGTTCACCGCGTCGTTGGGTATGGCTATTTTGTCGCCCGCCTTCAGTTCATTGACGTCCTTTATCTTGTCCGAGTAAAGGTTCATGGCCGATATGTAGGTGTCGCCGATGGCCGTGAACTCGAAGCCATGCTCCTTTATCTGGTTGTTCAGGTAGGCGTAGTGCTGGAACGCGTTCAGGTCCAGGTCGCCGTCCTGCAAGGCCGTGTTGGGGAGGACGTAGTCGGAGAAGTTGACTATCTCCACGTCTATCCCCTGCTTGGCCACCTCCGCTATGACGGGCGCCCAGATGTCGTTCTCGGCCTCGCCCGTGATGCCGATTTTGACCGCCGTCCGCTCCTGCCCTTCCGTTCCCTGCGTCCCGCCTTGCGCCCCGCCCCCGCTGTTGTTGGGCTGGCCCGAGCAGGCGGTAATGGCCAGGACTAGCGACGCGGCGGCGGCTATAGCCGTGAGTTTCTTAATTTTCATGGTGATTCCTCCTTTTACCTCGCGCCAATCCGCAGTCAACCCATCGGCTTCGGGCGGATTGGCCAATGCTGTTTCCCTATGCTCGCCCAATGCTTTCGGGCGGCATTTGAACAAGGGCCGTGTGGCATATTCATGCAATATTGTAAACAATTTCAGCGCGTGTTCTTTCTCGCGATAAAATTGCCTATAACCTGGATGACGCTCACCATCAGCACCAGGGTCAGCGTGGTGACGTAGGTGACGTCTATCTGGTTCCGCTGGTGGCCGTAGCGTATGGCGAAGTCCCCCAGCCCGCCCGCGCCGACGGCGCCCGCCATGGCGGTCAGGCCGATGAGGCTTATGATGGTGATGGTGGTGGCCCGCGTTATGGAGGCTATGCTCTCCCGCAGATACACGCGGAAGATTATGCCCGCCGTCCCCGAGCCCGAGGCCAGCGCCGCCTCTATCACCCCTTTGTCGATTTCCGCCAGCGCCGCCTCCACTTGCCTGGCGAAGAAGGGCGTGGTGCCGAATACCAGCGGCACGAAGGCGCCCTTGACGCCTATGGCCGTCCCCATGAGCAGCCGCGTGAGCGGTATCAGGCCCGCCAGCAGGACTATGAAGGGTATGGAGCGGAAGAAGTTTATCAGCTTGTCGAACACTTGGTTGACCGCCCTGTTTTCCATGACGCCGCCCCGCTGGGTGACGATGAGGACGACGCCCAGGAACATGCCCAGAAGGAAGGACACGGCCCCCGACCAGCCGAGCATGACCAGCGTCTCCTTTATGGAGCGGACGTACACTTCGGGCTTGTACATGATGTTGGGCATAAGCTTTTCAAGGAAGTCAGCCATTCAAAATCACCTCCACGCTCACGCTTCTTTCGCGCATGAACTCCATGGCCGCGTCTATGTCCGCGCTCCTGCCGCTGACGACGGAAATCATCTCGCCCAGGGGCGCGCCCTCTATCCAGTCCAGGTTGGCGAAGAGGATGTTCACGTCCACGCCGAATCTGCGCGATATGGTCGAGACCAGGGCCTCGGCCGCCGTTTTTTCCACGTATTTGAACTTGAGTATGCGCTCGTCGGGCTTCAGGGCGGTCAGCTCGTGCCCTTCTTCTATGAGCGCGGTTATCTTCGAGATGTTCGTCGTCGTGTCGATGAAGTCCCGCGTTATGGATTTTTGGGGGTTGGCGAAAACCGAGAATACGTCCCCGGACTCCACCGCCTCGCCGTTCTCCATGACCGTCACCCTGCCGCAAATCTCCTTGACCACCTGCATCTCGTGGGTTATCACCACTATCGTTATGCCCAGCCGCGCGTTCAGCTCTTTTAGAAGCTTCAGGATGGAATGGGTGGTCTGGGGGTCCAGGGCGCTGGTGGCCTCGTCGCACAGCAGGGCCACGGGGTCGTTGGCCAATGCCCGCGCTATGGCCACGCGTTGCTTCTGCCCTCCCGAAAGCTGGGAGGGGTAGGCGCCCTCCTTGTCGTCCAGCCCCACGAAGGACAGCAGCTCCCTGGCCTTTCTGTCCGCGGCGCCCTTGGACAAGGCTCCGTATCTCAGTGGGTAGGCGACGTTCTCCAAGGCGGTGCGGGAGGCGAAGAGGTTGAACTGCTGGAAAATCATGCCCATCCTGCGGCGGGCGTCGCGAAGCTCCCTCTTGCCCAGCGCCGTCAGCTCGGCCCCGTCCACGAACACCTTGCCGCTGTCGGGGCGCTCCAGCAGGTTCATGCAACGGACGAGGGTGGACTTCCCGGCCCCCGAAAACCCGATGACGCCGTGTATCTCGCCCTGCCCTATGTCCAGGCTCACGTCCTTGACCGCCTCTATCTCGCCCGCCTGCGCGCGGAACGTCTTGCTCACATGCTCGAGCGTTATCATGCGCCCTCCCCGACTGGTATTTCATATATAACATATAGTTATAGTATGAATTATAATATATCACACCCCCGGCCCCCTGTCAAGCGCCTGGTGCGGAAAATTTATGGATTCACACTGGAAATAATCTCTCTCTTACTTGTATTTGTTAAAAAAGTATGCAATACTGTTGTAAGTAAGTTTTACCCATATAAACATGCAAATTCTAGGAGGAAACATGATGAAAGCATCGAAAACACGTAAACTGCCTATCGTGGCGCTGGCGTTAACGCTGGCGTT
>JAIRPE010000056.1 GCA_031257175.1 Eubacteriales Family XIII. Incertae Sedis bacterium | reverse complement strand
GTTGGGACGGGCGGCCCGCCCTGCTAAGGGGGCGGGCCGCCCGTCCCTCGGATCGAATCGGGGCGCCGCGCCCCCGAGCCCCAGCCGACCGCCTCATCCACAACTATTTTACACCGCCTAATACGCTGTCTTTTTTTAGATTCCGCCCAAAAGCATCAAGCGGGCGTCGGCGGATAACATCTGCAAATTCGCTCCAGGGAAGCATTTTAAGCGCGGATTGGCAATAGTTGCGCGAATTCGCCCCGAGGTATTGTTTTAAATGCGGATTCGTATTATAATTTAATTGATAGCTTACGCGAATAGTTTTATTAAGGGGGTATACTATGTACACTTGGACCAACGATTGGGCCACGGGGAACCAAACTATCGATTTCCAGCACAAGCAGCTGTTCCAAGCCATCAACAACCTGCTGGAGGCCTGCCAGAGCGGCAAGGGCCGCACCCATATCGACAGCACCATGATTTTCTTGGTGAATTACACCGCCAAACACTTCGGCGACGAGGAAAAACTCCAGCAGCAATTCGGTTATCCCGACTATCCGAACCACAGAAAACTGCACGACAACTTCAAGGCCACGGTCAACGAGCTGGCCAAGCAACTGAGGGAGGGAGGCCCCTCCATCGCCATCGTGGGCAAGGTCAACAGCAGCGTCGGCGGCTGGCTGGTCAACCATATCCAAAAAGAGGACAAAAAAGTCGCCGCCCACATCAAAAGCCACACCCATAGCTGACCAAGCGGCCAACATAGCCGCGAAAACCGCAGGGGTTCCGCGCCGACGGGCAGGAACCCCGCTCTCTGTCCTGGCCTTGGCGCCCCGGCCCCGTCCTCACGGGCGGCCTGGCGCGTTCGGGCCTATTCGCCGTCCTCGTCCCCCATGAACTCCTCCATGGTGGCGCTGCCCTCCTGGGAAATGCCCTCACGCCTCATGACGGCGGCCACTGTCCTGGCGAATATCCTCATGTCCGTCAGAAAAGAGACATTGTCCACATACCACACGTCCAGCGCGAACTTGTCCCCCCAGCTCAAGGCGTTCCTGCCGTTGACCTGCGCCCAGCCCGTGAGCCCCGGCCTGACCTCGTGGCGCCTGGCCTGCACAGGCGAGTAGCGGGGCAGATAGCGGGCCAACAAGGGCCTCGGCCCTATCACGCTCATGTCTCCGCGCAGTATGTTGACCAGCTCGGGCAACTCGTCCAGCGAACTGCTCCTGAGCCAGGCGCCGAAGGGCGTGAGGCGCTCCGCGTCAGGCAGCGGCGCTCCGTTCTCGTCCCGCTCGTCGGTCATCGTGCGGAATTTCCGCAAAACGAACAACCGCCCGCCCTTTCCCGGCCGTTCCTGGCGAAAAATGGCGGGACTGCCCAGCTTGCGCCTGACCAAAACCCAGAGAACCAGCAACAAGGGGGAAAGAACGACCAACCCCGCCAATGCCGCCGCTATGTCAAGCGCCCTCTTGACGAAGCTTCTGTACATGAGGCCCATACCTATCCTTTTTTTAGATTCCGCCCAAAACCATTGGGCGGGCGTCGGAAGATAGTATCTGCCAATCCGCTCCAAGGTAACGTTTTGACTGCGGATTGGCATTATACCTATCCCTTTTTTTAGATTCCGCCCAAAACTATCGGGCGGGCGTCAGCCTTCCCGCCACGCCTTCTCGGCGGCGCTCGCCACGGCCTCCGCCACCCTGCCGTCAAAGACGTCGGGGATGATGTAGTCAGCCGACAGCTCATCGGCTTTTATCACGTCGGCCAGCGCGAAAGCGGCGGCCAGCTTCATTTCCTTGGTTATGGCCTTCGCCCTGGCCGCCAGCGCCCCCTTGAATATCCCCGGGAACACCAGCACGTTGTTGATTTGGTTCGGGAAATCCGAACGCCCCGTGCCCACCACGGCGGCCCCCGCCTCCTTCGCCTCATCAGGCAGTATCTCAGGGTCGGGATTGGCCATGGCGAATATCACGGGCCTCTCGTTCATGGTTCTCACCATGTCCCCGTTGAGCAACCCCGGCCCCGACACGCCTATGAACAGATCCCTGCCCCAAACCGCTTCCGCCAGCCCGCCCCTGACGCGGGCTTTGTTGGTCATCTCCAGCAGATCCAGCTTGTCCGTGGACAAACTGGACATCCTGTCGGCGCTGATCACCCCCTGCCTGTCGCAGACGACTATATCGCTGATCCCCAGCTGGAGAAGCATCTTCACGATGGCCGCGCCTGCCGCGCCGGCCCCGCTTATGACGGCCTTCACGTCCCGCAAGGGCCGATCCAGCAATCTGTACGCGTTTATCACCGCCGCCGAGACCACCACCGCCGTGCCGTGCTGGTCGTCGTGGAACACAGGTATGTCCAGCGCCGCCTGCAGCCTGCGCTCTATGTCGAAGCACCTGGGCGCGGCGATGTCCTCCAGGTTTATGCCGCCGAAAATCGGGGATATGTTCTTCACGACGCTGACTATCTCGTCAGGGTCTTGGGTGTCCAGGCATACAGGCACCGCGTCCACCCCGCCGAACGCCTTGAAAAGGACGCACTTGCCCTCCATGACGGGAATGGCGGCCGCCCCGCCTATGTTCCCCAGCCCCAGCACTGCGGAGCCGTCGCTGACCACCGCCACCAGATTGCCCTTAACGGTGTATTCGTACACGGTCTCCGGGTTCTTGTGGATTTCCAGGCACGGCGCGGCCACCCCTGGCGTGTAGGCAATGGACAGGTCGTGCCTGGTCTCCAGCGGCACCTTCGGCCTAATCTCGATTTTTCCGCCATTGACCCTGTGAAGCTTCAACGCTTCTTCATAATAGTTAGCTCCCATATTTATCTCCATTCGTTCTGTTTTCCTGGGGCGCCTCCCCCCAACTCCCGCGCCTCCGCAGGCTCATTTCCAGGAGCTTTTCAGCCCCACTATCTCGTTGAACACCTTGTCCCTCTCGTTGGTCAGCTTCTCGTCCGCGATGTAGTAGCCGTGCCTGAAAAACTGGAACCGCTCGCCCGGGGCGGCCTCCGCCAGGGAAGGCTCCGCCCACGCCTCCGTTTCCCGCAGGGACAGGGGGTTCAGCGTGTTCTCCCCGTCCTCGCCCGGAACCATCAGGCGATCGTAGAGCCTGACTTTGATTTTCACGGCTGTCCTGGCGTCCACCCAATGGATGGTGCCCTTGACCTTGCGCGGCGGCTCTTTCCCGCTGCCGCTTTTGGTTTCGGGGTCATAGGAGCAACGCAGCTCCGTCACTTTCCCCTCCTCGTTCTTCACCACCTCGTCGCAACGCAGGAAATACGCCCCTTTGAACCGCACCTCGTTCCCTGGGAACAGGCGGAAGTATTTCTTTTCCGGAATTTCCATGAAATCCTCGCCGTCCACATACAGCTCATTGGAGAAGGGCAACATGCGGAAGCCCATGGACTCGTCGTCTTTGTTGTTCTCGACGCGCACCATCTCCGTCCGATCCGAGGGGTAATTCGTCACCACCACTTTTATCGGGTCGAACACCACGTTGCGGCTCTGGGTCTTGGGCGCCAAATCCTCCCTCACGCAATGCTCCAGCAGGGCGACGTCCACCAGGCTGTTGGCCTTCGCCACGCCAATGCGCTCGCAGAAGTCCCGTATGGCCTCGGGCGTGTAGCCCCTGCGCCTGATTCCGGCTATGGTGGGCATACGGGGGTCGTCCCAGCCGTCCACCTTGCCCTCGTCCACCAACGCCTTCAGGAAGCGCTTGCTCATGACCGTGTTGGTCAGGTTCAGCCTGGCGAATTCTATCTGCCTGGGCGGCGACGGCCACTCCAGCTCCTCCAGCACCCAGTCGTAGAGCGGCCTGTGGTCCTCGAACTCCAAAGTGCAGATGGAGTGGGTGACGTCCTCGATGGCGTCCTCCAGGGGGTGGGCGAAGTCGTACATGGGGTATATGCACCATTTGTCCCCCGTATTATGGTGTTCGGCATGGGCGATGCGGTAAATCACCGGGTCTCTCATGTTGATGTTGGGCGACGCCATGTCTATCTTCGCCCTCAGCACCTTTTCGCCGTCGGCGTATTTCCCCGCCCTCATCTCCTCGAACAGCCGCCTGTTCTCCTCGACGCCGCGGTTCCTGAACGGGCTTTCCCTTCCGGGCTCCGTGAGAGTCCCTCGGTGGGCGCGTATCTCCTCCGCGGACAGGTCGTCCACGAAAGCCTTGCCCTTCTCGATAAGCCGCAGGGCGCATTCGTACATCTTGTCGAAGTAATCCGAGGCGAAGTAAAGCCCCGCCCATTCAAATCCCAGCCATTTCACATCCGCCTCTATGGATTCCACGTATTCCGTGTCCTCCTTCACCGGGTTCGTGTCGTCGAAGCGCAGGTTGCACTTGCCGCCGTATTTAAGAGCCGTGCCAAAGTTCAGGCATATGGATTTGGCGTGGCCGATATGCAGATAGCCGTTGGGCTCGGGCGGGAACCGCGTGCAAAGCTGCCGCTCCGCGTACCTCCCCGTCTCGTTGTCTTTCTCTATCATGGCGTGTATAAAGTTAAGTTCCGGCATGGGCGTTCCCTTCCTTTCGGTTAATGCTTGGACGTTTTATCTGATTTTGCTCAACGAGAATATTATACAACAAAAATCTCGCCCTCTCAACGGCAAGAAGGAGGCACGGACGGATTCCTCCCTTAATGTTTTTTGAAATTGAGACGCCACGCACTTGCCCGCGCCAAAAAACACGAAGGCGCCGCCGACACGTCCCCGTGTCGGCGGCGCCTCTCAGCAGCTTACACTTCGATAACAAGCGCCGTGCCCTGCCCGCCGCCTATGCACAGCGTGGCCAGGCCGTATTTCCCCTGCCTCCTGCGCAACTCGTGGATGAGCGTGACCAGTATCCTGGCGCCGGAAGCCCCTATGGGGTGCCCCAGCGCGATGGCCCCGCCGTTCACGTTCAGCTTGGCCGGGTCAAATCCCAAATCCTTGCCCACCGCGACGCTCTGGGCGGCGAACGCCTCGTTGGCCTCGATGAGGTCCAGATCCTTCAGCTCCAGGCCCGCCTTCTCCAGCGCCTTCCTGGTGGCCGGCACAGGCCCTATGCCCATGATGGCCGGGTCAACCCCTGCGGAGGCGTAGCTCTTGATGGTGCAGAGGGGCTTTATGCCAAGCGCCTCCGCCTTCTCCCTCGACATGACCACCAGGGCCGCCGCGCTGTCGTTGATACCCGAGGCGTTGGCGGCAGTCACCATGCCGTCCTTCTTGAACGCGGGCTTCAGCTTGCCGACGCTCTCCATGGTGGTTCCCTTCTTGGGGTACTCGTCCGTGTCAAAGACGACGGGGTCGCCTTTCTTCTGAGGTATCTCCACGGGCACTATCTCATCCTTGAACTTGCCCGCCTCTATGGCCGCCACGGCCTTGTTCTGGGAATTGACCGAGAAAGCGTCCAGCTCCTCCCTGGTCAGTCCCCACTGCTCGCAGATGTTCTCCGCGGTTATTCCCATGTGGTAGCGGTTGAACGCGTCGGTAAGCCCGTCGTTGACCATGATGTCCACCAGCTTCGCGTCGCCCATCCTGGCTCCCCACCTGGCGCTGGGCACCACGTAGCCCGACAGGCTCATGTTCTCAGTGCCTCCGGCCACGACCACGTCCGCGTCCCCGGCTTTGATGATCTGCGCCGCCATCGACACGGTCCTCAGTCCGGAACCGCAAACCTTGTTCAACGTCAGCGAAGGCGTTTCTTTAGGGATGCCCGCCTCCATCGACGCCTGCCTGGCGACGTTCTGCCCCAGACCGCCCTGCAGCACGTTGCCGAAAATCAGCTCGTCCACGGACGCGGGATCCACGCCAGCCCTCTTCAGCGCCTCTTTTATGGCCAACCCGCCAAGCTTGGCCGCCGAAATGTCCTTCAACGACCCTCCGAAACTACCTATCGGCGTCCTCACCGCGCTCACAATCACTGCTTCTCTCATTACAAACCTTCCTCACTTTCTTATTGTTTATCTCCCGAGGGCCCGCAAAAGCCTCCGCGCCCCGTCGGCGTCTTGCCGCCGCGGCTTGCGCCCGAGGCCGCCGGCCCCCTCTTACATGAACCGGCGCAGGCAATCCTGCTCACGGAACGTAACAGTGTATTTCTCCACCAACATGCAGGGCTTGTAGGAAAGCTTCGCCTTCCTCAGGCCGGGTATGCCCATGTCTTCCTCCCTGTTGATGTATTTCACGTCTTTAGCCGCGTTCAGGCAGAACTCGTTGTTAATGGCCTGGTAAAGGCCGCGATACTCCGTGTTCGCCTTCTCTATATGCACGCTGACGGTTCGTTTGCCCAGTCGGCCCCCTATACTAAGCGCCTCTATCTTCCCGCCTATGAGGATCGCGCCGCTGATGTAGCCGACTTCTTCCAGGTTGTGGAACACGTCCCGCATGGCGCGCTCCTCCATCATCAGCAACTGCCTCTCGTGGGGGTCTCCGGGGTTCTTCCTTTCATTGAACTCCCTGATGAACTCCATGGCGTCCCCTTCCATGCCGGACGTCATGGGCATGTACTCGTAATCGTAGTGGCTTTTGAAATAATTCAAGTGGTTCTTCTTGGCATGGTAGTCCCTGCCCTTCAGCTCCGCCAACTCCTTCGCGTAATACACGTAGTCGAAATTCGGTCTGTCGGCCTCGAACCTCAGCTTGCCCGGCAGCGCCTCCGCCAACGCGTCCGTCATGTGGAAGGGCGTCAGCATCATGACGAAACGGCGCCCCTTTTCCTCAAACCTGCGCCGCGCCTCGTTCACCGTCCAAGCCAGCTTCGCGGGGTCGTAGGAGCCGGTTCTGGTCAGCGGCGGGAACATGAAAGGGCGCCCCGCGTCGTCCTCCTCCAGACGGTTCACCGCGGATATGCACAGATAGTCCCCGAGGACTTCCCAGTTAAACAGGTTAATCCCCCTCCACATGAACAGCGACGTAAAAGTCAGGCCCGACACGCGATAGTCGAAGCCGTTCAAATACGACTCCAGCATTCCTCTATGCTCCAGGCTTACGGTATTGCCGAATATCTGCATGGCTCCCCTATTTCACAAGCTTTGAAATCTGCTTGAACCCAGGCGCCCCCGCCCCTCCCAGCATTTCAAAAAGCGCGGCCTCGCTGGTGATCAGCGTCGCCCCCGCCAACTCCAGCTCCCTCATGGCCGGCTCCAGATCCCGCTTCTTTCTGGACGAGACGCAGTCACGCGCCAAAAACACCTTGTACCCCGCCGCGAGCATGTCCAGCGCGCTCTGGCGCACGCACACGTGCCCCTCCACGCCGCACAGGATGACGTCAGTCTTGCCCGTCTCCTTCAGCCGCCGCGCGAACTCAGGCTCGCCCATGACGCTGAAGCTGGTTTTCTCCACATGGCTGAACTCCGTCGCGGGAGACCATTCTCCCAGTTCCTCGGTCAACGCCTCAAGCACGGGCGCCACCGTCTCCCCCAGCCCCCTGGTGTATTGCTGGGTGGCCAGCACGGGCAGGCCCAACACCCGGCATCCCCGTATCAGCTTCGCGCTCTCCGCCACCACCTGTTCCTCCCCGTCTATCCAGGGCATCATCTTGGTCTGGAAATCAACGACCACCAGCGCCGCCTCTTCCTTCCTTATTCTGGCAATTTCTTTCATGCCGATCTCCTTGTCCATCTGTCGGCTCTCGCCGATTTTTCGCCGCTACAACTCCAAAACGCTTTTGGGCACGAGCGCCCCCAAGCCTTCCAGCCGCCGGGAGTCCGTCAAATACACCATGAGCGGCGTCACCGTCACCCATCCCGCCCTGTGGGCGGCTATGTCGATATCGAGAGGCAACCCCTCTCTCAGGGACGGCCTTCCCGCGTAATAAAAACTGCGCGCGCCGTCCCTCGACTCTTCCTCCCTGAACGCTTCCTCATATTCCATCCGCCCCAGCCGCGTCGCCCTTATGCCCTTGACGTCCTCCAAGGGCAAATGGGGCACGTTGATGTTCAGCGCCTCGCCCGCGCCCAGCGCGGACAGGGGCAGGAGCGCCGCCCAAACCGCCATCCTGCGCGCCACCTCAAAAATCGTCGGCCACCTGTGCCCCACCGACACGGCCACCGACGGCTTCCCGCAAAGCGCCCCTTCCAGCGCGGCGGAAACCGTGCCGGAGTACAGCGTGTCCGTGCCCAGGTTCATGCCGTGGTTCGCCCCGGACACCACCTTGTCCGCAGGCGCCCCGAGTTTCTCCATGATGATGCACCCCAGCTTGACGCAGTCGGCGGGCGTCCCGTCAACAGCGAAGGACTTCACGGCAAAAGGAGATGCGACTTCCCTCACCTCTATGGGCTTGCTTATGGTTATGCTGTGCCCGCTGGCGCTCTTTTGCTCCTTAGGCGAAAACACGTACACGTCCGCCACCGCTCCCAGGGCCTCCGCCAGCGCGGCGATGCCCTCAGCTTCTATGCCGTCGTCGTTGGTCAGCAGAATATTCATAAAACTCCTTACGTCCCGCGCCGGCCCTGAATCTCAGCCTTGCCGCGCGCCCTCGCCCTCATGGCGGAGAACCTCCATCACCCGCCCCAAGGTCTCTCCTATGGCGTCGTTTATGATCAGCTCCGCCATCGAGTCATAAGCCGTCTTGGACTTGTTTATCAGAACCAGATGGCTTCCCTTGAAATAGTTCAGGAACCCCGCCGCAGGGTAAACCACCAGCGACGTGCCGCCCACCAGCAACATGTCCGCCTTCCTTATGGCCGCCTCCGCCGCGTCCATGACGCGGACGTCCAGGGACTCCTCGTACAGCACCACGTCCGGCTTCACCATGCCGCCGCAAACGGCGCACCAAGGCACGCTGCCCTCGACGCCGTCCTTGTCCACGCAGTGGCTCGGTTCCATGATGTAATCCAGGTCGTAGCGAGCGCCGCACTTCATGCAGACGTTCCTTAGCACGGAGCCGTGAAGCTCATGCACCGTCTTGCTGCCCGCCAGCTGGTGCAACCCGTCTATGTTTTGGGTCACGACCGCCTTAAGCTTTCCCGTCCCTTCCAGCTCGGCCAGCGCCAAATGCGCCTTGTTCGGCCTCGCGTCCCGAAAAATAAGGTTCTCTTTGTAATACTCGTAAAAAATCTCCGGATTTTTTACGAAAAACGAGCGGGAAATCAACTCCTCGGGGGAGCAGCCGTACTTCGTCCTGGCGTTGTAAAGGCCCGTCTCAGACCTGAAGTCGGGTATGCCGCTTTCCGTGGACACCCCCGCGCCGCCGAAAAACACTATGTTCCCGCTGCCGTCTATAAGCTCCGCCAGCCTCTGGACTCCGCTCTCAGCCATCACGCAACCCTCCTTGTGGGCCACCTCGGCCCCAAGCTCTCCGAAAAATCCCCGCGCCAATCCCAGGGGCTCCGAAAAAGCCCTCACTAATATTATATACCATTTGCGCGGGTCATGCTCTAATAATATTGTTACACCTATCCTTATTTTAAATTCCGCCCAAAATCATTGGGCGGGCGTCGGAGGATAGTATCTGCCAATCCGCTCCAATGTAACGGTTCGAGTGCGAATTGGCATTATACCTATCCTTATTTTAAATTCCGCCCAAAATCATTGGGCGGGCGTCGGAAGATAGTATCTACCAATCCGCTCCAATGTAACGGGTAGAGTGCGAAATGGCATTATACCTATCCTTATATTAAATTCCGCCCAACATCATTGGGCGGGCGTCGGAAGATAGTATCTACCAATCCGCTCCAATGTATCGGGTTGAGTGCGAATTGGCTTTATACCTATCCTTATTTTAAATTCCGCCCAAAATCATTGGGCGGGCGTC
>JAIRPE010000055.1 GCA_031257175.1 Eubacteriales Family XIII. Incertae Sedis bacterium | reverse complement strand
TGTCCTGGACGATGACCGCCCCCACGTTCCTGCGCAGGCAGGTGGAGCGTTTGGCCGTGATTTCCGCCATCTCCATGAAGTATTCGTCCCAGGTAGGTCTATGCATGTGTTTCTCCTTTCTTTCTTACCCTTTCCCAGAGCGCGTTCACGCCAAGCAAAGCGGTCTGTTCTTCGCGCGTTCCCCGCATCGGGGACGCGGCCCTGCCGAACGCGGGGCGAAACCGGCGACAGGCTCAAAAGGCGCAAAACGCGCCGTTGGGCTAACGCGGGGACGTCCTGAATATCCCGTTCGCCATATGAACGGCGTCCATGGCGTTGGCGCAATACCTGTCCGCGCCGATCTTCCGCGCGTAAGCCGGAGTCAGCACCGCGCCGCCCACTGCCGTCACGCAGTCCAAGCCGGTCTCTTTAATCAAATCGATGGTCTTAGCCATATTGGCCACTGTGGTGGTCATGAGCGCGGATAGGCCCACCAAGCGGATTTTCTCTTCCTGCGCCGTCTTGACTATCGTCTCAGGCGGCACGTCCTTGCCCAAGTCTATTATATCATAGCCATAATTTTCCATAATCGCCTTGACTATGTTCTTTCCTATGTCATGAATGTCGTCCTTCACAGTGGCCAAGATCACCCGCCCGTAAGACACGCTTTCCCCCCTGGCCCTCAGAGCCGCCCTCAGCACCTCGAAAGCGCCCTTGGCCGCGTCGGCCGATTTTATCATCTGCGGCAGGAAAACCTCCCCGTTCTCGAAATCCGCGCCTACGGCTTCCAGCGCGGGCATGACCACCTGCTCTATTATCTCCAGAGGCTTCGCCGTCAGCAACAGCTTTTCCGCCGCCGCCGCCGCCCTGCTCTCAAACCCCCCTCGGATGATCTCCTCCAGGCTTTTCTCGTGATAGGGCTCCTTAACTATGACGGTCACGCCGTTCTTGGGCGGGAGACCGCCAAAAGCCGTCCCCGCGCCCGCAACGCCGTTCCGTCCGGGCCCGCCGTCTCTTACGCCGTCCCCGCGCCCCGCCGACGCTTCATATTCGATGTACGCCTTCGCGTCCCTGTCCTTGCCCAGCAAGACTTCCGCCGCTCTAACCGCCTCCACGTATGCCGGGTTCAGCGGGTCTATTATGGGCGCGTCCAGCCCCGCCATTAAAGCCATGGTCAGAAAGCTTCTGTTCAAGGCTCCTCTTTCGGGCAGCCCGAATGATATGTTGCTCACGCCCAGAGCGGTTCTCATACCGTACTTATCCCGAACCAGCTTGACCGCCTCCAGGGTCTGAATGCAAGCGTCCTGCCGCGCCGACGCCGTCAGTGTAAGACAGTCAACCACAAGCCGCTCCTTGCCTATTCCGTAAGACTCGGCCTCCGCGACGATCTTGTCCAATATGGCCAGACGCGCCTCCACGCTGTCAGGAATCCCGTTCTCGTCCAGAGTCAGCGCTATGACTGAGGCGCCGTATTTTTTGACGATGGGGAAAATTTCTTTCATCTTTCTGGCCTCACCGTTGACGGAGTTTATCAAAGGCTTGCCCCTGCTCGCCCGCATGGCCGCCTCAATCTTATCCCCGTCGGCGCAGTCGATGACCAGCGGCGCGTCCAGGGTCTTCTCCAACCGTCTCACGCAACCCACGAGCATGGCCCCTTCGTCGATATCCGGCAGGCCCATATTGACTTCCAGCAGTTCCGCCCCCGCCCGCGCCTGCGCCAGCGCCTCGTCCTCCACGAAATCATAGTCCCCGTCTATGAGGGCCTGTTTCAGCATTTTTTTGCCGGTCGGGTTCAACCGCTCCCCGATGATCCGAGTCCTGCCGTCCAGCGCCACGGTTCTGACAGGGGAACAGACCGTGGGGAAGCAAGCCGTGCGTCCTACTTGCGGGCGAACCTGCCTGCCCATGCCGTCCAGCATATCGCGCAGAGCCCTGATATATTCCGGCGAAGTCCCGCAACAGCCTCCCACAATGCTCACGCCCGCTTCTATCATCGGCCTCATGGCTGCGGCAAATGCCTCCGCTCCCACCCCGAACGCCGCCCGCCCGTCGATCTCCGCAGGTATGCCCGCGTTAGGCTGGGCTATGACAGGGACGTGGGCGTGACGAAGCATTTCCGCGACTATGGGCGCCGTCATTTCCGGGCCCAAAGAGCAGTTGAGCCCCACGGCGGCCACCCCCATGTCCTGCAATATGCACACGGCCGTCATGGGATCCGTGCCCGTGAGCATACGTCCGTCCTCCTGGAACGTCACCGAGCAGACTATCGGCGTCTTCACGTTTTCTTTAAAGGCCAACAACGCCGCTTTCATTTCATATATATCCGTGAATGTCTCCAATATGGCGAAATCCGCGCCAGCCGCCTCGCCCGCCAAAGCGATGTCCTTGAATATGCCGTAAGCCTCATCGAATCCCATGTCCCCCATAGGCTCCATCAGCTTTCCCGTCGGCCCGACGTCCAGCGCCACGCGCTTTTCGGCGTTTCCCGTCTCCAGTGCGGCGGCTCTGGCGTTTTTCACCGCGGCGCGCGCCATCTCTTCCATGCTGACGCCCCTTGGCGCCAGTTTGAGGCGATTCGCGCCGAAGGTGTTGGTGCATACGTAATCGCTCCCGGCCATGAAATATTGCTTGTGTATGTTTTTTATCAGATCGGGCTTGGTAAGGTTCAATATCTCGGGCAACTCCCCCGGATGCGTCCCTGCGGCCTGTATCATGGTGCCCATGGCCCCGTCTCCTATGAGTATTTTCTGCCCGAACAGTTCCGTTATGCTCACACCTGCCCTCCTTGCAAGAGAACGCAAAACACCCCGCCCCGCCGTGCCTTCCGACCCGTCAGGGCGTGGTCGCCATTGGCAATATTTTGCTGGAAAATTTAGCCATCGCAACGCGAAAACATATACTGATATTATCACGTCAGAAGAAAAAAATCAACAGAATCCGCCGCCCTTAAGGGCGGCGGGCCTGAACGGCCTGCTCAACCCGGCATGACCCCCGCCCCTACCTCAACAGCCCCAGCCGCGTGGATATCCGCACCGCGTCGGCCCTGTTCACCGCGCCCAGCTTCATGTAGATATTCCTTATCACGCTCTTCACCGTGTTCACCGAAATGAAATTCATCTGCGCTATCTCCTCCCTGGTCATGCCCTGCGCCATGTTCGCCAGCACCTCCATCTCGCGCCCCGTCAGGCGCACCCCCAGGCGCCGCTCCGCGCCGTAGCGGGCCTGGAAGGCTTTCGTCAGCCCCGCCAGCCTCCTTGAATACGCCAGGGCCTGCCTGGAAATCCCGTCGAGCCACCCTCGGTCGAAATCCGGCTGCGCCTTAGCCGCCTCGGCCAGCGCGTGCATGGCGTGGCCCCGCTCCACGAAAGGCGCCGCCACCTCGTTCCCCATCGCCATGTCGCAGGCCAGCCACAGCGACTCCATGGCGCCCGCGCACCTTGTCCTCGTCAGCGCCAGCGCGCGCAGTATGTGGATGTTCAGCTTGTCTATCCAACGGGCGTGATAATTCTCCATCCTGTCCAAATGCGCCAGCAGCTCCTCATAGGCGCCCGTTTCCAGCATGTAAAACGCCCATATGACATTCTCCCTGCCGTCCGTCGCCAATGGCCTGCCGCCCGATTCCGACGACAGCTTCTTCAGGGCCGCGGCGGCCAAGTCCGTCATGCCCATGCAGATATAGAGCCACGCCGCGCCGCTGTCCCGCAGCCTCTCCAGCACGGGGCTGTCCGCGCCGCCCGCGTATTCCGACACGTCCTCCGCCTGGCGCAGCAGCTCCGCCGGCTCCCCCTTCATCAACGCCGCCCGCGCCAGCAACAGGCGGGCGTTGCAGGATATGTCCTCCTGCCCGTGGGCGTCCGCCTCGCTTATGGCCGCCAGGGCGTGGCGCCGCGCCTCCTCCAGCCTGAGGGTGTGGTAGGCCGCCTCCGCGCGGAACAGCCTGCCGAGCCCCTCTCCGCCGCCCGTCACCTGCTTGTAATAGGGCATGGCCTCGTCCATCGCCGCCTTCATCCGCTCCAGAGCCCCGACGTCCCGCCCGTCCATGCCCATCATCCCCCTGTTCCCCACGTGGACGACGCGCCCCGCCGCCACGTCGGGGCCGTTCAGGTACTTCGCCGCCTTGGCGTAAAAGCGCGGGAAATCCGACCTGCTGCAGAGCATGGAGACATTGCCCATCAAATAATACGCCTTCCCCAAAAGTTCCCTGGCCTCAGCCAGCTCCAGCCCCTTCAGCCTGTCGATAAAGACCCGCAGGAGATTCTGGCAGCGCTCTATCTCATTGCTGTTGAAATAGACCACCGCCTGCAAATAGTCCACGATGGGGTTCTTCTCCCGAAACGCCTCGGGGAAGGCCCTCAGCTTATCCTCCACGTATTCCAAATCCTCCCGCGCCGCGCCGACACGCTCGCCCGCGTGGGCCCGCAGCGCCGCCAGCATTTTGTCTAAATCGCCGCGCCGCTCGAAGCACTCTATGGCCTGCGGCAATAGGGCGCGTTGCAGGAAAACCTCCGCCGCGTCCTCCAAAAACGCGTTTTTGTCGGCCTCAGGCAGGGCGCACTGCCAGCCCGACAGATAATCCCTGTACATATTGTGCATGGTGTAGACGCGGCTGGCGTGGTCGTGGTCGATGAAAAGATTCTCGCGGACCGCCCTCACGGCCTGGCACATATTCGCTATGCCCGCGTTTTTCAGATTCTCCAGCACGAAGCCGGGCAGCAGGGACAGCTTCACCAGCGCCTCCCGCACGTCCTCGGCGTAATTCTTAAAATAATCCCTTTCAAAAATAGAGTTTATCACGTCGAAGCGCAGGGTAGGCCCGCCCTCCTCCAGCCGCTTGCCTCCGGGATAGGGGAGCGTCCCCCGCGAGCCGTCCCCCGCCGCCCTCCTGAGGGCAGGCTCCGACTCCGCGAAGGCGCGCACGGCCAAGGGCCAGCCCTCCGTGTATTCCCACACCCGACGCAGCTTCGCCCGCGAGAGGGGACGCCCCCTCTCGGCGAAATAGGCGGCGGCCTCTTCCTCAGTGTAGCGAAGTTCCGCCGCCGTCAGCGGGAAAAATCCCCCGCTTTTCAGGCCCGTGACCTCAAAGCCCGTTTTGGCCCCGCAGACCAGAAGGAACCTGCATTCCTCCAGCCCAGACTCCAGCACGGACTCCATGAGCCTGCCTGCGGGGCCGCCTGCGGAATGGCCGAAGTCGTCGAATATAAAAAGGAACGGCGCGGAACCCATACTCTCCCTCGCCGCTATTGATTTCCGCAAAATGTCGATGAAGTCGCATATGTCAGAATTCGAGTAAGGGAAGCCGTTTTTACCCATCGCGGCCGCCAGCCCCGGCAACGTCCCCGACACGGCCTTCGTGAAGCTGCTCCAAAACCTGGCGGGGGCGCTCTCCAAGACGCCCAGCCTGACCCACACGGGCTCAAATCCCCCGCCGACGACGAATTCCTCCACCGCCCTAGTTTTCCCGTAGCCCGGCCCGGCGGTGACAGTCGCCAACGGGCTTTCCAAAGCCTTTTTCAGGGCGGCCCTCACCCTCTTCTCATAACTGCACATATACAAATACGCCTGTTGCGCGGCGCGGCGGCTACGTTATAAACGGGCACGACCCCTCGTGACTCAAAACCCCTTTTGAATCATCCGATGCCGCGAGCGTGCCTTCGCCTCGCCACCGCGCGCGCGATCGCGCCTCCGCGCGTCCCCCCTCGCGCGCGCGGTTCCTTAAAAAGCCAGCGCCGCCACGCCGCCAACAGGCCGGGCAGCCCGACGGCCCTTCCTCTTTGCTAAGGCAAAGCGCCCCGACTCCCGGACTACCCGTTGTATCGCAAGGGCCTGAGGCCCAAACGACCGCGCGTCACTTCCCCGTGGGCGCCACCATTCTCAAAAGGTAGTTGTAGCCCAGCGCCCATTCTTCAAATGACATCCTCTTCCTGGAAAAATTACGCAACGCCGCGCTAAGGCAGAAATTCGACATAAGCACTATAAAAACGTCAATATCGAAAGGCTCTATCCTCTCAAGCTCCAGCATTCGCTTGAGCAGCGGCTCCGCGTATATCTTGGGCAGATTGACGACGTTCCTCATGATGAAATCCTCGCTGCGCTCGTCCCATCGGCTTTCCACGGCCGCTATTATGACTATCCGGTCCATAGTCTCCTGCTCATCCGGGTCAAAATGGAACTCCGTCCTCGCCAGGGCCTCAAAAGGGTCGGCGGTCTCCGCCAATAGCATAAGCTCGCCCAGGTCAGGCCGCACCCTGTCCGCCACTTCCTCGTAATGAGCGTAAATCGCATCCAGGAGGTCCTGCTTCGACCCGTAATGGCTGTATATGGAGGATGCCTTTATGCCCACCGCGTCCGCGATGTCCCTGACGGACACGGCGGCGAAGCTGCTTTCGGAGAAAAGCTTCACGGCGGCGTCCAGTATCCTCCTTTTCATGCCCACGCTATTCACTTTGCCTACTGCCATAATTTCTCCGTTCGTCCATTTGCCTGCATGACCTCCGCGAGCCCCGGCCGACGCGTCCCGGAAGTCATAACCCCAGTATACCTACCTAACGTTCGTTTGTCAACTATTGTGCGCCAAATAACGGCGACTCCCCCGCAAAAACGCCCGAACGGGTGATTTTGCGGGGGAAAATTGTCTGAATATTCAAATGTTGCTCGTCAACATTTGAAGCGCGGAGCGCACTTAAAATGTTGAACGGACGGTTTGAAGGACTACGGGCTTTGCCCGCCGTCCTTCAAACCGTAGGCATCAGCGGGAGACTGATGCCGTCGTTCAATCTCAAGACGCGCCGACCAAGCCCTCCTTGTGGCCTAGGCGCCCATCGATTTGTCGAACTCGTCCGTAATCTCTCGGGACGGCTCCTTGGTCAGCAGGCTGAAAACCACCGCGCAGACCAGGGAGATGGCGAAGCCCGGCGCCAGGGAATAAAGCTCCGTGGAAGCGGCCAGCGTCTGCCCGCCCAGCTTCACGTAATCCCAGATTATGACGGTGAGGCCGCCCGATATGATGGCCGCCGCCGCGCCGGCCCTGTTCACCCGCCGCCAGTAGAGGGAGAGCAGCACCAGCGCCCCGAAGGCCGAGCCGAAGCCCGACCAGGCGTTGGAGACCAGCTGCATTATGCTGGAGCTTCTGTCGGTGGCTATGACGTAGGCGACCAGGGACACCGCCAGCACCGCGAACCTGCTGAACCACAGCAGGTGCCCGTCCTTGGCCTTTTTGTTCACGGCGTTCTTGTAGATGTCGCTGGTGATGGATGAGGCCGTCACCAACAGCTGAGAGTCCGCGGTGGACATGATAGCCGCCAATATGGCGCAGAGGAATATGCCGCCCAGGAGCGGCACGGGGAAGAAGGCCCCCTCTCCCATGAACACCTTCTGTATCATGGCGATGAACACCGTCTCCGGGTTTTCCAGATCAGGCAGGAAGCTAAGTCCCACCACGGCCACCACCACGGCGAAGGCCAGCGTCATCACCACCCAGGTGATGGCGATGCCCGCCGAGCGCTTCACCGCGTTTTCGTCCTTGATGGCCATGAACCTGACCAGGATGTGGGGCATCCCGAAATACCCCAGGCCCCAGGCGAGCTGGGATATGATGGATATGAGGGTCAGCCCGTGCCCCGCGCCGTCCTGGAAGGGGTTGAGGAAATCCGCGGGCGCGCTGGCAAGGATGCTCCCCGTGCCGCCCATGGAGGCCAGGGCCAGGATGGGCACCAGTATTATGGCGCAGAACATCAAAAGGCCCTGTATCAAATCCGTCCAGCTTACCGCCCAGAATCCGCCCAGGAAGGTGTAAATCAGTATGACCAGCACGCCTATGGCCAGCGCCATCTGGTAATCTATGCCGAAAACCTGGGAGAACAACGTGCCGCAGGCCACGAAGCCCGAGGCGGTGTAGACGGCGAAAAATATTATGATGAATATCGCCGAGGCGATGCGTATTATCTTCGACGTGTCCCTAAATCTGTTCTCGAAATACTCCGGAATGGTGATGGAATTGTTGGCTATAGTGTATCTGCGCAATTTTTTCGCCACGAATATCCAGTTGAGCGCGGTGCCTATGGCCAGCCCCACGGCTATCCACAGCTGCCCCGTCCCCAGCGCGTAGATGGCGCCCGGCAGGCCCATCAGCAGCCAGCCCGACATGTCCGACGCCTGGGCCGACATGGCCGCCACCCAGGCGTTCAGCTTCCTGCCGCCCAGGAAATAATCCGTAAGGTTGGTGGATTTCCCATAAAACTTGGCGCCGATGACGATCATCACCCCGGCGTAGATGATAAAGGCTATTATGATCCATATGATGCTTGGCATGACAACACCTCCCTAAAATGGGTTCTGAAACTCCCGAAGCGCCCCGATACGCGGGGGTTTTCACAAGACCCAAGAAATTGCGGCCGACAAAAATAAGGCGCGAAAATTCCAGGCGCTTTTTGGTAGTATACAATAAAGCCGGGATGATTTCAAGGGGG
>JAIRPE010000032.1 GCA_031257175.1 Eubacteriales Family XIII. Incertae Sedis bacterium | reverse complement strand
GGAGGCTGGCGTCATGGGCAAGGATTTCGTGAAAGTGAGGGTGAGGACGGACCCCAGGGCTCCGTTTCTTGAGGCTGAGATACCGAAAGGCGCGACTTTGGCGGGGCTGGCGGCCCTGTACCAGAGCGCGTCGCCGTACCGCTTCCTCGCCGCGAAGGTGGGTTGCCGCGTGAGGGAATTGGGCGAGGCGGTCGATTCCCCGTCGGAGGTGACCCTGCTGGACATGCGGGACAACGCGGCCTGGCTGATATACCAGCGCAGCCTCTCTCTTCTATATCTGAAGGCCGTGGAGGACGTGCTGGGCCGAAGGGAAGTCACCATAGGCAACTCTCTCAGCAAGGGGCTGTTCACCGTCATCAAGGCGCCTGCCCTGACCGACGGCGACGTGGAGGCCGTGGAGGCGCGGATGCGGGAATTGGCGGCCGCCGACGTGCCCATTGTCAAAGAGCGCGTCTCGCGGGCCGAGGCTTACGAGCTGCTCAAGGCGGACGGCCACAGGGAGAAAATCCGCGTTTTGGAGGCCGCCGACCGCGACTTGACGGAAGTGGCCTTCTATTCCATGGACGGGTTCAGAAACTACTTCTACGGCCAAATGGCGCCGTCCTCGGGCTATCTGGAGCGTTTTTCCCTGAAAAGATACAGGAACGGCGTGCTGTTGCTGTTCCCCCATCCTTCCGACCCGAACGCCCTGCCCCCCTTCGAGGACGAGAAGAAGCGGTACGAGGCTTTCGGGGAAGCGGCGCAGTGGGGCAAGCTCACGGGCGTCTCCACGGCGACCGACTTGAACGAGACCATAGAGGGCGGGCGCGGGCTGGAGCTGATACAGTTGTCGGAGGCGCTGCACGAGAAGAAGATCGCCTACATCGCGGACAGGATAAGCGACGAGAGGAAACGGGTCATATTGATAGCCGGCCCTTCCTCGTCGGGCAAGACCACCTTCGCCCGGCGCCTGTGCGTCCAATTGCGGGTGAACGGGCTGACCCCGCTGTATTTGGGCACCGACGACTATTTCCTGGACAGGGCCGACTGCCCTCTGGACGATTACGGCGTGCCGAAATTCGAGGATTTGGCCGCGCTGGACCTGGATTTGTTCAACAGGGACATGAACGCCTTGCTGAAGGGCGATGAGGTGGATTTGCCCAGGTATGACTTCCTGTCGGGCAGAAAGGTCTTTGGCGAGAGGCCGTCCCGCTGCAAGGCCGGGCAGCCCATCGTGATAGAGGGAATCCACGGCCTGAACGGCGCGCTCACGGCGTCCATCGACGACGCGGGGAAGTTCAGGATTTACGTCAGCCCGTTGACCGCGCTGAACATCGACGGCCAGAACCGCGTGCCCACCACGGACATCCGGCTCCTGCGCAGGCTCATAAGGGACAGCCGGACCAGGGGCAGCGGCGCCAAGCAGACCATAGCCTTCTGGCCGAAGGTGCGCGAGGGGGAGGATCGCAACATTTTCCCTTACAACAACGCGGCGGACGTGCTGTTCAACTCAGTCCACATATATGAGATAGCGGTTTTGAAACGCCACGCCACGCCCCTGCTGGACGGGATAGGGGAGAATGAGGAGGAATACGCGGAGGCGCGGAGGCTCAAGCGTCTGTTGCAGTTTTTCAAGGCCATGGACGACGACGCGGTCGCGAACAACTCGATACTCAGGGAGTTCATCGGCGGCAGCGTTTTTGTCTGACGCGGGTCAGGCGCGTCCGTCGGGGGAGTCCGCGGGGTTTCCTCCCTCACCCTCGTCACCGTTCCAGTCTTCGCCGTGCCTCTCCGCCAACTGACGCTTTATTTCGATCTCCGCCCTTTGCTGTCGCTCATCTTCTTCCGCTTTTTTGCGTTTTCTCTCCCTGCTGACCGCCACCGCGTCCATCATAAGGATCACTCCTATCGGAAGCAGCAGTTGGATGATAAACCTGCCAAACAAAAAATATAAATTCATGCCCGCAACTGCTTTCATGACGAAATACGCCACGGCATAAAGGCTTATCCAGACGTTGAACACCATAAGTTGCAACGCTTTGCTTCGGTCGGACTTCCTCACGCGCCCATAGAGCAACAACAGACCCGAAACCATGAACGGCAGCCCCGCACCTATCATATAGCCAAAATCGTTCTCCCAAACGCATGTCAGATAACACAAAAGCACCCCGAAAACCAGCATTGCGCCGTTCGCGGGCCAAAGTTTGCTATTCATTTTCCCTCCCATATGTTCACTTCGCTCGCAACAAAACGACAGCCTGCGCCGCTATGCCCTCGCCCCTGCCAGGAAAGCCCATGCCCTCCGTGGTTGTCGCCTTAACGGATACCGCCGCCACGTCGGTTCTCATAGCCGAAGCCAAGTTTTCCCGTATTCGGTCGCCGTAGGGCGCAAGGCGCGGCGTTTCGGCAATAACGACGACATCCGCGTTCACAATTCTCCAGCCTTCCTTTTCCAACATTTCTGTCACGACGCTCAAGAGCGCCATGCTGGAAATTCCTTCATAAGCGGGCTCCGTGTCGGGGAAGAGCTTGCCGATATCACCAAGCGCGGCCGCGCCCAACAAGGCGTCCATCAGAGCGTGAACGAGGACATCGGCGTCCGAATGCCCCAAAAGCCCCTTGTCATGGGGTATGTTGACCCCCCCCAACACCAACGGCCTATCAACGACCAGGCGATGCGCGTCTAGGCCTGTTCCAATCCGCAATGCGCCGTCCGCTTGGAAACCATATTTCCGAGGTGCTATGGCAGAGGCTCTTAGAGTCTCGCCATAGCGTTCTCTTTGGTTCAAAATCGCCTCAGCTTTCGCTAGGTCCCCCGGCACGGTGATTTTAAAATTGTCATGATCCCCTTCCACGCAAAAAACCTCCACGCCCAGACGCTCCACTAAGGCCGCGTCGTCCGTGCCGACGAAGCCGTCTCGGCGAGCCGCCTCGTAAGCCTCTGATATAATGCTGAGCCCAAAGCCTTGCGGCGTCTGCGCCGCATAGAGCCCCTCACGTCTGACAGTTGAAACAAAACGCCCCTCCGCGACAGCTTTTATGGTGTCCGTCACCGGCACGGCGGCAACCGCCGCGCCTCTCTCGGCCGCGGCTAGAACGACTCGATCGATGCAAACGTCGCTGACTAAGGGCCTAGCCGCATCATGGACAAGCACGATCCCGACTTCGCGTCCCAGCGCCTCCAAACCCGCCATGACGGATTCCTGTCTGCTGGCCCCTCCAGGGACTATTGCGCGTATTTTGCCGCCATGGCCGACAAAATAGCCGCGTCTCGTGAAAACCCTCTCGCACTCCGCGATTCTGACCTTGTCCGCCACTATGAACACGTCGTCAACGAAAGCATTGGCTTCGAACGCCTCCACGCTCATCTCCAACACAGTTTTCTCGCCAATCTTCATGAATTGCTTAGGAACGTCGCCGCCCATCCTGAGACCGGTTCCAGCCGCGGCTATAAGCGCCGCCACGCGCAAATTGCCATGCATCACGCCGTTCTCTTAGGTTTAGCGAAGATCATCCGGCCTGCCGCAGTCTGCAAAACACTGGTGACTATCACATCCAAGCTCTTGCCGATGAAACGCCTGCCGTCCTCCACCACTATCATAGTGCCATCATCCAGATAAGCCACCGCTTGGTTGGTCTCCTTTCCTTCTTTCACCAGAAAGAGGTTCATATCCTCTCCAGGCAACACCACGGGCTTTAACGTGTTCGCCAGCTCGTTTATGTTCAGCACGTCCACGCCCTTTATCAACGCCACCTTGTTGAGGTTGAAATCGTTCGTTACGACTTTCCCATGAAGTATCTGCGCCAGCTTCAACAATTTGACGTCCACCTCCGGTATCTCCTCTAACGTCTTTTCTGTTTCAGTGTTGTAAATGTCAATGCCGTACTCGGTCTGTATCCTGTTCAACACGTCCAATCCGCGCCTGCCCCTATTGCGTTTCAGCCCGTCGGACGAGTCGGCGATATGTCTCAGCTCCACCAGCACGAATTCAGGTATGACTATGCGTCCCTCTAAGAACCCCGTTTTCATTATGTCCGCGATCCTCCCGTCAATAATGACGCTGGTATCCAAAATCTTTGGAGACGCGTCAGCCAGCTTGTTCTTCGTTTTGCCCCCGCCGGCGGCGGAGCGCCGCGCCGAAATCCACGCAGGCAGCAAATCCCGTCCTTTTCTAGTGGCGACGACCACCCCCAGATAACCCAAAACTATGAACGTGACGAGGTTTAGGATGATCCCCAAAAAACCCTGCATCCTGTTGAATATTTGGCTTATAAGAAAAGCGATGATAAGTCCTATGACTAGGCCTCCGGTACCGACTATGATGTCGTTCGCCGGGACTGCCTGGATTTCCGACTCGATATTTTTGGCCACCTTCGCGCTCTGCTGACCTATTGTGGGGGTTAAAAGGAAAAAAAGCAAACCGAAAATAATTGCGCTGGCAGATATGAACACGAACTGTTGCAACTGATTCAGCCCGGTAAGATCGTAAAACCTGGTCACAATCCCTATGAATCTGGCCAGAAGAAAAACCCCATACCCCGCGACAGCCCCAACGAGCGTTATTATGGCTCTAATCAATGTTTTCAGCAACCACGACCCCCCCCTCAGCGATCTGCTATAACAAGACGATCCACCCCGCCAAAAACAAACACAAAGAACAAACCCGCAAACCCCGCGTCGCCGTCGGTTGAGCCAGCTCAGGCTCAGCGCTTTCGACGCGCGGCGCGGGCTATGTCAGGCGGCCATTCTACAAACCGCAAACTACTTTCTCAATCCTGTCCTCCAACTCGCCCGCTTCCTCGTCTCCTGACAAAATAAGCTCACTTATAAGCATCTGCTTCGCGCTGGCCAACATCTTCTTTTCGCCTGTGGACAGCTTTTTCACTCTGTCGATGCGCATGAGGTTCCGCACCACCTCCGCCACGTTCCCCGTCTCGCCTGTCTTTAGCTTCTCCATGTTCTCACGATATCGCCTGTTCCAGTTGCCGGACATCTCACTGGACGCGTTGGAAAGTATCTCCATCACATGCGGAGTCTTGTCCGGGTGGATAACTTCCCTCACTCCGATCATATCTGAGGAATCGCAGGGTATCCAAACCTTCATGTCGCTGAACGCGCACCTGAGGACATAATATTGCCGCAGTTCGCCTAAAACGCTCTTTTCCTCAACCGCTTCGATAATACCCGCCCCGTGCATTGGGTAAACCACCTTATCTCCGATAGAAAACATAACAATACCTCCCTCGAGCAGATAAGCGCGACAACGCGTAAGCGCCGGTCCGCTTTCAAAACCGTCCTATCTCTTGGTCTCTTCCCGACCCTGTTTCATCGGCGGGGGAAAAAGCCCTCGCGAACCCAGACGGCCTCTTATGCGGGAACGGCACAAGACAGAAAAAGGCGCTGTCGCCAGTACCCCTTTGTTCTATTATACTTCAAAATTCGATGATTTGTCAATGTAATTTGAAATTATTTTTACACGCCCTGCCCCGCTACCTTTTTTCCGCCGAACATCGGCGAGCATTTTTTGCCGAACATCAGGGCGGTGTAAAATAGTTGTGGATGAGGCGGTCGGCTGGGGCTCGGGGGCGCGGCGCCCCGATTCGATCCGAGGGACGGGCGGCCCGCCCCCTTAGCCGGGCGGGCCGCCCGTCCCAACCTTGATTTAAGCCGCGGGCGAGTCCCTGAGAAGTGGAAGGGAACCCCCTCGCCATGGTAAAATGTTGTTTGCGTAAGCAACCGTTACCGTGAGCAGGAGG
>JAIRPE010000042.1 GCA_031257175.1 Eubacteriales Family XIII. Incertae Sedis bacterium | reverse complement strand
CCCTAAGACTGCGGGTTCAAAGAATCCGTCAGCGTCACCGCCACGCTCATCGGCTTCTTGTCCCGAACCACCGTCAGGGTCACCTCGTCCCCGGACTTATAGCCCAGAAGCTGCTTTATCAAATCCGTGCTGGACCTCACTTCCTTCCCGTTCAGCTCAGTTATCACGTCGTTCCTCCTAAGCCCCGCCCTCTCCGCAGGGGAGCCTGGCGTCACCGAGTCCACGAAAGCGCCCTTGTCCACGCCAAAATCCAGATGCGGGTAGGCGCTGAGCAAGGCCGTCACGTCGTTTGGCGTTATGCCTATGTAGACCCTGTGGAACTCGCCCGTGGCCTTCACGCTTTCCACTATGGGCTTCGCCACGTTTATCGGTATCGCGAAGCCCATGCCCTCGCCGCTCTGGGCTTTCGCCGTGTTGATGCCTATGACCTCCCCTTTTTGGTTCACCAGGGGGCCGCCGCTGTTGCCGGAATTTATGGCCGCGTCCACCTGCATCAGGCCCTCCATCTGGACGGGGCGGCTCGCGTTCGAGCCGTCGCCAACCACTATAGACCTGTCGAGGCCGCTTATCACGCCCGAGGAGACGCTGCTGCGGAAATCAAGTCCCAGCGGGTTGCCTATGGCCGCCACGTAGGCGCCTATCTTGATGACGTCCGAGTCGCCCAAATCCGCCGCCACCAGGTCGCTGGCCTCTACCTTCAGCAACGCCAAATCCAGGTTCGCGTCATTCCATAAGACCGTGCCCGCCACCTCGCGGCTGTCGGGCAGCAGCACCGTTATGTCGTCCACCGCGCCGTCCATGACGACGTGGGAGTTGGTCAATATATAGCCGCCTGCGTCCACTATGATTCCCGTGCCCACGCCTGAGACCTCTTGGTTGTAGGCGCCGAAAAAGAAGTTGTCGTAGCGGCGCGTGGCCGAGGACGTCACGCCCACCACCGAGGGGATGACCTTCGCCGCCACGGCCTCCGTGGTGCTGACCTGCTCGGAGGGCGTTATGGTTATGGATTGGGCCGCGGAGATGGGGCTCAGGCCCCTGGGCGCCAGCCCCGACGCCGCCAGGCCGCCGCAGAAGCCCGCCGAAGCGGAAAGCAGCACTATGAGGACGACGGAGACGGCCCTGTTGAGGCGGAGGCGGCGCGTCTTGGGCGGAGTCTGGGCGGACTGCTGGGATGGATCGCGCCATTCGTACATCGGCCTCACGCCGTCGGGCCCGTTTGTCGGCCGCGCTCCCGCGAAGGCTGGCTCGCCGCCGCCTCCGACTGGCGCGGGGCCTTCCGCCCCTGAGGCCCATGGGCTGAATCCCCCGCCCGCGCCCATGGGGTCGGGGGCGAAGCCGCCCGCGTTCATGGAGTCGGGGGCGAGGCCGCCCGTGTTCGCGGCGTCAGAGGCCGCGCCGCCTACGTTCAAGCCGCTTTCCGCGCCCGTACCGGCGCCCGCGTTCGCGGCGTCGGGCGTCGGAACGCCGTAGCCCGTCTGTCGCCAGCCGTATGAGGGCGGGGCCTGCGGCGGGGCTTGGCCCTGCTCGGGGTACGGCGACGGCCAAGGATCGGCGGGTTGCCCGTAGGTCGCGTCGGGGCGTTCATATTTCGGGGCGGCCCAAGGCTCGGCGTCAGCGCTCCGCTCCGCCGCCGGATCGGTCGGAAGGGAGCTCTCCCCGCCTGCGGGCCGCGCGGCGGCAGAGGCGGCCTGGGGAGGCTCTGCGGGGCGGGCTTGCCAGGCGAAGGCGGGAGGCTCGGGGGCGTTTTGCGGCTCGCCGTCCTTCTCGGCCTTGCTTATCAGCTTGCCGTCCTTGACCTCCACGCCGTCCCAATCGTTCTCGTCGATGGTGTGGGTTATCTTTCCGTCCTCAAGCACAACAATAGTTTTAACCATGGTAAAATCTCCTCTCCTAATACTAATCCGCACTTATTGCTCCGCCAACTAAACATTTGCGCATTCGCCGATCTTTTTTTCGCCGGACTGCGCGGGCAGAACCCGCTGATACTACCAGTATAAACGGAACCCGCCGCCTTGTCCGACAGAAAAATCCTCGCCGAAGTGGTTTCAGGGCGACATTTAGCCGACGGAGCGATAAAACGCTGCCTTGAAGCGGATTAGTAGATACTATCTTTCCTCATCCGCCCAATAATTTTGGGCAACATTTGAAAAAGGACGTCGCTCCATATGTTCTATAGTACCCCTTAAATGTGAACAAGTTATGATGGAAAATAAATTTATCGTTGAGGCGGTATTCGCGCGGCCATATCACGGGGGGGGAGGCCCGTCAATACCCCGGCACGTACCTGACCCGCCCCGCGCCGTCCGTTATCTTCCAGGCGGGCAGCGCCGTGTCGTTGATCGGCGAAAAGGCGCCCGCTGCGTCGGAGCTGACCCAATACACCAGCTCGACGCCGCTTATGGCCAGCGGCTCCGCCTCGTCCTTCTCGGGCAGCAGCCGCATCAGAGCCTCCACGGGGCTGATGACCTCACCTTTCTTGTCGTGGAGCCTTATGGGGTCGTACCATTTCCTCTCCGCCTTCACGAAGCGCCCGCCGCTGAAATAGAGCCTCACGAAGCACTCTTCCAGGGGCACGCCGCCGAAGGTGTTGCCGTAGGACACCACGCGGGCGTCCCCTTCCCGCTCGGCCCCCAGGTAGCGGACGCCCTCCGACATAAGCCCGCAACGCTCCAGCAACGCGTCCGCCTCCGCGCGCAGCGCCTCGTTCGTCAATTCCCCCGAATGCGGTCTGGCGGCCTGCTCCGCCAGGGCCTCATCTATCGCCGAGGGGGCGAAGGGTTCCGGCTCCACGTACAGCACGGCCATCTTGCCCGGCGTTTTCGGCAATTCCGTCTCAATGGCCACATGGGCCGCCGCGAGGATTTTCAGCGAGAGGCCGTCGTCGGGGGAATCGGGGCCGGCCGCCTTCAGCGCCAACGCTGCCAGCAGCACGGCGTTAGTGGCCAGAAGCGCCGCTATCAATATGGTTTTTGCCCTGCTCCAATCCATCTCTCGCCCTCACCGCGCCCGCGTCGCGATTTCTCCCGAATACAGGTTGAAATAGTACGGGAGCCCGTCAATGTCAAAGACCCACACCGCGGCCAATTCCCCCGACGAGCCGTCGTCGGGGCGCAAATAGCCCGCCCGCACGTCGCGCGTCCGTTCCATCACCGCCGTGAAGGGGTCCAGCGTCGAAATGTCGGCCTCCTGGCGCAAAGGCCCGTTTTTCGCCAAATCGTCGAATATGTAGGCGTAGTTCGCCACCAGCACGTCAAAGGGCGCGGCGGCGTCCTTTAAGGGCTTGGGCGGGGAGGGGGAGCAGAGAATCAGGTCGAGCCTGGCGTAAGTCGCCCGTTGGCCGCGGACTTCCACAAGGAAGGGCTCCGAATTCTCATAGGACACGCGCCAGCCGTCGCGGGTGAGGCCGAAGAGGAAGCGGTAGGCGCCATTGTCGGGGTTCGGCCCCGCCGCCTTCAAGTATATGCCGTTTCTGTCCGCCGCCGCGCCGTCCCCGCGCCAGGGGGCGCCGCAACGGGCCAGGAAATCCAGGGCGATCCGTAGGTCTTGGAAGAAGCCGCCGCTCCCGTAGGCGTCCGCCGTCGCGTTGTACTCGAAAACCCCGTCGCGCATGGACAGCACTTTTTCGCCGTAGCGGTACATGTAGACGATGGAGCCGTCCGCTTCGGTCAGCTTTCGGGTGAAGTCGAAGCTTTCCCCGAAATAGGCTCTGGCCATGTCGGTCGTCAGATCCCCGTCCCGCGTCCCCGCGTAGCCGACGGCGTAGTCGCGGTAAGAGGTCTCAGGGAGGACTATTTTCATGTCCAGCGGGAGCATGACGTCGTTGTCGATGCCCGCGTAGGTTCTGAGGGGGTAATATGAGGCGTTGTTGAGGCCCTCGGCGCGGCTTATCAGCGCTTCGAGGCCGCTGTTCCTCGCCCTTGAGGTCGAAAGGCGGTAATATTTCCCTGAAAGCTTGTCGCACACGAAGAAGCTTTCAGGGCTTGCAGTCGAATAGGCTACCGTGGTGAAGCTGTCTATACCGCCCGTTCGCCCCAGTTGGGTGAGCCCGTATTCCGCGCAATATTCTGAAAAGGGTATGGAAAAGGCGAAATCCGCCTGTATGGAGCGGGCCTTCATCACCTCGCCGTAGTCGCGCCTGCTTATGACGCCCAAGGCCATGCTCTCGCCTGACGCCATGTCGCGCATTTCCTCAATGAAGCCTGCGGGAGATTTGCCGACGCTTTCCCATATGCCCGCGTCCGCGTCGAAAACAGTGTAATTCTCCCCGCCGAAGTTGAGGGTTATCCTTTCGGGGCGCAAAATGTCCCTTACCGCGACGGGCGGGGGCGTCTCCGCGGACAATGCGGAAAGGGCCTGTTTCACGTCGGCGGCGGGATTGCTCCAATAAAAATATAATAGCAGTATTGTGTTTAGCACTAATACTACTATTGCGATGCTTTTAACTCTCTCTATCATGCTTGTCTTTTTCGTCCGTGGCGTCGTCACTGCTCCCTCGCTCGGCGGTTACGTACCAGCGTACGCGCCCTTCTCGCTCGCTCGCGTTCCTAGCCACAAACGAAAAATCCCGCGCATGAAATGGGTCAGGTTGTCTTTTTCGTCCGTGGCGTCGTCTCTGCTCCCTCGCTCGGCGGTTATTTGCCGCTCTGCGGGGTCAGTTTTTGAAAATTTTGCTCAGGAGGTTTTGCAGGAACTGGGAGGCGCCCGATTTCTGCGAATCGAACACTACTTTCGCGTCGGCGTCGGCGGCCTTCTCCTTGACCAGAACCCTCGCTTCCCTGCTGAACAGAATCCCGCCGTCGGCATCCACCGTGCTGACCTTTATGACATAAACGCCTGGGGTGACGTTCTCGACTTTATGGGTGAAAAAGCTGACGCTCCCTTTGGACACGAAGGTCTGGGTCTCCATCAAGGGCGCGGTCTGCTTGTCTTCTTCGCTTTTCTTGCTATAATCCTCCAAGCCGCCGGGGGTCACGGCCACGAATTTGTCCCCATCTTTAATTTGCAGGGCGCCGACGCTGATTTTAAGCGTCTTGCCTGGTTGGGTGACTTTTATGGACACGAGGAAATTATCAGCCACTATCGCCTCGTCCTCAGGCGGGCTGACCAGCGTCACGGCAGGGTCGGTCGTCGCCGCGGCGAACGACACGGACGCGCTGACCCCAACGGCCACGAATATCAAGAGCAACATAACAAGCTTCCTCATTGCGTCTTGGACCTCCCTTCAGTTACAATTAGTATATGAGGACACGTAAGCCAAGCTCGGCGATCTTTTCAACAATAGTATATCCTATTGTTGTTACAGGCGCGTTACGTCGGCTTTAAGATGGCTTTACACTTTGAAATTTCAATGTTTTTTGCACATGGGCGCGATTTTTTGACTGAATCGGGGGCGGGCAGGAGAGCGCGGGACGCCGAGCGGCGGAGGAAGGCATGGCAGAAGGAGAAGGATGAAAACTGTCAACATACACACAGACGGCGCTTGCGCGGGCAATCAGTCGCGGAAGAACGTGGGAGGCTGGGGCGCCGTATTGGAGTACGGGCCTCACGTGAAGGAAATACACGGCGGGGAGAGGGACACCACCAACAACCGCATGGAGATGACCGCGCTCATAGCGGCGCTGGGCGCCTTGACGCGGGAGGGCTTGAAGGTCCGCGTGTTTTCGGACAGCGCGTACCTGACCGAGTGCTTCAGGTACAAGTGGCACGTGAACTGGGCGAAGAACGGGTGGATGCGGGGCAAGGCGCTGAAAGCCCCCGTGGAGAACCGCGACCTATGGGAGTCCCTGCTGGCACTGACGGGGCGCCACGACTGCTCATTTTACAGGGTGAAGGGCCACGTGAGCCTGGCCAAAAGCCCCGAGAGCCTTGAGCCGATTTACAGAAAATTTTTGGAATGGAACGGCCCCGAATTTGGGTACGAGGATTTTCTTCACGCCACGAAAATGAACAACAGGGCGGACGAGCTGGCCAACATGGGCGCCGCGGAGGCGCGGGAGGGGGGCGGAGGCTCGGGCGCGGACTAGCGGGCGCCGCCCGCCTCCAGGCGCAGCAAATACTCCTTCACGTCCAGCCCGCCCCCGTAGCCCACCAGGCTGCCGTCGCTGCCTATAACCCTGTGACAGGGGGTTATGATGGCTAAGGGGTTGCGGTTATTCGCCCTGCCCACGGCGCGGAACGCTTTGGGGCTGCCCGCCGCCGCGGCTATGTCCCTGTAGCTTCGCGTCTCCCCGTAGGGGATGTCCCGCAGAGCCTCCCACACCCTCGACATGAACGGCGTGCCTGCGGGAGCCAGAGGCAGGTCGAAGGTTTTGCGCTTCCCCTGGAAATACTCCCTCAGCTGCGCCCCGGCCGCCGCCAGCAGGGGCGTCTCCGCCCGCCTGTAGCCTTCGGGAGCCAGCCTGTCCCCGCCGAATTTAAGGCAGGTCAGGGCGCCGTTATCTTCCGCCAGCAACAAATCCCCTATGGGGGAACCGACTGTTATGTAAGAACCCATGGCCACCTCCGTCCCCGCCGCCCCGGACGGCGTCGCCCGCGCCGAAACGACGGCCCGCCCGCGCGGCCCTCTTCGGGCTTTCGGGGGACTGCCTGCGGGCCTCTAGCTTTCCGCGTTCGCGGGGCCGCGATCCTTGGCCGACGGCAGATACTTGTTCAGGCGGGCCATCAGCTCGTCGATGTCTATGGGCTTGCCCACGTGGTCGTTCATGCCCGCCGCCAGGCACCTTTCGATATCTTCCCTGAACACGTTGGCCGTCATGGCCACTATGGGTATCGACGACGCCTTCTCGGTGCCCAGAGCCCGAATGCGCCGCGTCGCCTCGTAGCCGTCCATTTCCGGCATATGTATGTCCATAAAAATCATATCATAAATGTCAGGATTGTCAATGAACAAATCCAGCGCCCGCGAGCCGGACTCCGCGCTGTCTATGATCAGGCCCGTATGCTCCAGCAACGAGATGACTATCTCCCTGTTGATTTCTATGTCCTCCGCGAGAATCACGCGGCAACCGCTGAAATCCCTGCAGCCGCCGACCTCAGCCTCGTCAGGCTCCGCCAGGTTCTCCGCGCCCAGGCATTGCTGTATGCAGTCCGTCACTGAGGACACGAACAGCGGCTTGGGCAGGAAGGTGTTGATGCCCGCCTTGCGCGCCTCCTTCTCGACGCTTTCCAGACTGATTCCCGACATAAGTATGACATGCGCCGCGCCGTCCCTGGCGCCTTCCCTGGCCCCGTCGCCGCCGCCGTCCGCGTTATCGCCCCCGTCGCCGCCCGCGCCTTCCTTCGCCTCGTCCTCTCCCGAAGCCTGCGCCCGCGACTCGGACAGAAGGTGGTTTATCTTGTCCGTCAGGGTTATGCCGTCCATGTCAGGCATTTTCAAGTCCACGAAATAAAGGTCGTAGGCCCCATTGTCCTTGACCATCTCCAGCGCCTCCTGCCCGCCTGACGCCACGTCGCAGGGCAGATCGAAAGAGCGCAGTATGTCCTTGAAGTACTCCCGCGTCTCGGGGGCGTCGTCCACCACCAGCGCGCGCAGGGACTTCAAGTCCAGCGCGGGGCGCGTTGGTTGGTAGGCCGATTCGTCGGTGGCGCGCTTCGCCTTTATGGAGAAGGAGAACGTGGAGCCGACTCCAGGTTGGGAATCCAGCCACACCTGGCCGCCCATCATCTCGACTATTTGCTTGGAGATGGCCAGCCCCAGCCCCGTGCCGCCGTATTTTCTGGATATGCCGCCGTCGGCCTGGTTGAAGGAGGCGAAAAGCTTCTCCTGATCCTCCATGTTGATGCCGATGCCCGTGTCCGAAACGCCTATCCAGATGTCGCAGATGTCGCCCGACTCCTTGAGCAGCCGCGCGTCGAGGGTGATGGTGCCGCCCTCGGGGGTGAACTTCGTGGCGTTGGCCAGCAGGTTTGTGATGACCTGGCCTAGGCGGAAATCGTCGCCGATGAGCAGCCGCGGGATGGCTTCGTCGTATTTCACGATGAAATTCTGGCTCTTCTCGTCAATCTTGAAATTGACCATATTAGAGACTTTCATCAACATTTTCTCAAAATTGAAGCGGGTGTAGGACAGCTCGAATTTGCCGGCCTCGATTTTCGACATGTCCAGTATGTCGTTGATGACCCCCAGCAAGTGGCTCGACGCGTCCTCGATTTTTTCCAGGCAATAATCCTTCCGCGCCGGGTCGGACGTCCCCCGCGCCATGGCCGTCATGCCGATGATGGCGTTCATGGGCGTGCGCATCTCGTGGCTCATGTTGGCGAGGAAATTGCCCTTGGCGCGGCTGGCCTCGTCGGCCCTGGATTTCTCCTTCGCGTAAATGGCCTGTTGGAACCTTATCACGGTGGCGATGAAGAAGCTGGTGTTGAAAATCGCGAAAAGATTGTCAACCATCAATTGGCCCGGGCTTAGGGCCTCTCCTACCCCGCCCAGTAAATAGTCCAGGATGAAGCAGCCCAAAATCAGGGCCGAATGGGTCGCCACCAGAACCACGCAGGTCTTGCCTTTCGACAGCAGGAAGATGATCACCATGCTCAACACGAAATAGGCGGTCATGCCCCCCACCGTGCCGCCGTAGCTGAAGAAGATGCCCGGGAAAATCACGTCCCCCAGGACGATGGCCGTCAACCAGGAGCTGAACGAGTAGTTGCTGAACATGTTGGAGAGCACGAACAGCATAAGGATGGCGACCATGATGGCGACCATGAGCAGGGTGGTCATGAGGGGCGCGTTTTGCACGGTGCGCGAGATGTACGCCACCATGCCCGCGATCATGCCTATGGCGCACATCATGTTGATTATCTTGCCCTCCAGCGGCAATGAGTCCGAAAACACGTACTGCTCGACGGCCGATTTAATATTTTTAATCATAAGAAACGCACACCCCCGCTAATCTTGAGCCATTTGCCCACAATTTCCCATAAACCCGCAGAACGGGACGCCGTCCTCCCAAGCGAAGCCGCCAGCCCTCGGGGCGCGCCCCGCCAGGCAGGAAGTGGGAAGGGCCGCCCGAGCCGCAAGGGATTCGACTGAGTGAATACTTTGCCTAAATATTTTTGTTTCTCTTGTAAATATTATATAGATGATAGGGGTATTTGTCAAATTTAGTGGCTTTTTAAATTTGGGTTTGGAGAATTGCCGGCCCCCCGCCCTACCGAACCAAAGCCATCGACAACGCGTCCCCTATCGGAGCCATCTTCAACGGCGCGCCGCGCCGCGCCTCGAAATCCGCGACCGCCGTCCGCACGTTCGGGAAATCCTCGCTGAAATAGTCGTGAACCAATACCACCCCGCCATCGGACATTTTATTCCAGAAAAATTTTAACCTTTCAAATGTCCCTCATACTGCCGGGTTATCATTATCGCCTCTTCCGCGAAATCCCCCGCGGCGCCCTCATAGCCGTCGCTTTTGATTTTTCGCTCATTTATTTATATCCAATCCCTATCAAACAATTAGAGATCAACTCGGATTCAAGCTTATGCTTGTACATTTCGTTGAGCCAGCTTAAATGACGGTCGGTTTCTATTTGGTGGTAGTCAAAAAAAGGCCGCTTCTCTTTCAACCACCACACCGCGTTCTCAAAGCTGTAGACTTGATGCCCAAAGACAGAAATCTCTTTATAGCCCGCGCGCCGCATGCATTCGGCCAACATTTGTCCTGTGAAATAGGACAGATGTTGGCGTGAATACGAAAAACTTTCATATTCACGCAAACAGGTTTTCAAATAATCATCGTAATTGGGCACGTCAACGTAAATCATGCCGCCTGCTTTAAGCAATCGTCCGGCACGCCGAATAAATTCAATGGGTGCGCTTATATGCTCCAAGAGTTGCATCAAGCATATAACGTCATAATACTCCTCTCTCCCCGATATTTCAGAGGTATCGTCAAGAAAATTCCACGAGAACAAATCTATCCCGCTACGACGCTTGCACAGCTCCCGTTTCTCGTCAGACAACTCAACGCCGTCAGCCGCATGTCCCTTATCGCGCAGGAACTCGACAAGCCAGCCGTACCCTGTCCCAATATCAAGTATTTTCAGGCCCTTTTTAAGATGTCGTTCTAAAGCTTCGGCCTGTTCCTTCACGAAAGGTCTGTAGCGAAGCATTAGATTTTCCTCATTTTGCAATACGGCAATGTCAGAAAAAATCGACTTGTACATGGCGTCGCTTTGGTAAAACGCGTCGTCCTCTTCTCTTGTAGGCAAGGGAAATAACTGAACATGGCCGCAGGCGTCACAAGAATACACTTCTTTGTCGTCAACGTCGCGAACGCGGTTGACAAAAGTAAACCCTGCCTTGCTGCCGCAAAGCAAACAGGAAAAATCTTGAGCGGCCCCCATTATTATTTGGGAGACTCGATGACGAACGTCTGTCATTTTTTTTTCTGACTTAGGGAATCGGCCTACATTGGCGTTAGTAGGAATAACTTCGTCACTGCACTCAAATAAGCAGTTTTTGCATATAGACCCGTAGAAATCTTTTTGCATGTGTTTTTTACGAAATGTTACGAACGCCTCGGAATTCCAAGCTTCTTCAATGCCCACTTCGTTAAGATCCGCCATAACAGTCATATTGTCAAAATCTTGGCAACAAGCGAGCAAATAGCCCTCTGCCGTAGTCACGGCGGTTTTGAACGGTTGCCCGCAAGGCCACTTAAACGCGAAATCGTCACCGCCTAGAAGCAACCGCTTGTCAATATCTCCGCCGCCGCGAGCGTTTGCGTTCCATATGAGTATGTCATCTGCAAAATCTGAAAACTGAGCCTTGAATCTCTCCGCTTCCAGCCGCGTTTGCTTAACTGCCACAAATGAGAGATACAGCTTGCAATTGCCGCGTATTTCATAGAATCCCTTTATATTGGCGACTACTCTGTCATAAGCGTCAACTCCGTGAACAAGGCTATATGACTCTCGCGTCCCTGCGTTTATAGATATTTTCACGCTGTCAACCCCGCTTGCGGCTAGTTTTTTGGCACGGGCTATGTCAAGCAAATACCCGTTCGTGTTTATGAACACATACTCATACCCCAAATCCTTTGCCAACGAAATATATTCCTCCAGCTTAGGATTAAGAAGAGGTTCGCCTGTTGAAGATATTCCCAATTCACGGGCGCCCGCGTGATATGAATCGGTAATAATCCTTCGGCATAAAGCGTCGTCTATATTTCCTTCTTTTATGCCCATGACAGCCGTAGGGCAAAACACGCATCCGTAATTGCAGGAATTACAGACATCTATCTTTACTTTCTTCGGAAAACGTGGTGTTGCGCTCGTTTCGCCGTCGGAACGATATTTGGAAATATATGTTTCCTTAAAGCTCATCATAATCTCCCTTCTGAACATAGTCTTGATACAGTTGCTCCACATATGGTCTGGTACATTTGGTCAGCATGTCGTCGGGAATGGCGGCCAAATATTCCGAGAACCGACTAACGCTGATGCGGTGGTTCGCCAATAAAAACGTCGCGAAATTGGGATGCGCGCGGCGCATCGCCGTCAACATGAAGTAGGGGGAATATCCCCAGGCGAAGTCCCTTGAAATAGGCTCGGTGACATCGCTCACGACTTGCATTATAGCGTTTATGTCAAATCTCTCGTTTTTCTTCATGTTGTAGTAATTCGCTATCAGTTCGGTCTGCAAATTCCCGGCTCCGCGGCCAATCCCGCTTGCCGACGCGTCCAAAATAATCTGCCGACTATTCGCGTGCTTAAAAAAAGAAATCGCGTTCTGCATGGCTAAATTCATATTGTTGTGGCTGTGGAAACCAATTCTCACATCCTTCGGCAAACAGGCGTCCAATATTTCCGCAAAGCCATCGACCTCTTTTTCGGACATACAACCAAAGCTGTCCACTATGGCAACGGAGTAGAGCGCGTAAGTCTTGCGGAAGCGCGATACGAGTTTTTCAAATTCAATAGGAGAATAGTCCACTGTCACCATGGGCTGTATGAACAGGTCATAACCCAGAGACGCTATTGTTTCGCAAAACTTGCATGCCTGCTCTATTTGCCGCTTGTAAAACACGACCCTGATGCCGTCAACCGTGTCCTTGCCCCGTTTGCATAACGTCGCCGGGTCAAATTGGGCGACGTCGGTCATGATGACGAACTGGGATTTTTGCCTGTCTTTGGGCAAAAATAGCGAAACGGAGCCCATATCGCAAAACTGCGTCCCGATGACATTTGAACTGATAGAGGTCAAATAGCCTAACTCTATGTAATCTATCCCGGCGCGCGTGAGATTAACGACAGCGGATTCTATTTGCCTTGCCGAAAAGTCCCAATTATTCACATACCCCCCATCGCGAAGCGTGCAATCAAGCAAGGCGACATTATTCATTTCTGCTTTCTCCCCAATTTTGGAATAACTCGGCATACCTGAAATCATCGGAAGTGTTTATATCCACCGCTTCTTTACGGTCAACTTCCATTATGTACGGTTTTGTTCCGACACGTCTTCGGAGTTTTGCGAACACTTCCTTGCGAAACACGTACACGCCTGCTGTTTCTCGCCATATCACGGGCAATTCCTGACTGCGCGGAATATTTGACGCGTCGAAGTTCAAAGGCACACCGTCCCTCCATAAAAAATCCTGTATGCGTTCCGCGCAAAACGCCGAATCGTATACTCCGCTACTCACCGCTTCTATTTCCCCGTGAATCGAGTCCGCGCTGACGAACGGCGCGGTAGCGTGCGCGTAGACATATATAGACGCGTCCACGTCCAGCATGAACATTTCAAATATCTGGGTGAAATTTGAAGTCGGCAAGTCCAGTTTTTCAGGGCGTTTCAAGAATCTTACGCCGAGCGGCAAATACCGCTCGATTTCGGAGTTGCTGCAATAAACGTAAACTTCGTCGATTTCTTTGATTTGAAGCAATGTGTCCAAGCAATAAGCAATAAGCGGTTTTCCCCCCAACAGTTTGATGTTTTTGCCGGGCAAACGCTCATTGTTCAGCTTTATGGGAACTATTGCGACAACTTTGCCGCTCATTTGCGCCTCCGCTTTTCAAAGATACTGTCAAAATCCACCCGCTCAAACGCCTCAAGCCTGCCGCCCCGCGTGGCGTTGTAGATTTTTATGCCGTGCGCGTCGGCGTATTCGCGGGCGGACTTGTAACCTAGTTCATTTACGTCATGATTAAGCCCAGGCACGACTTTTAACAAATCGTTGTCGTAAAAATGCGATTGTTTGAGTTCGGTGTGAACAATATTCCCCGCATGGTCAATGTACGTCGGGTATTCGTGGTTAACTCCGATCAAATAGATTTCAGTGAACCCCATATTCACGGCCGCTTGCAACATAACATGAGCAATAGTCCCGCAATTGTGAATAATGTCTATTTCTTCGCTGAATTTTATTTTTTGAGGGTAATCGTAATGATAGAAATACGGCATAGCTTCTTGAAGATAAAAGGCGTTGTCGAAAAAACCGCCGCCTGCATGAACGATCCCCCAAATATTAAAAAAGCATATGGAGTCGCTTTTTTGCAGGGCGGTCGTATCCGGCCTGCAATCGGGATCAAAATTGAAATAATAAGACGGGCGCCATTCGGTTTTGTCGAATAAAGCCGTTATCATGTTTGACGCCAACGTGTATTCGCCGCTGGCGTGGATTTTTTCTATGTCGCCCAACTCCAAGCTCGGCGCGTTCCCTAAAACAAAACACCGTTCGCCCCTATGTTTATTTTGAAATGTTGAAACCTCCCTTTTGCAAAAACGAAATAAGATAGACTCTAGCCAAACGGGGTGAAAATACCGATGATATGGGATTATTCCCGCATCTGCAAAAAAGACGCGATGATTATTTACGTAGACGCAAGCGATGACAACAGATTCTTCCTCAACCTGCGACAGAGAGATAATGGGTTTCCCATAGTATTCAGAGCCTATTTTATCTTTATCCTCATCAACAAAGGCGTTCACGTAATCCAGCAACTCCACTCCCGCTAAGTTCTTATACATTTGTCGGTAAAACTCCAATGGTTCGCCCATTCCAAAGATATATATCTTTGCCTTCGGATTGTTGCGCACAACAGGTGTTATTCGCGTCAGCTCTTCGATGAAGTTAAATTTATTAAACACTTTCAACCCTCCACAGCGTTCCTATTTGTGGCTTGCGCCTATCCTTCTTTTAATATCCGCCCCAAATTATTGGGCGGGCCTCGGAAGCCGGTGTCTGCTGATCTGCTTCAAGGCGACATTTTAAGCGCGGATTAGCATTAGCAAGTATCATCATGGTTATTATCTCCTAAATACATGTGGCCGTTACACCGACTGTAAAGGACAAATATTTAATTCCATAATCTTCTAGCTGGCACTTGATTTCATTGCGATATTTATCGATAGAGGTCGTGATCATGACCGTGCCATCCATTCCACATAGCTTGTCCGGACTGATTATAGGGAGGCCGTCGCATACATAGCCCCACAAATCAGGGTTATTGTCACAAAAATACGTGACATTCGCGCCAATCTTTTTCAATAAGGTTCTGGCAATTCCCCCGTTTTCGCCACAACCAAAAAGAATTATGTTGTCTATTTTACTGACATCTTCGACGTTTAACCCGATGTTTCGGACGAATGCCCGTTCTAAAAAGGCCGCTAAAAATTGAGAAAGGGATTTTAACGGCATTGCGCGCGCCAATTTTACGACTCCATCTCCGCGAAGGAATCTTTCCGTTTCACGTAAGTAGGCTAATCCGTAGAAAATTTCTTCCCCATAAAAGGTTATTCGGTGCCCCACATGTTCGAACAATACATTCTCACAATAAAAACATCTGGCATTCAGCATTGAATATCGGATCAAAAAGTTGAAATAAGCATCCAAATTGCAGTTAACAGATAGTTTCATGAACATGTCATGCTTAAAATATACGCAATACTGCTTGATGTCAAATTCTCCGCCGAATGTGGCTCGTAGCCATTCTATGCCTTTTTCGACACAAGCTACCCAGTCGCAGTTATTACTGAAGGATATACCGAACGACCAGTGAGAGATCAAGCTATGCCACATATCGAAGCTAAAAATATCTATGTCATGATTTTTTGCGTATTGCTCGGCTTCAAGCAGCATCAAAGCGCAATCTTGCGGAGATTCATGAAAAAATGTGTCGTCTGCATCGATGTTCCAAAAAAAATCTATATGATTTCTTTTGGCGTGGACAGACGGAGTCAAAAGGGCATATGCCACGTTCAACCATTTATCGTGGACAAATGATCGGCACGCGGTCTCCAACTCTTCCCTGTAGCTTGGGATAAACTCGCGTGGTTCCGTATAGCCGCTCAGGCGGCATAGATTTCTTATGGCGGCTTCCACGGAGTCTTTGTCCACTACCACATAATATTCATACCCCATCGCGTCCGCGATTTCCACCCAATGACAAAAACATTTAAGGTCCGAATCCTCTGTCGCGTTGATTTTCAAATAAAATACGGTTTTGCTGCTCAAAGCGGCTTCGTTCATGAAAAACTCCTTTTCTTTGGCACGGCTGACACGGCGTAAAGCACATATTCTTCCCAAGGGCGATAGTTCCGCAAAAAATTCCCATACGTATTGTTCGTTATATCATTCAACATCTAAAAACACTCCAGCATTTCCGCGATTAACTCATCCGCATTGAATCCGTCGTTTACCAGTTCAACTATATCGCTCCCGATGTTCATGTCCGCGAACCCGAAAAAGCTTGGCGGCGTGTAAAGGCAGCCAGTATCGTAAATAACAAACTTGTGGCACTTAGCTTCGCTTATCGCGTCGCATAGGCCGCTGCGTATGCCGATGAAATATCCTGCCATTTCGGCAAATTCAACGCAATCCCGCAACTCAACAAAAGGGGCGCTTGTATTCGGCAAGGGCGCTTCCTTTTCCCCCGCGCAATTAGTGCATACCGTGTACCCTTTTTCAATCAGCGAATCGACTAAATGGCCCCATTGTTCTTTTGTGATCTCCGTCCTAAACATGCCCGCATAAGGCGATATAAAAACTGTTTTCCCAGGGATAAGGTGATTTTCCAAAAATAACTTCCGAACGGCGTCTTTACGCTTAGGCAAGTCAAAATATATGGGCGCAGGCACATCTTCAAACCCAAACACGAACTTGGTGAAGCTGTCCGCAAAATTTAAGTCGCTTTGCCAGAGCAGAGGTTCAAAAAAATACGTCGCTCCATGAAATACGGCATTCTTCATCGTAAGCTTATCTCCCGCGAGCTTCAACAACTGACACAAACACGTTGCCGTCTCAAGAGAGGCGATTTCAATGTTCCTGTATCCCAAGGCTTCCGCATATCTTTTTACTGAATTTTTTGTGACAACAATGACGCAATCACAATCTCTCACTGAAGAAACCTTCATCGCCGACGGAAGAAACAGCGAGAATATGTGCAAGTCCCCTATGCTTGGCTGATGCATGAGCCATATAGTCATGCGAGGATACTTTGCGGCTATTTCGCAATAAACAGCGTATCCCGCCCTGGCATTGTCTTTTGCCTTCGCCCAAATGTCGGCTCCAATTAGAAAATCCGCTTCCGTCGGGTTTTCTTCGCCAAAAGCGTCGAACACGAAAAAATGAACGTTTTTCTCAAACCCCAAGTAAGCGAGCTGCGCGCTTAACTCTTTTCCATAAGTAGGCGTGACAACAAGTATAACCAAACGGCCACGTCCTATATCCACTAAGCTTTCCAGCGACCGTACCGGCACGCCGCAACGTGTTTTACCTTGCTTTTTCGTATTATTGTCAGCAATCCAGTTAATATTGATGTTCATGCCTTCCAATATTTCTTTTATGTCTGAAAGCTTCCCCCAATATCCTGTCACAACAATAGTTTTGTTCTCAAGAACGCCATCAGCTTTCAGTGACGATATCTTGTTGATAAAATTGCGATAAAACCGTAACGTTTCACCAACATATCTCGTTTCGTATGTTTTTAAATTATTATCTATATTCACGCGCTTTTCTTCCTTAACGACCGAATCTAAATTCGCTTTAAATCTACGCCTGATTATTACGGAGAAACTCGCCATGCAGTCCCAAAATTGAATAGTAAACCAGCATCTCCATAGTTACGTTTTTGTATCCCAATAGTTTTCGTGAATTTTCCAGCGTCCACAAGTCGAGGGAGAACATCTTCAAGTTTAGCGGGGTGGCAAACGTCCCAAATCTCAAGATTTTTGCCATATCTTCATCGGTAACACTATGGAAATACGTCGGAACTCCCGCCGCGTCTCTGATGCGCTCTTCATTGATGTTTATTGAGGCCACACACATCAGCGCTTCATAGCGGGAACTCGTCACGAATTCATTCAAGTGATTGTAAGCGGCGGATAGCAACTCGGCGTCGTCAGTGGGAAAAATGAGGATTGCGGCGTATTCGTCCGAGCCCAACCCGCTATCGCGTAAATGCCGTTCCAAAAGCCGCTTCCCCGAATCCGCTTCTGTCAAACATATTTCAAGCAAATCATCCATAACCACAACCTCGTCCTCATGCCTATCCTTTTTTAAATTCCGCTCAAAACTATTGAATGGATGTGCGGGAGATAGTATCACAACGCGCCGTCCACGACAACGCCCACGCTTGGCCCCCCGTCCCGCTCCACATTCACAGCCACCGCCGTCGCGAGCCCCGAGGGCTTGCGGTCGTTCAGCAGTATCCGCTCTCCCAGAGGCGCCCCGTAGATGATGTGGTCGTGGCGGACGCCCTGCTCGGCCAAAAAACGCCCCGTCGCTTCCCTGTCCTCTTCCCCTCGCGACGTGATGACCACCACCATGTCCCCTGGGGGGATGGATTCCAGAAACTCCCTCGCCCCCGCCAGCAACGTGTCGTGGCCGTCGGTCTTATAGCCGTTGTGCTTGACCAGAGTCCCGTCCAGATCCAGTATCCACGTGTGCCCCAATGGCGAAAGCGCCAAAGTCTTGGCCTCCCTCTTCTCCCCGCTCATTTCGCCGTCCCTCCCAGCCGCGCCCCTATGTCCCCGCCGGGGTGGTTACGCCGCAGGACGTCCACCGGCACCTTTCGGGACTTCACCAGCCGCATGGCCAGCTCCTGCAGCACTATCAGGTTCAGCACCGTGGAGTTGTTCGGCAGCACGTTCCACTCGTCCCCCTCATGCTCCAGGTCGAGAATCAGGCGGTTTTCCAGGGCGCGGCACAGGGCGCTGTCCCTGCTGAATGACAGCAGCCAAATCCTGCATTCCCGTTGCTTCAGCAGACGGACGAGGTAGACGGACTCGCTGGTCTCGCCGCTCTTCGTCAACACTATGACCAAATCCCCGTCCCGCACTATGCCCAAATCCCCGTGAACCGCCGAATTCGTGTGCATGAACGCGGCGGGCACCCCGACGGAGTTGAGCGTCCCCACGAACTTCTCGCAGATGGGCACGTTCTTACCCAGCCCCGAGGCCACCACTTTGCCCCCCCCCGCCAGAACGTCCAGGCAGTCCTGCGTCAGGGCGTCGAAATCCTCGGCGCGTATCGAGCGTATGGAGTCGCTTATTACCCGCAGCGTTTCCTCAAAACACTTCATCATGACAACGCTTCCTCCAAATAATAAAGCCCGTTGTAAAAAGCGCCGCAGATGCTGTCGTAGTCATGCCAGGCGTAGGTGGTCAGCGAGAGCCAGATGACCGCGTGGAGCAGCCTCACCGTCCCCTCATCCGCGCCCGAGAGGGCGAAAAAGTCATCCGCAAGCGCCTCCCAGCGGTTGGAGCCTATGGCCAGATCCGCCCTGCCGTCCCCTAAGGTCAGGCGGAAATCCTGAAGATTGAATCTGTCGTAATTCCCCGCCAGCGAATAGTACAGCTTCGCCCAGTCGTAATTCGGGTCCCCGTAAAGCCTCGTGTGGCCGAAATAGCCGCGAGGGTCGATGAACACAGGCTCCCCGCCCTCCCGCAACAGCAGGTTCGAGAAGGTGCAATCACCATGGATGAAGGCGAAGCGCCCGCATTCCAGCCCGTCAAGGGCCCGCTCCAAATCCCGCTTGTAAAAATATACGTTGCGGCACTCACGCCCGTTCACCGTGACGGCCCTCCTGTCCGCGAAGGGGATCAAGTCCCGCACCTTGGCCAGCCGCCCCATAGTTTTGCCGTAATAAGCCTCCTTCAGGCTGAAGCTGTCGGCGGGGGCGCCCCCCAAGGCGTGCAGCTCCTTCAAAGCCTCCGCCAATCTCCTCAATACGGCGCGCTTCTCGTCCGGGCCCAAATCCGCTCTCTCGTGGACGGCGCTCCCGCGCACCCGCTCCATCCTCAGCGGCTCGTAGGCGTATATCTCAGGTATGGCGCGGAATCCCAACCGGACCGCCGCCTCGTACCACTCGCGCTCCAGACGCGCCAGCCCGCGGCCCTGCTCGTCCACAGGCTCCTTCGTCAGAACGTCGCCATCGGCGGTTATCCTGTTGAAGGGGCGGCACTTCTCAGGCTCCAGAGCCTCATGCTCCGAAAGAAGCCCGACCTCCTTGGTTCCCGCCAGCCCCAACTCATCGAAGCTCATGCCCGCGTCCCGCATGTGGCGCACCAGCTCGCCGCTCTCAGGCACGCCAGCCAGCCTGGACTTGTCCCGAAAGACGAACAGCCCCGCCACTCCCCGTTCCGTCGAGGCTTCCTCCACGAGCCTGTCCCCCTCATATTTCCAGCGGCAGGGGAAGGTCTGGGAAATGCCTATATAATCGCCCCCGTCCCGAGGCAGGCGGAAATCCTCAGGCAGAATCAAATCCGACCATATCAACATGAAGGGCTCCCCGTCAGGCAGCAAGGCCAGCGCGTCCCTGACTCCCGCGCAGGTTCCCGTCCCCGTCGCGTCAACCACCTGATGCCTCACGTCGGCGAAGGCCGCCAGATATTCGCGGAGGACGCGCCTCTTGTAGTCGGCGATGACCACGTAGCGCTTGTCGGGGTATCTGCGGAACAGGTGGAACAGCAAAGGCAGATTGCCCACCGGCGCCAGCGCCTTGGGCTTGTTCGCCGTCAAATGCCCCAGCCGCGAGCCCCTGCCCCCCGCCTGCACGACCACGTATTGGATTTCCATGCCCCCGCTTTCCGCGCCCCTCGGGCCCCTAGGGCCTTCCGTCGCCATCATATCCCTAAACCCCCAATATCTGACGGTTTTCCATGGCCTCGAACAAGGCGCGGAAAATGTAGTAGTCAGTCGGCGCGGTTATCTTTATGTTGTTGGCGGGGGACGGCACCAGCCGCATCTCCTGCCCGTAAACGCTGCACAGGTGCGAGGAGTCTATGGTGCGGACGCCCTCCGCCCGCGCTCTCTGGTACAGAGACCAGATCAGGCCGTACTTGAACGCCTGGGGCGCCTTGGCCGAATACACTTCTTCCCTTTTCGGCATGGCGTCAACGCTGAACCCGTCATGGCTCAACATCACGCTCTCGGTTTCCCGCGCGGCGGTGATGGCCGTGCCGAACTCGGCGGCGCACCGTATGCACTCGGTTATCAGCCCCTCGCAGATGAGCGGCCTCACGCCGTCGTGGATGAGGACTACGTCCTCATCGGAGCAAACGTCCTGCAGAGCCAGAAGCCCGTTATATATGGATTCGTCCCCGCCGTCCCCGCCGGGGGCCACGCCTATGACCTTCGTGACGCCGTGCTGGCCGAGCATGCGCCGAAACTCGCGTATCCAGCTGGACAGGCAGACGACGAGTATATTGTCGATGTCCTCGTGCCTCTCGAAATGCTCCAGCGTGTATATGATGATGGGCTTGCCGTGCAGCTCCAAAAATTGCTTAGGCTTCGCGTAGCTGCTCATGCGCTTCCCCGTGCCGCCCGCGAAAATGAGGGCCGTGTTCATGGCGCCGCCCTCCTCAAACCCCGTGTTCCCCTAAAACCTTCCGTTCCCTTCAAATGCGCGTTCCCCCTTATACCTATCATTTTTTAAATTCCGCCCAAAATCATCGGGCGAACATCGTAAGATGGTATTTGCCAATCCGCTTCAAGGCAAGCGGGTTAGCGTTAAATCCCGCGGGCTGCCGCCGTCCCCGCCGTCCGTTCTCACCCAAACCCCAGAAACTCCTTGCAATGCTCGTAAATGGCAGCCCCGGCCGTGCCGTCCCCGTGGGCTATGTCCCCGAGGAACAGCTCCCTTTGCCTCGCCCCGCGCCGCGCTAGATACTCGCTGTTTCCTTCATCCATCAACATTTCAATATAATCCCGAAGCCCGAAGCCCGCGCTTTCTATGAACAGCGCGTCCTCGTAACGGACGCAGGCGGCGGGGTCTTTCATGGCCGCCTTTATCGCCGCCTCTCTGGGCGAGGGTTCCTGTCGGGACTCCCCCTCGGGCGGCCCCGCCGTCTCGGCAGGCGTCTGCACGTCCAGTATTTCCATCATTATCGGCTTCCCCGTGGCCGCGTAGAGCGCCATGAGGGACCCGCCGTCGCCGTAGTAGGCGTCGCTCAGGCAAATGGCCCTGTGCGGCTCCGCCGTGCCGTCGTATATCCCCGCCCCGCCCCGCGCGTACTCATCGACCAGCGCCGAGTACGCCTTGGCCAGATGGGGGCGCAAGGCATTGTAGGTGGACGCGCTCAACGGGTGCGGGCGCCACCAGAGAACCGCGTCGTCGCGCCCTTCAAAAGCGCGGAACGCGCCCCGCAGTTTCTCCACATACTTCTCGTTGCCGTGCAGCAACGCCCACAGGGACGAATTGAGCAGCACTACCTTTTTCTTCGTGCCGTCGGCCCTGTAAATGAGGCCGCGCCATTCCTCGGGCAACGTGAAATCCTCGGGCCTGCTGTTTATGGCCATGTCCAGCTTGGCCGAGCCCAGCGCCACGAACTTCTCCTCAGGCTTGCCGAAAGCCCCCGCGCTGTTATTATCCCGCTCCCATTTCTTGTACTCGCCGATGAAAAAATCCCGCAGCCTTTCCGACTGCCAAAAGGTTCTGTGAGAATTGAACGCCCCCGGCTGGAGAGCCAGCAGAGGCTCCGCCCAGGCGGCGTTGGCCGAAACCCAATAGGGCAGATAGCACAGCATGTCCGTGAAATCTTTTATGCGCCCGCTGAAAAAATCGGGATGCACCGACGTGACGAGATTCGCGTCGTCATAGGGGTTGTGAATGTAGATGACGTCAGGGCGCCGCGCCTCCAGGTCGTACCCGCGCCAGTCAATGACAGGCACCCCCGACGGGTACGAGGCCCCCTCGTAGCGCATAGGCCCGAGGCAGCCCCCGGCCATCACCTCGTAATAAGGAATAGGAGCCACGTAGGCGTCGCAGAACGGGTCGGCGTCCGCCGCCTCCCAGACGGAATGCATGGAGTCCCACATGCTGGCCTTGTAGGGCAGGAACAGCGCCTCTATTCTGTCGGGCGCCAGATCGGCCCTCACGGAATTGCCGATGTCGGCCAGGTGTTTTCGCAAGCCCTTTATCAGCGCGGCGCCCCCCTCGGCTCCCGCGGCTATCTCCCGACGCGCCCGCGCCAGCTCCCCGCGGTACCCGTCGATAAGAGCCAGCGTCGCCGCGCCTTTCCCTGAGCCGTTTTCGGCGTCGCTGACGAACCGCCCTATGCTCTCCGCGAAAACCTCGCAATCCCCCAGCGTCCCAAGGACAGGCTCCACTCTCCCCTCCCCGTAGGCGCGCCTCATCTCAAGCCGCGCGTCCTCAAGGGTCTCAAGAAATCCCAACAATTGCTTCTGCTGCGTCCTCCGCATCGGCAGACTTCCCCCTAAATCGGGCGCCCCCGCGCCCTTCGCCCCTAATGTCCGTGAAAATCCCTATTCCTCGCGGGCCGCCTGCCCCTCGTCGGCAGCCGCCCAGTCCGCTATGGCCCGCCTGAACATGTCCTCCATGCCGTAGGCCGGGCGCCAGCCCAGCGCCATAAGCTTCCCCGCGTCCAGCTTATACCCCAAGTCCGTAAGATAGCCGCGCTCCGCTATGTCGTCAGGCGCGCGGACGACCGCCCTGGACTTGCCGCCCACGGAACAGCGGGCGGCCACTTCGGCCATCTCCCTGATGGTCATGCTCATGTCGGGATTCGCCACGTTGTAGACGCCGCCAGGCTCGCCCCGAAGGGCTATGAGCGCCAGCCCCTTGACGGCGTCGGCGATGTAGCAGTAATTCCACATGGAAGCGCCCTCGGTGTGAAGGACCACGTCCTCCCCTGCCGCCGCGCTCCTGGCGAACTGGGCGCACACCCCTCCGCCCTGCGGGCTCCCCGCCCCGAAGGTCAGAGCCAGCCGCGCCACCTTCGTCGCCAAGCCCCGCGAGGCCAGATAACACGCGCAAAGGCACTCGCAAAACCGTTTGCTCTCAGGATAGCTGCTTCGAGCGCGGCGCAAATCCAAATACCCCAAGTCCTGCTCCCGCGCCTGCTCCGAACCCACGCGCCCGTAGACCTCCATGGACGAAAGATAGACGAAGCACGCCGCCCCGTTCCTCCACGCCCAATCCAAAACGTTGGCCGTCCCCAGGGCCGCTGAGGCCATCAGCTCCACGGGACTTGAGACCATCGCGGAAGAAGCGGTCGTAGCCGCGCAGTGGAAAACGTAAAGAGGTTTGTCCCTGTCCACCTGGACGCCCAGAGGCTCGCGTATGTCCGACGCAAAAAACTCCGCGCCGCAGTCGCGGGCAAGCGCCGCGCCCTTCCCCAGGTCGCGCCCGTGGCCGACGACCCGCAGGCCGGTAGCCCGCCCCGCGCCCGCCGCCGCCAGAACCCTGGCCAACGCGCCGCCCACCAGCCCCGTGGCGCCCGTGACCACCGCCGTGGCGTCGGACAGCAGCTCCCACGGAACCTCAGGCGCCGCAGCCGCCCGTTCTATGTCCTCCCCAAAAACATCGCTGACCCCTGGCACCCGCGCCCGTCCTCCGTCGCCCCCGCGTCGCGCCCTTCCACAGGCAAGGCCGCGACGGGAACCCTCGCCACGGCTCGGGCGGGGGCGGACATCCCCCGCCAAAGCGCGCGGCTGACACAACAATTCTATCCCTACAAGCGAATTTGGCGTACCAAATACACTTATGATATTTTATTCTACCATATGCCCAAGAAAAAATCAACAATATTTGTCGCATATGCAAAATTTGAACAATTAAGGGGAGGATTCGATGAGAGGACGATGATGTTTGGGGTGGGGCGGGATTCGGG
>JAIRPE010000087.1 GCA_031257175.1 Eubacteriales Family XIII. Incertae Sedis bacterium | reverse complement strand
GTTGGGACGGGCGGCCCGCCCTGCGAAGGGGGCGGGCCGCCCGTCCCTCGGATCGAATCGGGGCGACGAGCCCCCGAGCCCCAGCCGACCGCCTCATCCACAACTATTTTACACCGCCCGCTAGTTAGTAAGAATTTGTGTTAAAAATACACAAAAAGCGAGGCAAACATGCCCTGCTTAGTGAACAGACGGTTTCAAGCTTCGAAAGTGCTGCCTGCAAATCCCCCCTACTCCAAATCCATCTCCATCTCCCTGTTCATCCTGCGCCGCTTGAGACCCCTTCTGATCATCAGCGCCAGGACTAACAGCAACAAGGCCCCGCCGCCTATGGCGGCGATATGGCGCCGCCCGATACCCGTCGGCGCGGGCGCGGGTTCCCCCGTGCCTATTTCAGGGCCTTCCATCTGCGGCATGGGGCCTACGGTCAGGGAGAACTCCTTCTCTATTCTCTGGGGGTTGCCCGAAGGGTCGTCGAAGGTGAACACCACGCGGCCCTCCATCAGGCCCTCCTCCCTCGGCACGAAGCTCAGGCTGTATGAGTCGTTGGCGCCGCTGGCCATGTTGCCAACGTAGTAGGCCTCGGAATCCGTGAGGTCGAAGTTGCCCTCAGCCGTCACCCGTAGGTTCGCCAGGATAGTCTTGCCCGTGTTGTAGAACCTTATGTCCAGCCCCGACGGGTTGCCCACGAACACGTCGGGCGGCGCTATGACGTCGTCCACGCTCAACACGGTCTCCTGTATCACGGGAATGGAGATGATGTCGCTGGCGTTGTAGGCGTTGCCGTCCTCGTCCTCGTAGTACATCCTCACGGTCATGCCCGTGGTTTTCTGCTCCGCGGTCGGGCTGGCGGCAAGCCTCATCTCGCGGGTGGCGCTCTCGCCGCCCGGCAGGGAGCCTATGAAAATGGAATTGCTGGAGCCGACGGGTATCAGGGCCCCGCCGTCCGCCTCTAGGGACGCCTTGATGTTGCCTATCGGCCTGGCGTTGGTGTTGACGAGACTGAGGCGCAGGGTGAATTCGGAGCCGGCCTTCACGCTGCCGCCGCCGTAGTCGTAGCCCGACACGATGAGCCTGGGAGTCCCCGCGCCGCCCGCCGACTGTTCCTCGGCCTTGGCCACGAACAGCGACGCGTACTGGTTGAAGGCGACGGGGCCTTCCGCGCCGCTCGCCTCGGCGCTTATCTGGATGAGATAGCTCTTTTCGGCCAAATCCTTGGGCGTGGAGAAGGTCACGGAATAATCCCTCCGCTCGCCTGGCGCGACCTTCGCGGCGACGAACAGGTTGCCCGTCTTGTTCGCGATCCCCTGGTCGGGCGCGGCGCTTATCCTGCACTCGGCCAATTCCCCCTCGCCCACGTTGCTGACGGAAAAGCGCAGGGTGAAATCGTCGCCCGCTGTGATGCCGGAAGGGAGGCTCACCCCCGAAATTTCCAGCCTCACGGGCTTCGTCTCCGTTTCCTGCTTGCCGCCGACCACGGGGATGAAAAGGGTCTGCTTCGCGTTTGTGGCGCCGCCGCTGAAGCCGCTCAGATTCACGGTCACGGCGTAATTCTTGTTTTCAATGCCCTTGTCCGCGAAAACGGGGAAGCTGACGCTTTTTTCCTCGGTAACTTCCAAATTCCCCGCATATCGGAGCGCCAGCCCCTCGCCCAGGGACAGTTCGGCGGGCAATTCCAGACCGACGCGCAGATCCTGTATCAGGCTCGCGCCCCTGTTCATCACGGTTATGGTCAGAATAGTGGACTCGCCCGCCGTCAGGCCGACGGGATTTGAGAGGGCGTAGCGCAAATCCATCACGGGCGAGCTGTAGTCGGCGGAGGAAGAGGACGAGCGGGCCACGTTGAACAAGGCCGCCCCCTCGGCCAGCAGCTTCTTGCCGCCGCCGTCGTTGTAGTAGGCGTCAATAGGCAGGGAGATGATGCCCGAAGCCGCCCCCCGCGAGATGTCCGCCTTGAAAGAGTAGGTGTTGGTTTGGCCGGCGCCCAGGCTGTCGGCTCCCCCTGCGGACGTGACGTTCTCCACGCCGTCGGCCTTGCCTATCTCTATGGTGACGCCGCCGAAGGACTGCTGGCCGCTGTTGGCCAGCTTCATGTCGAAGGCCACGGAGGCGTCCCCCGGCCGAACCGCGGAAGCCCCCTCCTGGTAGAGAATCACGCCGCTCACCGCCATGGACGCGGCGGGGACGAAGAGGCACCGGAGCAAAAGCGCCGCCCAGAGGAGCGCCCCGACGCGGCGGAGGCCGATGTTGGCCATATGGCTCGCCCTATTCAAAATCTTCATTAATTTTTCCTTATTCGTTCCTAATGCTCTCCAGCGCGGACAGGCGCATGGCCCTCCTGGCAGGGAAGTATCCCGACGCCACGCCGATGAGGGTGGCGAAGCCCAAAGCCGCCAAGGGCAGCCAGAGGGGTATGACGGACATGGAGCCCTCGGAGCCCATGTCGCCCAAGATTCCGCTCAGGAATGGGCGCAGGACGGTGTTCATCAGCGTCGATATGAGATAACTGATGCCCACCCCCGCGATGCCGCCTAAAAGGCCGATAATGGCGGCCTCCACCAAGAAGAGCTTCCCGATGTCGGGGAGGTCGGCCCCGATGACCTTCATGATGCCTATCTCCTTGGTGCGCTCATAGATAGACATTATCATAGTGTTGGTGATCCCCAATGCCGCCACCAGCAATGATATGGCGCCTATGCCCGCCAATATCATCTGCGTGGTTCTGGCCTGCTTCTGCATCATTTCCAAAGCGTCGTTCAGGCTGCTGGTCTGGAAGCCCATGTCGCGGATGGAGTCGCTGATCTGCTTGATTTTGGTGATGTCCTCCACGTAAACCCGCGCCTGTCGGTATCCGGCGCTCTTGTCGTACTGGCGCTTCTCCGACTTCGCCCTCTCTTCGCTGATTTTCCGCAATGTGCTGATAGGGATGTAGACGTTGTAGGCGGTCTCGTAGTCCTCCGTGTTCGCCAGCAGCCCCACCCCTTTGAACTCATATTCCTTGTAGACGATTTTGTTGTCGTCCTGGCTCTGTTGGTTCGGCGGCAGACCGTAATCCCAGCTGGCGCAAGCCATTATCTTGTCCGTGATGACGTCCACCTGCGTCTGGTCGCTGTTCCAGTTGGCGCCCCAGGTCTTTTTCGGGTTGTAGAAGCCCGAGGGAGTCATGCTGCCGAAAACCACCGCGTTTTTGTCGCCTACCTGCAGGAGCCTGCCTCTGTCCAGGGCGTAGTTGAACCTCTCCATCATCTCGGGGCTCAGGCCGACAACGGACATGCTCGTGCGCAACTTCCCGATGACGAAGGTGAGGTATTCGTCCTCCCAAGGCGAGACGGCCGTCACGTGGGGTATTTTCTCAATAGCCACGATGGCCTTGTCGTCAAGCTTGGCCGCCTCCTTCTGGCCGCCGCTCTCCACGGCGACGCCGCCTCCCCCGGGCCTTATCATCACCCCCTGGCCGCCGCTGCTCTGGTAGACGGTTATCATGTGGAGGTTGCCCCAGCTAGCCACAGTCTCCTCGGTGCCCTTCTGGAGGGCCACGCCGATGGAAAGCATCAGCACGACGGCGCTGATGCCGATGACGACGCCTGTTATAGCCAATATAGTCCTGGTCTTGCGACGCAAAAGATTCCTGAATCCCAGCCCTACGATGTCCCTGCCGTTCATTTCACATATCCCCCTTTTGGCCGCCCCCCAGCGGCCACGCTCGTCCTTATACTTATCCTCTTTTAAATTCCGCCCAAAATTATTGGGCGGGCATCGGAAGACAGTATCTGCTAATCCGTTTCAAGGCAAGATTAGCATTAGCCCATGCTTGTCTTACGTATATTATACCATAACGCTAGGAGTTGTGGTATAGGGGGGGGGGCGCCCGACGGGACTAGCCCTCCCGTTCGTGGGCGGGAGGGGCGGAGGTCGGTAGGGAGGCGCGGGGTCGGGCCGGCGGCAGGGCTGAATGTAACATAACATTGTTTTATTAATGGCCGACAGCAGTTTTTCGCACGGGCGCGCGCGAAGGGATTTTGGGAGCAGAGAACCAGTAGAACATAACATTGTTTCGCATATGAGAGCGCGGCCCGTCCGCCGAGGATTGCTTCGTCTGCGGGAGCTTGGGATGTCCGTTGGAGCGTGGCCGTCCGTTGGGGCATGGGTCGCCTGCCGGGGGTCCGCTTCGTCCGCAGGAGCATGACCGCCCGCTGGGGCGCGCCCCAACGGGAACCTGGCCTGAGGCGGGCATAAAAAAGGCGGGCCTGAAAGCCCGCCCCACGGGATGGGACACGCCGCCCGCGTCCCACCAGAACACGTCCGCGCGTCCGCCGCGCCCCGATACTGTCGTCCGCCGCGTCTATACCGCCAGCCCCCGCTTGGCCAAGACCTTCTTGACGTTGGCGCCCAGAACGGCCACCAGCACGATTTTGATGATGGAGGTGGGGATGAAGGGCAACACGCAGGCGGTGAAGGCGAATACCAGGTTGTTGGCCGTGACCAGGCTGAACATGAACATTCCGCACAGGTAGTTGACCACGGCGCCCACGACCAGCCCGCCAGCCAGCCAGACCTTATTGCCCGCGCCCGCGCCTATCCCCGCGGCCACGGCCATGAGGGGGAAGGAGAGGATGAAACCGCCCGTCGGGCCGGCTATGTGGCCGAACCCTCCCGTGAAGCCCGCGAACACGGGGACTCCTATCGCGCCGAGAATCACGTATATCAGGGTGGCTATGCCCCCTCTTTTCGCCCCGAGCATGACCCCCGCGAGGGGGACGGCGAAGGTCTGGAGCGTCATGGGCACGCCGTAGGGCATGGGGATGCTGATCTGCCCCAAAACGCATATTATCCCCGTGAAAATCCCGATAAGGCACATATCCTGCACGGACATCTTCCTCCGTTTGTTTTTCTCTGGTTTGTTCTTATCCATTTCCACCGCAGTGCTTGCTTCCATAGCCGCGCCTCCTTAATTTCACGCTATTCCTCGTACAACACAAATTCCGCTAAAAAATTCCGCCGGAAAACACCGGGAGGACGACGGGAAACAGCGCCCGCCCGTACGCCCCGACGAGGCGTCCCAAGCGCGTCTCAGCGCCAGACGCGCCCCCTGCCCCTCGTGGCGTCTCCTTTAATTTTCCACTGAATCATCATATCATGTCGCGGAAGGACTGTCAACTAAAAATTAGTATTGGGGTGACAATGTGAAACCGCCTCAGCAACGTATGCTGATTTCCCCGTGGGACAGGACGCGGCGCCCGCCGTCTCCCGTCTCCACTATGAGCCGCCCCGTGCCGTCGATGTCGATGGCCGTGGCCGCGTAGGAGCCGTCCGCCGCGACCACTTGGATTTGGCGGCCCAGGATGAACAGAAAACTCCTGTATTTCTCAAGCATCTCTTCCCTGCGATATCCGTCGGAATCCAAAATTCTGTTGATAATCTCGGCGGCCAGCCTATTCCTCGTCGGCGCCCCGCCGCCCTCCGAAAAAAGCGGGCCGGCCGTCCCCAGCAGGTCTTCGGGGAACGCGTCCTTGGGGGCGCTGAAATTCAGACCCACGCCCACGACTATCCACCCTATCCGCCCGCTCTCGAAATCCGTGACCGCCTCGGTCAGAATGCCGCATATCTTCTTGCCGTCGCAATAGATGTCATTGACCCATTTTATAAGGGGCGTTTTCGACGAGACCGCCCGTATCGCCTCGCACACCGCCACTGCCGCGAAGGCCGTGACCAGGGTCGGCGCTTCGAAGGGGCTTCCCTCGGGGCGCAGGACGAAACTCATGTAGATGCCGCTATCGGGCGGCGAGTAGAACCGTCGGTCATACCGCCCCCTGCCCGTGGTCTGGCAATCGGCGATGACCACAGTCCCGTGCCCCGCCCCCGTCAAGGCCATCTCCTTCGCCGTTTCGTTGGTGGACGCCAAAGAAGAGTACACCTTGACGTCAGCCGCCGCCCCCCTGCTGGACAAAAAAGGCGCCATCCCTTGGACGGACAGTATGTCGTTGTCCTCGCGCAGGCAGTAGCCCTTGTTGGTGGCGGCCTCTATCTTGTAGCCGTCCTTCTTCAGCTCGTTTATCGCCTTCCAGACGGCGTTGCGCGAAATATCAAGCGCCCGCGCCATCTCCTCGCCCGAAACGCTGCGTCCCCTGTTATTTTCAAGCAACGCCAAAACGCCGTCCTTAGCCCGCATAGCAACCTCACCTCCGGAAGCGAATTCCCCTTGGACAAGACTATTCTATCATAAAGCCGCGAAAAAGCAACCGCCCTAAGGAAAATCGCCGTGAGGCGGCAAAGGGGAAAAAGGGCGGGGCCCAAGTTGCCGTCGTGCCCAGGGCTCATGCGGCGGATCGAGCGGCTAATAAGGACGCGGAAAGGGTCGCCCTCGACGCGCTGGGGAAAAGAAGAAAAATCAGTTAGCAAAAATTGCCATGGGAACGGGGCGTTTAAAAAAGATTCTCGTCCCCATCCACAACAACTTGACACCGTCAAGATGGCGTTAGGCATTGACAACCGTCAAAACACGGTGTATAGTTATATATAGGTCGCCCGTCTGACGTGGCGGCGGACAACTAAATCAGTTTCGGGGCGGGGTGGAATTCCCCACCGGCGGTGAAGAGCAGGGCGAGGCGCATGGGCGTTTTGCCGGGGCTACGAGTCCGCGAGCCGAAAGGCAGGAGTCGGCGCGCAGTTGCGGCGCGATGATCCGACACCGACGGTATAGTCCGGATGAGAGAAACGAAAGAGCAATGGCAGGAACTTGACCAGGCCGCGCGGCGTCCGAGCGAGACGTGGGCGCGTGGCTTCAGAGGGTTTCGGTTTTCGAGGATTCGCCCTGAATTAGAAATAATTCAGGGTTTTTTGCGCTCTTTCATAAAAACCCCAACACTACATTTTTACTATTTATTACGGAGGTGAAAGACAATGAAAGAACAAACAAGAGCCAAAGACTTGCCAACTGCCGCGGATGCGGGCGCGATGCGGGCGAATATCGACTCGGCGCGCCAAGGGGTCGGAGTGGCTGCCGCCAGGGCCGCCGCGAGCGGCGCCAAGGGGGCGGCTTCCCGCAAAAGCCTGTTTTCCGTGAAGGAGCTGACCACGATAGCCCTGCTCGGGGTGCTGTCGTATCTGCTTATGCTCATCCGTTTCCCCCTGCCGTTCATGCCGCCCTTTATGGACTTCGACTTCGCCGCCGTGCCCGAATTGATAGGCGTGTTCCTGCTGGGCCCGGTGCCCGGCGTGTTCATTGTCCTTATCAAACTGCTCATAAAAATGGCCACGGTGGGCACGGGCTCCGCTTTCACGGGCGAAATCATCAACTTCATGCTGAGTTGCTGCCTCATACTCGTCGCCTGGATTATCTACAACACCAAGAGAACCAAGCGAACCGCGCTGATTGGCATGATTTCCGCGACGGCCATAACCGCCGTGGTGGCCTGCTTCGCGAACATCTACCTCATATTCCCGCTGTACGCGAACCTGTACGGGCTGGATGTGGACAAAATCATCGGCATGGTCGCGGCGGTGAACCCTTACGTGAAGAGCAAGATGTCCTTAGTTATGCTGGGGATTTTGCCGTTCAACATCATAAAAAACGGCGTGGCCGCGTTCCTGGTGTTCGTCGTCTACAACCGTTTGGTGAAAATGCTTAAGCATCTGGGCTGGAGGTGACGGCGATGGGCGCTGAGACGGAAGGGAGGCCCGTGCCCTATGAAGAGGCGGTGGCCAGCATGTTCGAGAAACTGGGCCCGTGCAAAATAATGGCCGTAGGGGCCTGCGCGGGCGGGCGCGTGACTGTGCGCAACGTCAGCGGCATTTTCCGCGAGGGGAGGATTTTCTTTAAGACCGACGTGAATTTCCCCAAGACCCGCCAATTGCTGGAGAACCCCAAGACGGCGATATGCGTCGGCGGCGTCCAGGTGGAAGGCGACGCGGTGAACCTCGGCAAGGTGACGGACGAGCCGGGGCGGGTGTTCGAGCGGCTTTATAAGGAATACTGGGACAAGAGCTACACGGCTTACCCGCACACGGAAACGGAAATCCTAATGGAGGTCGTGCCCTCATTCGCCGAGATATGGGATCAGGACGAGAATTTTAAAGGGTTTCAGACATTTATAGACTTTGAGAGGAAAGAGGCCGCAGTGAAATACTATGACTAGCGCCTTTCCGTGACTGGCTCCGCGCGAAAGTCGGTTCCCACCTCACACGAGCGAGGGGCGGGAGATCCCCCCGATCTCCCGCCCCTCGCCCTTCTTACGCTTACCCCTTTTTTTACCCCCGCCCAAAACCATTGGGCAGACGTCGGAGGATAGTGTCCGCCAACCAATCCGCTCTAAGGCAGCGTTTTGAGCGCGGATGGGCGTTACACGT
>JAIRPE010000085.1 GCA_031257175.1 Eubacteriales Family XIII. Incertae Sedis bacterium | reverse complement strand
CGGCAAAACCCCTGGCGGGGGTTCAAAACCTCTGCTTTTTCCCGAACCCTACTGCTCCTCGAACAAAGGCGTGGACAGATAGCGCTCGCCGGTGTCGGGGAGGATCACCACTATGTTCTTGCCGGCCAGCTCCGGCCTTTTTGCCAGCTCCGTGGCGGCCCAGGCGGCGGCTCCTGAGGATATGCCTACCAGCAGGCCCTCGGATCTGGCTATTTCCCTTCCTGTCTTGAAGGCGTCCTCGTTTTTGACCGTTATGACTTCGTCGTATATGGCCGTGTTCAGGGTGTCAGGCACGAAGCCCGCGCCTATGCCCTGGATTTTGTGGGGGCCGGCCTTTCCTTCCGTCAGGACGGGGGAGTCCGCAGGCTCCACGGCGACGATTTTGATGTTGGGGTTCTTGGCCTTGAGGTATTCGCCCGCCCCTGTTATGGTGCCGCCCGTGCCCACGCCCGACACGAACACGTCCACTTGGCCGCCGGCGTCTTCCCATATCTCGGGGCCTGTGGTCTCCTTATGGATTTGTGGGTTGGCCGGGTTGACGAACTGGCCGGGGATGAAAGACTTGGGCGTCTCCGCGGCCAGCTCGTCCGCCTTGGCTATGGCGCCCTTCATGCCCTTGGCGCCCTCCGTCAGCACCAGCTCCGCCCCATAGGCCTGAAGCAGCTTGCGCCGTTCCACGCTCATGGTCTCGGGCATGGTGAGAATGATTCTGTAGCCCTTCGCGGCGGCGGCGGCGGCCAGGCCGATGCCCGTGTTGCCGCTGGTCGGCTCGATGATGACCGAACCTTCACCCAGAAGCCCCCTCTTTTCCGCGTCGTCCAGCATGGCCTTGGCGATTCTGTCTTTGACGCTGCCCGCCGGGTTCCAATATTCCAGCTTGCCGATGATGCTGGCCCCCAGGCCCTTTGATTTACCGTAGTTTTTCAGCCTCAGCAATGGGGTCTTGCCGATTAGCTCCGTCAGGCTTTCCGCAATTCTTGGCATATCCGTGTCCTCCTCGATTTTTTTAGGCCGCAATTGCCGCGCCTCCGCCCATGGCCAGAATCGGGCGCCGTCCCAAACGCGTGGTTGCCTGCCTCACGTCTCTGTTCCATATAAAATATATATGGTATATCTGTTATTAACATTTTACCCCAGGGTTTTCCCTTTGTCAACAGGGAATTTGGTATTTCCCATAAAAATTATCGGATAATTTTGCCAAGAATTCTGACGGGGCATAAATATGATACAAAACATATATGTTTTATTGACGTATCCCCCTCCGCATTGTATAATATAGGAAGGATGAACGAAATCCCGCGCGGGGCGCGGCGACCCTTCGTCTCGCGAGCGGGACGCCACGGCGGAGGGAACCGTCCCCTTCGAGGCGGGATTCGTGTTTGGAGCGCGGCTTGGGGCCGCGACGGAGGCGAAGCATATGAGGATTTCAGTGAAAGGGCGTTACGCGCTCGCTGCGGTGACTGTCATAGCGGCCAGGGCGCGCAATAGGGAGAACGTGACCGTCAGCAGTATTTCAGAGGAACTGGGCATATCCCGCATTTACTTGGAGCAGGTGTTCTCCCAGTTGAAAAAGGACGGGATACTGGTCTCGGAGAAGGGGCCCAGGGGCGGCTACCAGTTGTCCTCGTCGCCGTCGTCCCTCACGGTTTGGGACATACTCAACACGCTGGAGACGGGCTTGAGCGAGCAGACGGAGGAGACGGTGAGGGACGCCGCGCCCGAACTGGAGCTGGCCCTCGGCGACGTGGTCTACGCGCCCTTGAGCGCAGCCCTGCGCGAGTGCCTGAGCGGCATAAGCGTGCAGGATCTGCTGGACGGCGCGGAGGTTCAGCGAGGCCAACAGGCGTACATGCTGAACATATAGGGGGATTTTCCGGGCCCCCGCAGAAAAAAGAAAACCGCCCCTCGGCCGGCCGAAGGGCGGTTTTTTCGCGTCTATGCCAAACTATCGGGTCGTTCGGGCGCGAAAGCCTATTTTTCGCTCACGGTGGTGTAGACCGGGTAGCGGAGGCCGTACTTGTACGGCTGCGCCGTCATCAGCGCGTAGTACATGACCAGCGGGCTGCCGTCCTCGCCGGGGTACATGCCCTGGTCGTTGGGCCAGAGGGTCAGCGTGAAGGCGTCCCCTTCTCCCCTGATGGAGTAACTGCCGCCGCACTGGGTGGCGAGGGCGCGAATGCTGTCAGCGGTGCCCACGGAGTCGCGGCCCGGCGCCCATTCGGACTTGGGCCTGTCGTGTATGTTGCTTTTGAAAAGACCCAACTCAGAATTTTTAGGGTGCTCCACGTGGTTCTCGACCCTGCCGTTCTGCCCGTATGCTTTGAAATTGTACACGATGGGGTCAACGCCGTTCGCCTCGAAATCCACAAAGTCTTTAATCCAGAGGTCTTCGGGCACTTCGTCCCAAGTGTTCAGGATGTATTTGGAGACTATGTTGAGTCTCACATTCTTCGTGGGCGCGGTCTCTTCCTCAGTCATGTATACAGGGTAGCGGGCGCCGTATTTGTAGGGCTTTTCGGTCATCAGCGCGTAGTACATGACCAACTGGCTGCCGTCCTCGCCAGGATACACGCCCTGGGCGTTGGGCCAGAGAACCAGGGTGAAGTCGTTCCCGAAGCCTGTGATGGAGTAGCTGCCGCCGCACTTGTCGGCGAGGGCTTTGATGCCTTCCACCGTGCCCAGGGAGGCGCGGCCGGGGAACCTTTCGTTCTGCGGCCTGTCGTAAAGGTTGCTCTTGAAAACGCCCAACTCGGGATGGGCGGGATGCGGGCCGTAGTCATTGCCGCGGCCGTTCTGGCCGTATGTTTTGAAATTGTACACGATGGGGTCAACGCCGTTCGCCTCGAAATCCACAAAGTCTTTAATCCAGAGGTCTTCGGGCACGTTGTGCCATTTGTCCAGGATGTACTTGGAGATCAGGTTGAGCCTCACCTGCTTCGTCTCGAGGGTCTTGGGGGCGGTGAAGCCATTGAAGAGGATGACGCTCTTGTCGTTGAGGGTCTTTAAGCCGTTGACGCCGTCGGCGGGGCTGACGTCGCTGAGGGTCACGCCGTTCTCGGCGGTGACGCTGGAGTTGGTCAGGTTGCCGTTCCCTTTGTCGATGGTCGTCTTGAAGGTGAAGGTCTTGTCGCGCAGGCCCGTGCTCCAGACGGAGGCGCCTGCGGGGTCAACCTCCCAGGTGTTCTCGTCTATGGCGACCTTGCCTGCGGAAGACCAGGCGCTAATGCCCGCGCCCACGAACTCGATGCCGAAATTCTGGGCGTTGCCGCCATTGCGGTCGCCCGCCTTCAAGGCCATGGCAGGAGCGGTCTTGTTGCCGTTGTAGAGCAGAACCTCTTCGGGCCTGTCCAGTTGGATGGCGGGGTTCGCGTTCCCGTGTATCCTCAGGGCCACCTGGCGGACGGTGTTGTCGGGCGACGCCACTCTGAAGGTGGCGTCCTTTCCGACCTTGAGCAGATTCACGCCCACCACTGCCTCTTTTTCGTACTTAGCCTTGTTGTTGGGGCTGACGCCCTTGTTGGTGGCGATGACGTCCAGGCGCGCCGCCGGCGCCACGATGATCTCGTCGGCCCTCAGGTATGAGCCCTGAGAGTCAACGGAGGTAAGAGAGGCTTTATATTTCGCGTTGACGCTGAGCTTCACGTTGGCGCCCTCGGCCACGCTGAGGGTCTTTATGCCGTGTTCCGTCAAGACGCCGCCGTCCGTGTGGAAGTAGAAGTCCGCGCCTTCCTTGACGATAAAGTTGATGTTGCAATTAGAGCCCACCCTGTAAATCAGGCCGGACCAATAGTCGCTGGTGGCCGCCCTGGACAGGTTTTTGATCTCAACCTTCGCGTTCGGCGCCACTATCAGGTTGCCCGTCTCTTTTTTGAAATAGAAAATCTCGTCGTGATCCAAATCGTCCTTTTCTCCGGGCTCTTTGACGATGGTCACTTCGCCCTCGAGGATGACGTCACCGTGGCCTATCTCAACGGCCTCGGAGGGATAAAGATAATTAGCTCCGCTGTTCCTGGTCCTCAGGTTCAGCTTGCTGTCCTTGATGGTCACGCGGGCGTAGCCCTTCGCTTCCGCGCTTCTGACCATGGCCAGCGCCGGGCCGTCGAAGCAGACATTGTCGAACAGGAAGTCGGTGGCCAGGTTGCTGTAGACGAAGCCGTTGAACGCCTCGCCTTTCAGGCGGATGTTCTGGAACGTCACGCTCTTGAATTTCTTGAACTCAAGCGAGACGTGGCCCGAGGGTTCCCCCTCGCTGACCCAGGAGTCGCTGCGGGTCACGTTCAGCATGTAGGGCTTGCCCTCCGCGCCGGAGAGACCCTTGGAGCCGTCTATGACCAAGTTGCTGAGAACAGTCCTGTCGAACGCCTGGAACTCGTCGAAAGTGATGTTGGCGGCCAGGACGATCTTGCTGACCGTCGAGTCCGCCGCCGCTTTGGCGAAGTCGGCGGCCGTGGCTACCGTGGCCACGCCGTCCACGGCGCCGTTAAAAGTGCCGCCACGAGTGGTCTTGGCGGCGCCGAAAACGCTGCCGCCCATGGCGGTGGCAGTCATAATCAACGCCAGCGCCAAGACGCCGACTCGGGAAAGTGTTTTTTTGCCGTTTGTCTTAAACATATTGTAAAATCCTCCTTTTCGGCGGCCTCGCGGGATTCGGGAGCAACATCCGAACGCCCGCCGGGGCCACCCTCAGGGAGACTTCTAAAAACCCCCGCCGCATCGCCGACAGGCTTTTCCCCGTCACGCGGCGCTGACAAGCGTCGGTGGAACCTGCCGCCTGGCTCGACGGGAAAAATCCTTGGACAGTGACGAACGGCAAGCTTTTAGAAGCCCCCCTCATCAAACTAGAACGCGCCGAGGGCGCGTGGCGCCGGCCCTGTGGGGCTTGGGGCGGCGAACATGCAAACTGCGCGGCTCATTCAGTGAAATCGCGCAGTTCTATAATTAAAACTATACGGTATTGAGATAGTTTTGTCAATATAGATAAGTTTCCTCGGGTATCATATTTTGTAACTAAAATACATATATTCAATATATGACTACAAAAAAACGCTGATTTTTGGCCTTTTTTTCGCCATGATCTATTTTTTGACTATGTATTATCGTAAATTTTCAAACAAGAATCACGGGATGTTTTATGGATATTTTACCTCAAATCAACTGCGCTCGGAGAGGGTGTGACTGACGCCCAAATTTTAATCGTGTTCGTCGAATTTTTTCGCGAGGCGAAGCTGAATTCGCCAAGGCGGCAAAAAACAACGCCGCCCCCCATGGCTCGGGGGGCGGCGCCCGCTTTCGCGGGGATGCTTGCCTTTATGACGCCTATCCTTTTTTAAATCCCGCCCAAAACTATTGGGCGGACGACGGAGGATAGCGTCTGCCAATCCGCTTCAAGGTAAGGTTTTGAATGCGGGCTGGCACGAGGAATTGTCTCGCTTATTCCGTCTCTGAATACCAATACCAAGGCTTTACGTCATCCGTCCACAACGCGTACCACAACTGCAGTGGCGCGGCGGAATCCTCGCCGGGATAGGCGCCCTTATAGGGATAGATGGTCAGCGTGCCGACGCGGGCGGCTTCGTCCAGAGCCACGGTCACCCGCGGGTCGCCCGTCTCGGGATTAAGGTAATCAGGCCGCGCCTCCAGGCACTCCATCGTGCCGACAGGAGGCCCGTCAGGCCTGCGATTGGGGTTGTCGTACAAATTAAACCTGAAGTCCCTGCCCGTGTACGCGTACTTGTCCAGGTCGAAATTGTAAACGACGGGCGCCACGCCGTCACCTTCCACCACCACGGTTTCTTTCAAGCTCTCCCATCCATCGATATCACGCGAGTTGACTACGTTGGCGTACTCGATGTAGATTTTGCGCGGGCGCGGGGCCGCGGAGCCGTTGAACTGCACCACGCTCTTGTCGCCGAAGGTCAGTATGCCCTGGCTCGGGTCGGCGGGGCTGGGGGAGCCGAAGGCCAGCAGGTCTGCCACGTTGTCCACGGTGGGCTTGACCAGGTTGCCGTTGGTCTTGTTGATGCCCGCTTTCAGGGTGAATGCCTTGCTGCGGGTGCCGGTGGTCCAGACTTTGGAGCCTGAGAGGTCCAGCGTCCAGGCGCTGTAGTCCAGGATTTGGACGACGTTGGCGGTGTTGGGCCACGTCCTGACGCCGGAGCCGACGAAGGTGAAGTCGATGTCCTTCAAGGCGCAGTCGCCGCCCTCGCAGGCGCCTGCGGCCGCCAGCGCCACGATGGTGGATTTCTTTGTGGCGGTCTTGTTGCCATTGTACAGCAGGACTTCCTCGGGCCTGTCGAAATAGATGCTGGGCTTGCTGCCGTGGAGCCTCAGAACAGTGTTGCCCACGGTGTTGTCGGGGGATACCACCCTGAAGGTGGCGTCCTCGCCCACGCTAAGGCTGTTGACGCCCACGACGGCCTCGGCGGCGTAGAGGGTGTCGCCCCTCACCACGAAGTCCACCTTAGCGCCAGGCGCCACGTTGATGTTCTCGGAACGGAAGTAGGAGCCGTTGTCGCAGGCGGCCAGAGAGGCCCGGCCGGCCTTGTTGTGGGGCACGTTGACGAGGAAGCTGACGTCGGCGCCGGACGCCACGTCGAACCTCTTAATGCCGTTCTCAGTCACGATGCCGCCGTCGGTCTCGAAATTGAAGGTGGCGCCCTCGCCTATGATAAGCCCCAAATCCGCCAGGCAGCAGCCTTTGTAAATCAGCCCCGACCAGTAGCAGCTCTTCAGGGCGTCGGATTTGTTGAGGATGTTCACCGAGGCGCCCGGCTTGACTATGACGTTGCCCTCTTTTTCCCTGAAATAGAATATCTCGTCATGGTCTAAATCCAGATCCCGCTTCAGGGCGGTGGGGGTTTTCGTGATGTTCACCGCGCCGTCCAGTATGACGTCGCCAAAGCCTATCTCCACGGCCTCCGAGGGGTAGAGGTAGCAAAGGTCGGTCTTGAGCTTGGGGTTGCGCCCTCTGAGGTTTATGTCGCTGTCTTTTATGGTCACATGGGCGTAGCCGTAGCTTTTCAGGCAATTCTTCACTATGGCCAGCGCCGGGCCGTCAAAGGAGACGCGGTCGAAGGTGAAGTCGATGGCCTTCTGGCTGTAAGCGAATCCGTTGAACGCCTCCCCGTAAAGGGTCAGGTTTTGGAATGTGACGGATTTGAAGTTGCGGAACTCCAGCGACACGTAGCCCGTGGGGTCGGCGGGGCAGTCCCAGGCCGCGCTTTTCGTGACGGCGAGGCGGAAGGGGCGCCCGTACCTGCCGACGCCGCCCGCGCCGTCGATAACGAGGCCGCTTGCCGTCTTTCGCTCGAAGCGCTGGAAGTCGTCGAAGGTTATGTCCTCCGCCAGCACGATCTTGGTCACGGCCGAGTCGGCCGCGGCCTTAACGAAGTCAGCCCCGGTGCTGACCGTGGCCACCCCGTTCAAGGTTCCCGGGAATGTGGTGTTTTTCGTCGCCACGACGCCGAACGCGGCCGAGGGCGCGAATCCGACGAGCATGACGACGATCAGGGCCCATACGCATACGTGGGCCAAAGTTTTTTTGCGAGTGATTTTGTGCATAAGAACACCTCCGTTTTACGACGGCCACCCTGCAGCGGGGCTTTCTCCGCCCCTGCCGCGGGCGGCGGGCGCTTTGGCGGCGCCGCGTCTTGGCCGTCATGGCAAAATAAATGGGCTGTTATTGCTCCACCGACTAAATGTCGCGCCAAAACCACTTCGTCGCGGATCTTTTCCGTCGGACAAGGCGGCGGGTTCCGTTGATACCGGGAGTATCAGCGGGTTCCGCCCATGCGGCCCGACGGAAAAAAGACCGGCGAACGCGCGATGTTTAGTCGGCGGAGCAATATGTTTTGTGGTTGGTTCACGGCACAGAGGCGCCCAAAAGCGGTCGCCCCGCCCACGAGCCGTTATTATGCAACCTACTATTGAATACTATATATGAGACGATTGTTTTTGTCAATATGAAGAGTTAAATTTTGTTAATTTTTTGGATGATATCGAGGACATGCGGTTGAATTTGCACGAAAAAACGGCAAGGTTTCGACGTTTTTTCGCGAGGGGCTCTTCTTTGCGTGTGAAACTTGTATAATATGGAATAATTTT
>JAIRPE010000079.1 GCA_031257175.1 Eubacteriales Family XIII. Incertae Sedis bacterium | reverse complement strand
CTGCGAGTGCGTGGCGCACCACCGCGAGGCGGGGCAGTTCCCCGCGTGTTTCTTTTCTGAGGAGGCTGAGAGGAAGTACGACCGCAGTTTCGCGGCGCTACGGAAGGAACGGGGGTGAGGCGCGGCGTCCCGCCTTCAGGCGAATGAGTTCCGACCTGCAAGCCGTCATGGGATCCGCTGTTTCTTTCGCGTATGTGATACATGCGATATAAGAGGAAGGAGAAACAACATGAACAAGCCGAGCTTAAAGAGGACATTAGCTTTCGCGCTGGCCATGTTTGTGGCCGTAACCCTGGGAGCCTGCGGCGGCGGGCCCAAGCCTGACGAGGAAAGCGGCGCGACCGCGCAGGCCGAGGAGGGCGACGCTTCCGGCGGGGCGGGGGCGGGTTTTTCGGCAAAGGTAGGCATATCCATGCGTACCCTTCGACTGGGTGACTATATCCAGCCTGGAATCCAGTTGAAGTCGGCTTTCGAGGCGGCGGGCTATGAAGTTGATCTCCAGTACGGCGGCGACTACGACATCGCCACCCAGGTGAGCCAGATCAAGGACATGATCGCGGGAAACTGCGCGGTTCTGGTCATCGCGGCCATCGACGGCAATTCCTTGACCACGGTGCTGGAAGGCGCCAAGGAAAAGAACATACCCGTCATCGCCTATGACAGTCTCATCATGGACACCGACGCGGTCAGCTACTACGTCACCTTCGACAATTTCTTGGTCGGCGTGAAGCAGGGCGAGTACATCGAGGAACAGCTCGGGTTGAAGAGCGGCGCGGGTCCATTCAACATCGAGCTGGTCAGCGGCGAACCTGGGGACGCCAACGCCTATTTATTCTTCGACGGCGCCATGTCAGTCCTCCAGCCCTACATCGACAGCGGCAAGCTGGTCATCCCTTCCGGGCAGACAACGTTTGAGCAGGTCGCCACTGCGGGCAGGGACACGGAAGTAGCTCAGTCCAGGTACGAGAACATAATCTCGTCCGTGGGCTACGGCCCCAACGGGAAGAAGCTGGACGCGGTGTGGGCCGCCAACGACTACACGGCTCAGGGCGTGACCAACGCGTTGGTGAACGCGGGCTACACGAAGGACAACTTCCCGATACTGACCGGCCTGGACTGCGACTTTCAAAGCCTGAGTAACATGCTGGCGGGGCTTCAGAGCATGTCATTGTTAAAGGACACCCGTACCCTGGCAAACAGGGTGGTGGCCATGACAGAGTCCATCATGAGGGGCGAAGAGCCTGAGATCAACGACGCCGAGACCTACGACAACGGCACCGGCGTTATTCCCTCCTACCTGTGCGGGCCTGTGGTCTGCACGGCGGACAACTATAAAGAGGTTCTGTTCGATTCCGGATATTACAGAGAGTCGGAGTTTCAGTAATGATGCTAATCCGCATTTAAAATGTAGCCTTGAAGCGGATGAGCAGGTGCTATCTTCCGGCATCCGCCCGATAGTTTTGGCGGAATTAAAAAAAGGTACGTATAGATCTTATCGGCGGGCGAAGGGCATGGTGAAAGCCCACCCCCCCCCCTTGTATTCAACCGCGATTTGGTGTATTCTATAATATTGTAGGGCGTCATGCGGTTGGCGGCCGTGGTAGCCCTATGCCTTTTGGCGCGGGCGTCCCGCGTCCGGGCCGATGGCCCTAACACTAATCCGCGTTTAAAATGTTGCCTTGAAGCGGATTAAGGGGCACGAGATTTGCGAAAAAGGAGGGTTAACAGTGCTATATCCATCGATAAACGTGATAAGAGAAAAGGCCGACAGCCGATACACCTTGGTGATTCTGGCCGCTAAAAGAGCCAGGGACCTGATAGAAGGCAAGGCGGTCCTGACCGAGGAAGACACGGAAAAACCTGTGTCCATAGCGGCTTACGAGATCGCCGAGGATCTTATAACCTATAAGAGGGAATCGTAAGAGGAAATCCATGGAGGAGCCCAAAAACCCCCGCAGGGTTGCGCGCGCGGTTTTTTGGGGGCCTTCGGGCGGCGGGTTGCCTATTGGAAGACGGAAAACAAAAAGGAGGAGAACGTTCATGAACAGGACGGCGAGAAAAAATTTGAAATTATTGGCGGCGCTGCTGGCGGCGCTGCTGGCGGTGACGGGCTGCGGGCAGGGCGGCGGCTCCAGCGCGGACAACTCATTGAAGGAGATAACGGAGAAGGGCAAGCTGACGCTGGGCTGCGACGACAGCTTCCCGCCCATGGGGTTCCGCGACGAGAGCGGCGAGATAGTGGGCTTTGACATAGACCTGGCCAGAGGCGTGGCCGAAAAGCTGGGCGTGGAGCTGGAAGTCAAGCCCGTCGTGTGGGAGAACAAGGAGCTGGAGCTCATCAACGGGAACATCGACGTGATTTGGAACGGCTACACCATCATGGCCAGCCGCGACGAGCAGGTGGAGTTCACCAAGCCCTACCTGAACAACCAGCAGGTGGTCGCCGTCAAGAAGGACGCGCCCATCAACACGCTGGCGGATTTGGAGGGCAAGACCCTCGGCTGCCAGGCGGCCAGCGCGGCGGAGGACGTGGTGAACGGCGACGAGGCCCTGAGGTCGTCCCTGGCTGACTTGAAGTCCTACAACGACTACCAGACGGCGCTGATGGATTTGCGCATCAGCGACAGGGTGGACGCCATCGCCGGCGACAAGGTGCTGATCGAGTACGAGATGACGAAGATGCCCGACACTTTCAGGATACTGGACGAGAGCCTGTCCGAGGAGTATTACGGCATCGGCTGCAGGAAGGGCGCGAAGGCGCTGGCCGCGGCCATTGACAAGGCGCTGGACGACATGCAGTCCGACGGCAGCATTGACGCGATTTGCGCCAATTGGTTCGAGAACAACATCGTCATCAGGGACAAGGACAAGCTGACGCAGAAAGAGCTGAAGGAGCTTGAAGAATAAGGGGGATTCCCCCGAAACCCCGCCCGTCGGCCCGCCAGGGGATTCCCTCGGGGCGCGGCGGGGGTTGCCGCGAAAGGCGGCGGTACGCGCGATGGATTTTGATTATCTCTCCAAGATCACATTTTTCATTATGAAAGGGACAGGGGTAACGCTTCAGATATACGTTGTTACCCTTGTTTTTTCCATACCCTTGGGCATTATCTGCGCCATAGGGAAAATCAGTCGGTTCAAGGCGCTGCGGGCGGTGATTTGGGCCTATACCTGGCTGTTTCGGGGCACGCCGCTGCTGTTGCAGCTGGTGTTCTTCTATTACGGCCTCACGGCCATGACGGGTGGGTACATACAGCTTAAGCCGCTGAGCGCCGCCTTCATGGCGTTCAGCATCAATTACGGGGCGTATTTCACGGAGATATTCCGTTCGGGCATACAGTCGGTCAGCAAGGGGCAGTACGAGGCGGCTAAGGCGCTGGGCATGAGCCCCTGGCAGACCATGCGGCGGGTGGTTCTGCCCCAGGCGGTGAAGGTGGTTCTGCCGCCCATGGGCAACGAGGCCATCACCCTGATCAAGGACACCGCGCTCTGCTCCGTGATAACCGTGACGGAGATATTGCGCAACTCCCAGGTCACCGTGGCCAGGGACGCGCGGGTGGACAGCTTCCTGGTGGCGGCGGCCATATATCTGTGCCTGACCTTCGCCATCATGCAGGTGTTCAGGGTTCTGGAGAAGCGTTTCGCCTACTACAAAAGCTGACGCGGGCGGGCCTTCGGCGGGGAAGGCCCAGGCGGCGTGGCGCACGGGGCTGTTTTGGGCGCGGCGGGTTTTCGGGACGCGGCGGCCGGCGGCGGACCAGGATGGACGGCGGTATAGATGGAAGAAATAATAAGGGTTGAGAATCTGCATAAGCGCTTCGGGAAGCTGAATGTGCTGAAGGGCATAGACCTGACGGTGAGCCGGGGGGAGATAGTGTCCGTCATAGGGCCGTCGGGCTCGGGGAAAAGCACGCTTTTGCGCTGCCTGAACCATCTGGAGGCGGCGGACCGCGGCAGCATCAGCTTCGAGGGGGAGTTCATCGCCCAGGCGGACAAGAACGGCAACGCTGTGTACAAAAAGAGCAAGGAAGTGCTGGCGGTGTGCAGCCGGCTAGGGATGGTGTTCCAGAATTTCAACCTTTTTCCTCACAAGACGGCGCTGGAGAACTTGATGGAGGCGCCGCTGACCGTCAAAAAGGCGGACAAGGCCGAGACGGAGAGGAAGGCGATGGAGCTGCTGGCCAAGGTGGGGCTGACGGACAAGAAGGACTCTTATCCCGGCCAGTTGTCGGGCGGGCAGCAGCAGCGGGTGGCCATAGCCAGGGCGCTGGCCATGGAGCCTGAGATAATGCTTTTCGACGAGCCCACCTCGGCGCTGGACCCCGAGCTTATCGGGGAGGTGCTGGAGGTGATAAAGCAATTGGCGGCCGAGAGCATGACCATGGTCATCGTCACCCATGAGATGGGTTTCGCCAGGGAGATTTCCGACCGGGTCATCTTCATGGACGACGGGCGCATCGTGGCCGAGGGCGCCCCTGACGATATTTTCGTCAATCCCGAGCATCCCCGCGTCAAGGCGTTCCTGGGGAAGGTGATTTCGCGGGGCTGAGGCGTTTTCGGGCGGCGCGGGCCCGCGCGGGGGCGGGGGCTTCGGGCGGCGCGGGCGTTTTGGGAGGCTTTTATGGATATGGGCGCGGGCGGGGCTGACACGCGTTTTATGGTTGAGGCGCTGGCGGAGGCCAGGCTGGCGGCGGCGGCGGGGGAGGTTCCCGTGGGCGCCGTGGTGGAGAAGGACGGGCTGGTCATAGGCAGGGGGCGCAACCGCGTCGAGGCGGCCCGCGACCCGACCGCCCACGCGGAGATGGAAGCGGTGAGGATGGCCGCGGGGGCATTGGGCGGCTGGAGGCTGGCGGGCTGCAGCATGTACGTCACGGCTGAACCTTGCGCCATGTGCGCGGGGGCGCTGGTGCTGGCCAGGCTCGACAAGGTTTATATAGGCGCGGTGAACGGAAAAGGCGGCGCCTGCGTGTCGCTTCGCAACCTGCTCCAGGACGACAGGCTGAACCACAGGGTGGAGATGGAGACGGGTGTGCTGGGGGAGGAGTGCGCGGAGGTCATGAAGGCGTTTTTCGCGGGCTTGCGGGGGAGGAAGAAAACATGGAAAGGTATAATAAACTATGAAGAAGATTAGCGTTGCCGCGCTCGTCGCGCTGTTGATGTTGCTGGCGTCCACTTGCGCGGGCTTCGCCGCTGGACTGAATCTGACGGACAACTACCCCAAGGAGGGAAGCACGGGGTCTTATCCGATAAATTTGGGCATAAAGCTTTATTTTGACGGCGACGTGGCGGCCGCCGAGGTGAGGGAGAACAACGAGAAATGCTTCAAGCTTGAGGGCGAGGACGGCGAGGTGCCCGTCAAGGTGATGTTCACTGACGCGGACCCGAATTACATCCTGGTCATCGCCGAGCCCGCGGACAAGGTGGCGGGGCTGGGCTCCGAGAAAAAGTACACGCTGACCATCGCGGGGGAGTTGGCGGACGCGGCGGGGAACACGCTGGAGGAGCCGAGGGAGCTGAGTTTCACCACGCGGAACACCAAGGGCGACAACACCGTCAGCATGGTGCTGATGGGCGTGATGTTCGCGGCAATGCTAATATTCACCATGATTTCCACTAAGAGGCAAATAGACAAGGAGAAGAAGAAGAGCGGCGAAGTGGAGAAGGTGAATCCCTACAAGAAGGCCAAGGAGACGGGGAAGCGGGTCGAGGACATAGTGGCCGAGGAAGAGAAGAAGAAACAGAAGGCGGCTGAGATGGCCGCCAAGAAGAAGGAGTCGGAGGCTTCGGCCAAGGACGGCGCCAAGAAGGGCGCGAGCAAGGGCGGCAGGCGGTTGAAACGGGTCAAGAGGCCGCGCCCGATTTCGGAAGGCGGCGGCACGTACCTGACGGGCAGGAAGGCCGCGGCGGAGAGGCGGGCAAAGGAAGCCGAGGAACGGCGGCGCAAGGGGACGACCAGGCCCAAAGGCGCCAAGGCCAAAGCCCGCAAGAAATAGAACGTAAGAGGTATAATATGTTTGACGCAGTGGGCGTGGACGCTTACGCCAAGATTAATATTTCGCTGGACGTGATATGCAAGAGAGACGACGGCTATCATGAGGTGCGCACCGTGATGCAGCAGGTGGGCCTTTTCGACACGGTGGACGTGAGCCTGAACAGGAGCGGCGAGGTCGTGCTGGAGCTGAAGGGGGAGGACGGCTGTCTGGAAGGGGTGCCTGCGGGCGAGGACAACCTGGCCGTCAGGGCCGCCTTACTGTTTATAGATATAACTGACCGGCTGAGGGAGGAGTTCAAGGACGAGTTCCCCGATGAATTGTGGCTGGGCCTGGACGGCGAGGACAACGCGACCCTGGGCGCGCATATCTCCATCCACAAGCGCATCCCGTCGGGAGCGGGGCTGGGCGGCGCCAGCGCGGACGCGGCGGCGGTGCTTTTGGGCCTGTCGGCCTGCGTCGGCACCAAAGACCCTGAGTGGCTGGAGTATCTCATGACGGAGGCCATAGAACTAGGCTCGGACGTCCCCTTCTGCATGATGGGGCAGGCGCGGCTCAACCCGTCCCTGGGCCTGGCGGACGCGCCGCGGGCTGCGGTGTGCGCCCTAGGCGAGGGCAGGGGCGAGGAGCTGCGGGCGGCGCCGCCCTTCCCAGGATGGGCGCTGTTGCTGAAACCGTCAGCCTCCGCTTCCACGGCGCGGGTCTATGACCGACTGGACGTGATGGAGATAGCGGAGCGGCCCGACACGGACGCGCTTCTGACCTGCCTGGCGGAGCATGACCCTGTGGGCGCGGCCACGTACATGGGCAATGTCCTTGAGGCGCCCGCTTTTGCCGAGTATCCCGAGATAGCCGTGGCCAAGCGGGTTTTGCAGGGGCTTGATGGGGTTTTGAGGGCGCAGATGAGCGGCAGCGGCTCGACGGTGTTCGCGCTCTTTAAGGATGAGGGCGCCTGCCAGGAGGCGGCGGAGACCGTCGGGGCGCTGATAAATGAGAAGCCTGAGGCGCTGGCGGGCTGGCAGTTCGTCAAGGTGCCGCTGCTGACCTAGGGGGCTTTCGGATAGGGCGAATAGGGCTTCGGTTTTCATAGGCCCCTCGGGGGAGAGGCCCCGCGAGGGGGAAGGGAGGCAGACATGCGTAAAACGCCGCTGGAGCAACTGGAATCGTGGCTGGCGCAGCCTAAGCTCGACGCGGAGCTGGGCGCGGAGCTTGAGGCGCTGAAGGGGGCCTTGGACAGGAACCCTGAGGACGGCGCGGCTTTGCTCGACATAAACGAGAGGTTTTACAAGGATTTGGAGTTCGGCACGGGCGGAATGAGAGGCATACTGGGCGCGGGGCCGAACAGGATGAACGTCTACACGGTCAGGCGCATAGCCCAGGGGTTGGCGGCGCATGTCAACAAGACTTGGAAGGCGCCGAACCCGTCGGTGGCCATAAGCTACGACAACAGGATAAATTCCGAGCGCTTCGCCTTCGAGTCCGCCTCCGTGCTTTTGGCCAACAACATAAGCGCGCATGTTTACAGGGAGCTGGCGCCCACCCCCGCGCTGTCTTTCGCCGTCCGCCATTACGGGTGCGCGGCGGGGGTCATGGTGACGGCCAGCCACAACGCGAAGGAATACAACGGCTATAAGGTTTACGATTCCCACGGGGAGCAGTGCCTGCCCGAGGAGGCCGACGCCATAGCCGCCCTTATAGACGGGCTGGACCTGTTCGACGGCGTGCGGGCCGTCCCAGGCGATTTCTCGGGGACTCTGGCCGAGAAGCTGGCCCAGCTGGGCGAGGCCGCGAAGGCCGCGGGGATAACCGCCGAAATCCGCGTCATCAGCGAGGATGTGGAGCAGGCTTATCTGGACGCGGTGCTGGCGCTCTCGACGGGCAAGAGGGATTTCTCGAACCTGTCCATTGTCTACACGCCTCTGAACGGCGCGGGGAACAAGCCCGTGCGGCGGGTTTTGGAGGCCGTGGGGCTTAAAAACGTCCACATAGTCAAGGAGCAGGAAGAGCCCGACGGCAATTTCCCCACCTGCCCCTACCCGAACCCCGAGAAGCGGGAGGCGCTGGAACTGGGGTTGCGGCTGTGCCGCAAGCTGGAGGGGGAGGGGCGCGCCCCTGACCTGCTCATTGGCACGGACCCTGACTGCGACAGGCTGGGCGTGGCGGTTTACCACGGCGGGGAGTACGTGCAGATGACGGGCAACGAGGTGGGCGTGCTGCTGCTGGATTTGGTTTTCAGGCACAGGACGAGGGCGGGAACCCTGCCCGACCGGCCCATGGCCGTCATGACCATAGTCTCCACGCCGCTGGCGGCGGTTCTGGCCGAAAGCTACGGCGCGGAAGTGGTCAAGGTGCTGACGGGGTTCAAGTACATAGGTGAGCAAATCACCCTCCTGGAGGGGAAGGGCGAGGAAGGCCGCTACGTTTTCGGGTTTGAGGAAAGCTGCGGCTATATGTCGGGAACCCATTGCCGCGACAAGGACGCGGTGAACGCCTGCCTGTTGATGGTGGAGCTGGCGGCCGACTGCAAGGAGCAGGGCAAGACGGTCATAGACAGGCTGGAGGAGATTTACGGCGAGTACGGGCATTATGAAAATTCCCTGGCGGAGTTCACCATGGACGGCGCGGCGGGGATGGAGCGGATAGCCCGCATAATGAAGGCGCTCAGGGAGCGGCCGGCGGCGGGGCTTTTCCCCAAGGCCGTGGCCGAGACGGCGGACTACCTGGCTTTGGAGCGGGTGGAGCTTTCCAGCGGGCGCAGGACGGCCATAGACCTGCCCAAATCGGACGTGCTGGAATACGTTTTCGAGGGGGGCGGCAGCGTGATAGCGCGGCCCTCGGGCACCGAGCCCAAGCTGAAGGTGTACTTCGCCGCGCGGGGAGAAAGCCGCGAGGCGGCGGCGGCGGAGACGAAGGTGTTGCGCGAGGCGGTGGCGCGTCTGGTAGAGGAAATCTAAGAAGAAAGGCGCCGCCTTTGTCAGGGGCGTTGTCGCGGGGGGCAGGGCGCCGTTTCGCCTGCCCTGATTTTCTTGGCGTTTGCCCGACGATATATAATGCCAATCCGCACTTAACCCGTTACTTTGAGCGGATTGGCGGATATTCTCTTCCGACGCCCTCCCAATAAGTATGGGCGGAATAAAAAAGATATATGAGACTTAAGAGGTATTATTTTGCGGACTGTGGTCAAAGGGCTTGAAGTGAATTATGAGGTCAGGGGCGCGGGGGACTATGTTTTCCTGCTCCACGGCTGGGGCTCCAGCCTGAAGCCCTTTGACGGCCTAGCCGCCGCCATCGCGGGGAAATACACGGCGGTCTCTCTGGACTTTCCTGGTTTCGGCCTGAGCGAGGAGCCTAAGGAGCCCTGGGACGTGGGCGCCTACTCGGATTTTCTGGTTGATTTCATCGCCGGCTTCGGTTGCCGCAGGGCCGTGTTGCTGGGGCACTCATTCGGGGGGCGGGTCATCATCAAGACCTGCGCCAGGAGGGATTTGCCCTTCGCCGTGGACAAGGTGGTGCTGACGGGGAGCGCGGGGATTCGGCCCAAGCGGTCTTTGGCCTACAGGCTCAAGGTGGGGTCTTACAAATTAGGGAAAAAAGTCCTGAACTGGGGCGTGGCGCGGGCGGCGTTCCCCGACGCCTTGGAGACGTTCAGGAAAAAACTAGGCTCGTCGGATTATTCGGGCGCCTCGGAGGTAATGCGAGGGGTTCTGGTCAAGACCGTCAACGAGGATTTGCGCCCGCTGCTGGGGCTTATGGAGGCGCCCGCCCTGCTCATATGGGGCGAGGACGACCCGGTGACCCCCCTGGCGGACGGCCGCCTGATGGAGAGCCTCATCCCCGACGCGGGCCTGGCGGCCCTTAAAGGGGCGGGGCATTACGCTTTTCTCGACCAGCCCTATGCTTTTCATAAGATAGTAAAATACTTTTTGGAGATTGATTGACAATGGATTTTTTTAGTTTGTTTGGAAGTTCTCCCCTCGTATGCACAATAAGCGTGACCTCATGCCTCATCGCGGGCCTCTGCGCCTCGGCGCTGGCTTTGTTGCGGCACATGCACATGTTTCAGCTTAACTCTTATGACGGGGGAGTCCATCGGAGGTGGATGAAGGCTAACCGCAAGCGCATGCGTTCCCATGTTTTGGCGCTGGTCGTGGCCCTGTTTTTGATTGGCATGCACGTGTTCGTGCTGGGTGTTCTCAAGATAGACTCCTTTGACTCTGGATTATTGGAGAAACTCGTATATTATATTTTGATTTTGTTCCCGGTTTGGCGCGGGACGGCGCTACCGCTGGGCATGATGTTTTTTTTCTCCGACCTGTGCTTCCGCAACCGCCCCGTGAAGGGCGCCAAGAAGCCGTTGGCGCTAACGGACAGGGTGAAGCGCATGTTGGGCGCGGCGGCGGTCATGGCGGCGGCTGTTTTGGCGGCTGCGGCCGCGGCGGGCTACTTCCTGCTCGGCAAAGAGCTGGATGCCGTGGATATGGTGATAGTGTTTGGCGAGTTGCGGGGGGTTCCCAGGGTCGCCGAAGGGTTTTTGCTGTGGCCTGCCGCCCTGGGCCTCATATACGCCGCTGTCCCCTTCATGCCCATATGGGCCAACGCCATGAACCGCCCCATCGAGGCCGAGGGCAGACGGCGCTACACCGAGGACGCGAAGCGCCTGCTGGCCTCCTGCCCGAACCTGCTGGTCATAGGAATCACGGGGAGCTACGGCAAGACCAGCATGAAGTATTACCTGAGCCATTTGCTGCGCGCCAAGTACGACGTGCTGATGACGCCCGAAAGCTACAACACGCCCATGGGGGTGGTGAAAACCATACGGGAGCAGCTGCGCGCCACCCATCAGGTGTTCGTCTGCGAGATGGGGGCGAAATACGAGGGGGAAATCAAGGAGCTGTGCGACATCGTGGGCCCGACCCACGGGATTCTCACATCCATAGGGCCTCAGCACCTGGAGACGTTCAAGTCCATGGAGGTGATAGCGAAAACGAAATTCGAGCTTGCCGACGCGGTGGCGGGCAAGGGCGCCATGCTCGTCAACGGGGACGACGGGATTATCGCGGCCAGCCTGCGGGGCCTTCGCGGGAACGGCGGCTTCCTGACCTATGGCTGCGGGCGGGACAATGGCTACTTCGCCTACGACGTGAGTGTGTCCGACGAGGGCACCGTCTTTTCCATGGGCTACGGCGCGGAGCGGATAGAGGGGCTGAGGACGCGGCTCATAGGGGAGCATAACGTGACGAACCTGGTGGGCGCCATAGGGATGAGCCTATTCCTGGGCGTGTCTCCCGAGGACGTCCGCGCCAGGTTGCCGAAAATAACGCCGCCCCCCCACAGGCTGGCGTTGTCGCGGAGCGGCGGCGTGACGATAATAGACGACTCCTACAACTCCAACCCCCACGGCAGCGCGGCCGCGCTGCGGACGCTGGCCCTCTTCGAGGGCTGCCGCGTGCTGGTCACTCCGGGCATGGTGGAGCTGGGCGAGCGGCAGTGGGAGCTTAACCGCGAGTTTGGCGCGCATGCCGCCAGAGTCTGCGATTACGTCATGCTGGTGGGCGAGGCGCAGACCCGCCCCATCCGCGAGGGGCTGGCGGCTGCAGGCTTCGACGCGGCCAGGCTGCGGGTGGCCGCGACAGTACAGGAAGCCCTGGCCATGGCCTACGGCGCGCCTTCGGACAAGCCCAAGGTGATATTGATTGAGAATGATTTGCCTGATAATTACTGAGTAGGGCGAGGGGCGTTTTGCTGCGGGATGCCGTCGGCGTGGGATATGATCTTTATGATGCTAGTGCGTGGCTATTGCCCCACTGACTAAACATTGCACATTCGTCGGTCTTTTTTCTGCCGTCTTGCCTGACAGAAAAAGTCCTCGCCGAAGTGGTTTCAGGGCAACATTTAGCCGGTGGAGCAATAGAAACGAGATGGGGAGACGGTTTATAATGAACACAATAGAATCCATATTCAGCAGAAGTAGCGTTCGCAAGTTCCTTTCCAGGCCAATAGACACGGCCATCGTCGAAAAAATCATTGAAGCCGGCGCCGCCGCGCCGTCATCAAAAAACAAGCAGCCCTGGCGATTCGTCGCTGTCGTCTCGGACGAAAAGAAACGGGAGATGGTGGCGGCGATTAACAGCGGCATAGAGCGCGAAACGCGGGGCGACGGCTTGTTGCC
>JAIRPE010000073.1 GCA_031257175.1 Eubacteriales Family XIII. Incertae Sedis bacterium | reverse complement strand
TTGCCGCCTAAATTCACCAAACGCAGCATTTGCAATAGATTTGGCAAGGTGGTGGTTTTTCGCCATGCCTTTTACATTCAAATCCTCAATAACAATCGTTCGTGCGTTTCTTGCGAGGCTTGTTGTGTATTTGTGCAGAAAATCAGAGCGGATACTGCTTGCTCTCGCGTGCAGTTTTGCCACTTTCATCTGCGCTTTTTTTCTGTTCTTTGAACCTTTCTCTTTTCGGCTTAATGCTTTTTGCGCACGGCGCAACCTTTTTTCAGCTCCCCTGTATGCCTGTGGAATAACAATCTTGCTTCCATCGTCTTGCACAAAATCATTCACCCCCACATCAATACCGATAGCAGGAATATGGCAATTGGTTTGCGGCGCAGTATCGCTCACCTCTACAGCAATAGACGCAAACCATCTATTTGCCGTCCTTGAAATCGTTACGGATTTAGGCGTCCCGTCAAAGCGCAATTCTTCTCGCATTCTTATCTTGCCTGCGTGAGGAATTTTAATCGTTTTATCCTCAACCCGAAAAAAGCCGGAAGAAACCTTGAATGAATCGTGCACCCCTTTTTTCTTGAATGCGGGATATGCGCCGCGGCCTTCAAAGAAATTCTTGAAGGCTCGACCGAGGTTGATGATTGCCTCCTGCGGCGCACATTTCGTAACGTCCAGCATCCAAGGGAACTCTGTACGCTTGATTGCATTAAGGTTTCTGCGCAATAGCATCTGATTTGGCTTTGGCTTGTCATTATCGATTTGCCACTCTGCGTACATGCGTGACCATTCGGATAAAGCCCAATTATACGCAAAACGAGCCACACCCGCACTCCTGGCAAGCACAGCCATTTGCTTATTGTTTGGATCTAATGCTATTTTATGCGTTTTCAGCATCCTCTACCGCTTTTTCAACTCCTTCTATCAGCTTCTTGTTTTTGTGGCTTCTTGCACCATACATCCTCGCAGAAAAAACGGTAACAATCTCAAGAACATCGGACGCAAGTTCTTCCTCGAAACTCCTATCGTCTCCCTGATTTATTATAACAACTTCTACATTTTTTGCTTCACAAACAGAAAAAACAAGCTCCGCTCCAAAACGCAACAGCCTGTCTTTGTGCGTAAGAACCAGTCGGCCGACCTTGTCATCTATAATCCGTTCCAGCAGTTCGCACAGCCCCTTTTTCTTGTAATTCATACCGCTGCCCAAATCGCTGATAACCTCAAAGCTCCACCCGTTCGAGGCGCAATACATTTCCAGCACTTTTATTTGTCTGTTAAGATCGTCTTTTTGATCATGTGATGAAACCCTCGCATATGCAATCGTTGGGCGAGTCAATACAGGACTGTTAAGACCTAACGGATTAAAAGTTGCAACATCAGATGCAAGGTAACGTCTATGCCCTGCCGGTGTCCGCTCCGATAGCAATTTGCCTTCTTTATCCCAACGCCTCAGTGTGGCGATGGATACACCAAGCATCTTTGATGCTTGACCAATACTTATATATCTGTTCATATTATGTATATATTAACATATACGTATATGTATCGTCAAGCAGAAAATTCCCCCTATGAAGGAGTGGTTTACTTGGAAAAACGGTTAGAGGTCTAAGGGGTTAGGGCGGAAATTCTTAATCCCTACCCCAGCGAAATCCTCCGAAAAACCTGAACCCCCATCTCTCCATCCCTCCCCATACCGCGTTGAGCGTTTTCAAGCCAACCTGCCCGTTAGGCGGCTTCAATCTGGGGCGCATGAAAACGCCCATAACCGCCATGATAACCCGCATTTAAAATAGTACCGCAAAGCAGATGCGTAAACGCCGTCGGAACCTAACCCGCTCGCTTGCGAGCGCTGGTAGGTTCCACTTGAGGACCGCAGCACTTCAGCGCGTGGCGGAAAAAAGGACAGCGAAGCGAACCTGCCTGTCGGCAGGCAGGCGAAGTGAGCGTAGGAGCGGGGCGCAGCCCCGCGTTGCCTTTTTGCCCCGCGCTTCAGCGCGGCTGGCAAAACGGACAGCGAAGCGAACGAAGTGAGCGTAGGAGCGGGGCGCAGCCCCGCGTTGCCTTTTTGCCCCGCGCTTCAGCGCGGCTGGCAAAACGGACAGCGAAGCGAACAGAGTGAGCGTAGGAGCGGGGCGGAGCCCTACGTTGCCTTTTTTCCCCGCGCTTCAGCGCGGTCGGAAAAACGGACAGCGAAGCGAACAGAGTGAGCGTAGGAGCGAGGCGGAGCCTCGCGTTGGCGGAACCCGCTGATACTCCCAGTATCAGCGGGTTCCGCTGCCTTGCCCGACAGAAAAATCCTCGCCGAAGTGGTTTCAGGGCAACATTTAATCGGTGGAGCAATAAGGACTTGCTCACGCTTGGAACCCTTACGCATATGTCAGGAATAATGTCAAAAAATACCAGTTTCCTCCTGCGTCCCATGTGGCGCATTTAAGTTGGGCGTGCCCATCAATATACGTCTTAAAGCCTGTGATTTCAAGGATCACAGGCTTTACAACTTACCCGCCGCCTGGGATTCTAAGGGGGCTTCTCGTCTGGCTAGGCTTGGGAAAGGCTGTGCGGACGAGTGCCTTTAGCACGTCTCTGGCTTTATGGCAAGGGCCTCCATGCACCCCCGCCGCGAGAGTAAACTTCCACGCCATGAGGATGGGAATTCCTACCGCCGTATATATTCTTAGTGAGACATGTGGACTACCCTTTTCGTCATAGCATGCCATTCCTCCTGTTATCGCAAGAGACTTGGTCTAATCACGCTCCCAGAATCGCTCGGAGTTTCAATAGTATTCCTGTCTGGCGCGGTTGAGGAAATGTCGTAAGGGCAGATGAGTAAGCGCGTGGCCGCGCCATGAACGTGCGTCCTCCTATATAAGGTCTGCTCTCGCGCGAAACCTTTGCCCCGCGTGTCGAGAACACTGGCGGGAAATACCGCCATTCACATATTCCACGTGGACATGTGCGCTATCCCAGCCCGTCGAGCCATGCCCTGTCGTCTGTCGGCGCAAAAGCCTCTCTCTAATCGCGCTCTGAGAATCACTTGGGGGTTCTGGGTTTCTTCCTGTCTGGTTATGATTGAGACATGCCTTAATGTCAGATGATTTAGCGCGTGGCCGCGCCATAAGCGTGCGTCCTCCTATATCGAGCTTGCTCCCGCGTGGAACTCTTTGAATAACGTGTCGTGAACATTGGCGGGAAATACCGCCGTCCGCACATGTTCCACGTGGAACATTCAAGACAGGCACGACTCCAACACGCTTCATCTCCTGTCTTTGCAAAGGTATCGTATCTCTTTCAGGTCTATTGACCTTTCGGGCCTTATTATTCCTATGTCCCTTCCGCCTCAATATCCGCCTGAATTCGTGAAGCGTTCCCTTGTCTGGCCGAAGGTTGAAAAGGCCATAAGAGCAAATTGCCTCACGCCTGGCGGTGTGGACGGGTTTTCTTCTGTAGGAACCTTCTCCTTGCGTGTAACGCGCACGACAGGAGCAGAATTCCTGACCGCGTTAGTCGTTTCATGTAGGACACGTAATGCTAATCAGCATTCAAAATGTTACATTGTAGCGGATTAGCGGATACTATCTTCCGACATCCGCCAATAGTTTTGGGCGGATGTCGGAAAAGGATAAGCATAAGTTAGAAACGTCCGTAGAAACATGCCGCGCAACCTGTTGCCGCAAGGGTTTTCCCTCATTATCTCCAGAATCTCATCCCTATTCCCCTGTCCGCCTGCCGCATATGTTCCACATGGAACATATGCGTTAACCCAGTTTTTAGAGCCTTTTCTTACTGTCCGTCAGCGCAAGAACCTCGGTCTAACTACGCCCCAAAATCGCTGGAGTTTCAATGGTATTCCCGTCTGGCCACGGTGAGGAAATGCCGTAAAGGCGAACGAGTAGGCGCGTGGCCACGCCGTAAGCGTGTGACCCTTCCATATAGGGCTTTCTCCCGCGTGGAAACCTTCGACTAACGTGCCATGAACACCAGCGAAAAACACCATAATCCCATATGTTCCACGTGGAACATATGCTTTAACCCTGCCTATCAAGTCCTGCCGCGCCGCTTGTCAGCGCAAGAACCTCGGTCTAATTACGCCCTAAAATCGCTGGAGATTCAATGGTATTCCCGTCTTGCCACGGTGGGGAAACGCCGTAAAGGCGAACGAGTAGGCGCGTGGCCGCGCCGTAAGCGTGTGGCTCTTCCATACAGGGCTTTCTCCCGCGTGGAAACCTTCGACTAACGTGCCGTGAACACCAGCAAAAAACACCTTCGTCCCATATGTTCCACGTGGAACATATGCTTTAACTCCATCCATTGAGTAGTCCGCGCCGCTTGTCAGCGCAAGAACCTCCGTCTAATTACGCCCCAAAATCGCTGGAGTTTCAATGGTATTCTCGTCTTGCCACGGTGGGGAAACGCCGTAAAGGCGAACGAGTAGGCGCGTGGCCACGCCGTAAGCGTGTGACCCTTCCATATAGGGCTTTCTTTCGCATGGAGGCCTTCGACTAACGTGCCGTGAACGCTAGCAAAAAACACCTTCATCCCATATGTTCCACGCGGAACATATACTTTAACCCTGCCCACCAAGTCCCGCCGCGCCGCTTGTCAGCGCAAGAACCTCAGCCTAATTACGCCCTGAAATCGCTGGAGTTTCAATGGTATTCCCATATGTTCCACGCATAACATATGCTTTGGCCAAATCCGTCTAACCATGCCATACCGCCTGTCATTACAAAAGTCTCTCTCTAATCGCGCTCCAAAAATCGCTTGGAGGGTTCTGGGTTTCTTCCTGTCTGGCTATGGTTACGGACATGCCGCGCTGCCTGCCAGCGCAAGGGCATTGCTCTAATCACGCCTCTAAAATGGCTTGAGTTTCTGGGTTTCTTCCTGCCTGTCCATGGTAAAAGGAATGCTACAAGAGCAGACGGTTTGGCGCGTGGCTACGTCACGCCGTCTGCTCTTGCTATATAGGGCTTGCTCCCGCGCAAAGCCTTGGCAAAGTCTTCGGGAACAATAGCCGAAACTATCGGCCCCCTCAGATGTTCCACGTGGAACATCTGAGGCAAGTATAGTCTCAACATGCTCAATCCCCCGTCATTCCAAGTGTCTTGTGGTTCTTGCGAGTCAACATCCGCCTGTCACTGCAAGGGTTTTACCGCCTCACCCTCGTATCATCTCTAAACCCATCTGCATTTCCACGGCTTCTTCCTGCCTAACCGATGTCGAATGTGGCCGCAAAGACACACAGACTGGCCCGTGTTCAGCCCATGGGGGACTTTATTTTGTATGCAAGCCGTAGCCGCCCGAGTAATCCCCTCCCCCGAGGCTATTGTCCGCCCGCCGCGAATGTTCCACGTGGAACATTCGCGTTACCCCAGTCCATCACGCTAGGCCATGCCGTCTGTATTCACAAATACCTCGACCTAATCGCGCATCAATCCTCATATGCATCCCCAATGTTTCTCCCCGTCCGACCGGAGTCCAGTAAAAACCGCGAAGATGGCTGGCCTTAGCCCGTGCCTGACATCATTGCTCCGCCGACTAAACATTGCGTGTTCGCCGATCTTTTTTCGTCGTACTGCGTAGCCCTTTTGCCCCCCAGTTCCGCGCGGTTGGCACCTTTATTGTCTATTTTCCCAGTGTCGCTAGCGCGTCGGGAAAAATGGAAAAACGGACAGCGAAGCGAACCTGCCTGTCGGCAGGCAGGCGCAGTGGGCGTAGGAGCGGGGCGCAGCTCCACGGTGGCGGGTTCCGCTAATTCTCCCCGCCTCAACGGAACCCGCTGCCTTGTCCGACAGAAAAATCCTCGCTCAAGTGGTTTCAGGGCAACATTTAGCCGATGGGGCAATATCCTCAAAATCGTCTGAATGCCCGGCTGCTTCGACTCTCGCGTGGCGATTCCCGACGGCAGACATGTCAACACCTCGCGCAAATGGCCTTTCGGGCTCGCCGACAGGCTCTGGCCTCGGATCGCATAACCAGGGCATTTCTTCTCGAGACAAGACCGCGCGGGGCCTTTTTGCGGCGCGGGTTTATGAAATCCCTTCAAACAACGTGCCCCGCGCGTACCCCATCGCCCTCAGGGGAATACGCCTAAACTGCATGAAATCGCCTGGTTGCGTTTCCGTCGCTGGAAATTCCGTGTGGCGCCATTTAGTCTTTACTTATCTATTTGTTTCTATGTTCCACGTGAAACATGCAACATGCCTTCTGTTTTCATTTCACATGTTCCGCATGGACTCTTCCTATGCTGTCGCCGCCGATATGTTTTACATTCCGTGCGGGCCATCCCGAAACCGACGCTCTGACAGATTCTGTATTCGCGCGAGTTATTCCAGAGCCGCCGCCTCGATATGCTTTTTGCTACGCGCGTACCGTTCCCAAGACAATGCTCCGCTATGTTCAATGTTCCACGTGGAACATAGCCGAAACGAGCGCATTTTCTGGCCACGGCCTCTGGATTTTTCATTACATGGGTCGCGCTAGGCCCTGAAAATCCTTCGTTTCATGAAATAAATAAAAAAAACTGGAACAGCGGCGCTTAATAGGGTATAATGATTCTATGGGGTTTGGCGCGACGCCCCCCTATCAGCAGAACATGCCCGCGGGCGGCCTCGCGTCACGCCGCGAATGGCCTTGCGCGCGGCTATGCGCCGCGCTGACGCGGCACGACAGGAGGAAATATAATTGGGTAAATCAATTGCGATATTCAATCAAAAGGGCGGCGTCGGGAAAACAACGACAAATATAAATCTAGCCGCTTGCCTCGCTTTAAAAGGGAAAAAAGTGTTAATCATGGACATTGACCCTCAGGGGAACACTACAAGCGGCATGGGCATATCCAAAAAAAATCTTGAGAACACGATGTATGAAATCCTTATAGAAGAGGGCATTGACCCGCGAGTGGCCATCCTCGACTCGTCTATGGAGAATTTGAAGGTGCTGCCCGCCAGCGTGAAGCTGGCAGGCGCCGAGATTGAGCTGGTTCAGCTGGAGGGGCGGGAACAACGGCTGAAAAAGGCTTTGGACAACATAAAAAATGACTACGACTATATTTTCATCGACTGCCCCCCTTCTCTCGGCCTGCTGACCATAAACTCCCTTACTGCGGTTGACAGCGTGCTGATACCTATACAGTGCGAGTTTTACGCTCTCGAAGGCGTCAGCCAGTTGATGAGCACTATCGACCTTGTCAAAAAAAGCCTCAATCCCGGCCTGGAGATACAAGGCGTCATTTTGAGCATGTTTGACGGCAGAACCAACCTGTCCATACAGGTCGTCGAGGAAGTAAAAAAATATTTCAAAGAGAAGGTATATGCCACCGTCATCCCGAGGAACGTACGTTTGGCAGAGGCCCCCAGCTTTGGGATGCCCATAATGGAGTACGACCCGAAATCCAAGGGCGCGGAGGCTTACATGGAATTCGCGGACGAGTTTTTGGAGATGGAGGCGCAACTGGGGTTGGCCGCGAAGGCGTAGGGCGCGGCGCGAGCCGTGAAGCTGTTTATTGCGATGCCGCCTCGGCGGCACGAACGCGAAAGAAATGAGGCGCGAAGTTATGGCGGAAAAGAAGAAGAGTCTGGGACGCGGCCTGGAAGCCCTGTTCACAGGGGGAGAGATGAGCGTTCCCGTTGAATCGGAAAGAGGCGCGCATAGCGGGGACGGCGACTGGATACAATATATCGAAATCCACGACATAAAGCCAAACGCGAAACAACCGAGAAAGCAGTTCAACGAAGCCTCCATCGACGAGTTGGCAAGTTCCATAGAGGCTCACGGGCTGATTCAGCCTATAATAGTCCGAAACACGGACGGCGGCTTCGATCTGGTGGCTGGAGAACGGAGATGGCGGGCCGCCAGAAAGGCGGGGTTGAAAAGCGTGCCCTGCATAGTGCGGGAAATCAGCGACGAGGAAAATCTGCTGTTCGCCCTCATCGAGAACATGCAGAGGGAGGATTTAAACCCCATAGAGGAGGCCGAGGCCATGCGGCAGGCCATGGAGTCCTTCGGCCTCACCCAGGAGGAAATATCCCAAAGCGTCGGGAAAAGCAGGCCATACATCGCTAATACGTTGCGGTTGCTCAGGTTGGATGACGGGGTCAAGAAGCTGCTCATGGAAGGAGCTTTGTCGGGCGGCCATGGAAAAGCCCTTCTGTCGGTCGCAGACCCCAAAAAACAGCTTGAGCTGGCTGAATACATCGTTAAAAACAGATGTTCTGTAAGGGAAGCGGAGGCGCTGGCCGAAGACCCGAGGTTCGGCCAGCCCAAGAAAAGATTCAAGCCCAGGCCCAAAAACCACGCCATCCTTTCCATTGAAGAAGAGCTGCGGGGGGTTTTGGGCACGAAGGTGGTCATTAACAACAACGGAGATAAGGGCAAGATAGTGCTTTCATATTACAGCAGGGACGAGTTGGAAGGGATTATCGAATTGCTAAGGTCTCTGAAATAGAAGGCGAGCATGGCGCGGAGAGCGGCCTTCGGCCGCGGCGCGAAGCCGAGGCGCGGGGCCGCCCCTGCCGACGGCCATACCATCCAGCCGGGCGGTGTGGTATAATGAAATTAGTTGGTATCATCAGGCGGACGGCGCATATATAATGTAGCGCGTCCCTATTCGCGGGCTGTCGGGCTTCGCTACGGATTGGCGCAACGGGGGGAAAATTGGAATGGCGACGAAGGTCAGCGTTTCAAGCGACGCGGTTCTAAGTCCTAGGGACACCATCATATTGCGAGATATGGTGGAGAACATGCAATATATGGTGAGGATACTGGACGCGCGGCAAAACGTGGTCTACATGAACCGCCAGATGAGGGAGCAGTTTTCGGATTTGGACGGGACGGCTTGCTTTGATATTTTCAGGCAGACGGCGAAGTGCGAGAATTGCATCTCCTCCCGCGCCTGGACCAGCGGCAGGACTGAGGAAAAGGACATGAAATGCGACGGCAGGTTTTTCAAACTCATGTCCTCCCCTGTGCTTCTCACTACGGGGGAACGCTTCTCCATAGAGATATTCTACGATATAACGGAGCAGAAAAATATAGAGTTGGAGCTGGTGAGCCACTATAAGACTCTGACGGCGGAGCTTAACATCGCCAGAAACATACAGAAGGGCATACTGCCTAAGGACGGGATTTATTGGAACACGATAAAACTCAGCTCGCTTTATCTGCCGACGGAGGTTCTGGGCGGGGATTTGTATGACATAATAAGGGTGAACAGGGACAATATCCTGATGTACATCGCGGACGTTTCGGGCCACGGCGTCCACGCTTCCATGATTACCATGTTCGTGCGCGAGGTGATTCGGGGCAATCTCTCGGAGGCGGCCAAGGGGCTGAATTGTCTGCTCGACACTATTATGGAGGGTTACATGACCCTGGACGTGGACCCCGAGATATATTTCAGCGTGCTGCTGTGCAGCTACAACAAGACGTCGCGCGAACTGACGGCCATCAACGCGGGGCACAACTGCTATCCGCTGATAGCCAGGAAAAAGGGCGGCGTGGAGGAAATCGCCGTGAACGGCCCCCCCATCAGCCGACTGGGCAGGTTTTTGCCCAACCAGGAGATGAAAGTCCCGCTCAAACGGGGCGACCGCCTGGTGCTGCATACAGACGGGATTACCGAGGAATTCAACATCCTGGAGCAGAAGGCGTTCGGGGTGGAGGGGGTCAAGCGCATCCTCCGCGAGAACTGCGGCACGGAGGGGAAAGACCTGGCGCGGCTCATAGTGAACGCGGCGAACGATTTTTCAACGGACAAGATGAAGGATGACAGGGCTATCATGATAGCGGATGTTGTGTGACGCGCCGTCGGGAACGCGACGAGGCGACGGGTTCTCCTTCCTTCCTCGTCCGCATGTCGGCGAGCGGGCGTCTCCCGCCTCGCCTGTCGGCGGTAGGAGGGTGTTTTGGGTCATCTTAGGCGCGGGGCGGCGTCGGGCAAACGGAGCGTTATGGCGAATAAACGATTGCGGTTCGGAATCATAGGCTGCGGCAGGATATCAAAAAACCATGTGGAGGCCCTGGCTAGAAACAGGGAAACCCTCGAGCTGGTTGCAGTCTGCGATGTAATAGAAGAGCGGGCGCTGGGCGCCGCCAGGCTTTACGGGGAGGCTCTCGCCGCTCAGGAGCGGCAGGCGGGAGAGGCGGCGGGCTTTGGCGGCGGTTTTGACAAGGCTGGTAACGGCGAGATTGGGGCTGGCTTCGGCGGCCCTCCGCCCGTGGCCGTGTACGGCGATTATCAGAAAATGCTTCTGGAAGCGGGCCTGGACTGCGCGGCCATATGCGCCGAAAGCGGCTACCACGCGCGATTGGCGTTGGATTGCCTGGACGCGGGGTTGCATGTGCTGGTGGAGAAGCCCATGGCGCTGTCGCTGGACGACGCGGACGCCATGATAGGGAAGGCCGCCGCGAAAGGGCTGAAGCTGGGGGTTTGCCATCAGAACCGATTCAACCCCGCCGTGGCCAAATTGCGCAGGGCGCTAGAGGAAGGACGGTTCGGCAAGCTGATAAACGGCACGGCCAGGGTGCTATGGGCGCGGGACGAGGCCTATTACAAGCAGGCGGCCTGGCGCGGCACCTGGAAGCTGGACGGCGGCGCGCTGATGAACCAGTGCATACATAATATAGACCTCCTGCAGTGGATGCTGGGCGGCGAGCCCCAGTCCGTCCACGGGCAGACAGGGCGTTTTATCAGGGACATAGAGGCGGAGGATTTCGGCGCCATAGTGATTCGTTTCAAGAACGGCTGCATAGGCGTAGTGGAGGGAAGCGTCTGCGTTTACCCCAGGAATCTGGAAGAGACCCTGAGCCTTTTCGGGGAGACGGGCACGGCGGTTCTGGGGGGCTTGGCGGTCAATGAGGTGAAAACCTGGGATTTCGCCGACCATAGGGATTATGACGACGAAAGGGAGGACGCCGATATCGCGAATGTCTACGGGAAGGGGCACACGCCGCTTTACAGGGATTTCGCCGAGGCGGTTCTGAACGGCGGGAAGCCCTACATATCAGGCGAGGACGGGCGCGTCGCGCTGGACATAATACTTCGCGTCTACGCGCAGGAGGGGCATGTCTGCGGCTGACCCGCCCTATGCGTGAGGGCGGCCCCCCACGCGCACGTGAGAACGGCGTCCCGTGGGCGAAGGGCGGCGGGCGAGTTGCCCAGTCCCGCGTTTGCCCGCCCGCGTGGGCCGCTGGCATGTCCGCATCCTGCCCGTTGCGCCTTGACTGGTTTGCGGGACGTTGCGGACGTCGAAAGGTAGCGTCCGCTAATCCGCTTCGTAAACGCGGATTAGTATCGGTATAAAGAGAGGCGAAGCGCCATGGAATTTATAGATTTAAAGTCCCAGTACGCCCGAATGGAGAAAGGCTTGAAGGCCCGCCTGGAACGGGTCATGTCCTCGGCAGGCTTCATAATGGGCGCGGAGGTGCAGGAACTGGAAGAGCGGCTGGCCGAGTACGTGGGCGTGAAGCATTGCGTGAGCTGCGCCAACGGCACAGATGCCATCATACTGCCCCTGCTGGCCTGGGGCGTCGGCCATGGCGACTTGGTTTTTGTCCCTTCTTTTACATTTTTCGCCACGGCGGAGGCCGTCAGCTTGCTGGGCGCCACGGTGGTTTTCGTGGATTCTGAGCCTGATGCCTACAACATGGACTTGCGAAAGCTGGAGCAGGCTTTCGAGCGCGCGTCCTCCGTCGGCGGGGCGCGGCCTAAGGCCGTCATAAGCGTGGATTTGTTCGGCCAGCCGGCCGCAAACCCAGAGATAGAAAAATTCGCCCAAAAAAACGGCCTGCTGTTCCTGGAGGACGCGGCGCAAGGCTTCGGAGGCCTAGTCGGCGGCAGGAAGGCGTGTTCCTTCGGAGACGCGGCGTCCACGTCGTTCTTTCCCGCGAAGCCGCTTGGCTGCTACGGCGACGGCGGGGCGATGTTCACCAATGATTACGGGCTGGCCGAGGTTTTGCGCTCCATGCGGGCGCACGGCCAAGGCTGGGAGAAATACCATAACGTGCGTTTGGGGTTCAACAGCAGGCTGGACGCCATGCAGGCGGCGGTGCTGCTGGAGAAATTGCGCTTTTTCGACGACGAGACCCGCAGAAAGAACGAGATAGCCGCCCTGTACGAGGAATGCCTCGCGGGCGCGCTCACCACCCCCGCAGTAAAACCCGACCGTCGGTCTAGTTGGGCGCAGTACAGCGTTCTGGCCCGCGACAGCCAGGAACGGCAAAGGATTATGGCGCATCTGGGGCGGCAGGGCATTCCCACCGCCATATACTATAAGACGCCGCTCCACAAGCAGCCCGTTTACCAGGAAGAAACCGACGGGAAGGGCGCCTCCCCGCCCCGAGACGCGGCCCCCTCCCCCGCCTTCGGCCCTTCGACGCAGTGGCTGCGCGGCGGGACGCGTCCGCCATGCCTGCGCCTGACTGCGCTGCCCGTCTCAGAGGATTTGTCGGAGCGAGTTTTCAGCCTGCCCATGCACGCGTACCTGAGCGACGAGGACGCGCGCCATGTCGCCGAGGCTGTTCTGGAGGCGCTGGATTGAAGAAAAACGTCTGGATGCTCAACCATTACGCCAATATGCCCGGCAAAGGCATGGGGCTGCGGCATTTCAACCTGGCCAAGGAGCTGGCGCGGCGCGGCTACCGAGTCCATATTTTCGCGTCCTCGGCAGGACACAACACGGATTTCAACGCTATCGACGACGGGTCGGCCTACAGGCTGGAAACGGCGGAGGACGTGGGCGTCGTGTACGTGCGCGCCTCCAACTACATCGGCAACAACCTGAAACGGGTGAAGAACATCCTGGAGTACGTGTTCAGGCTCCCTCGCGTCGCGAAGGCGTTCGCGGAGGCGGCCAAGCCCGACGTGATTATCGCCTCTTCCATGCACCCCCTCACCCTGTTCGCGGGAAAGCGATTGGCGAAAAAGCTGAAATGCGATTTCTGCGTCGAGATTCGCGACCTCTGGCCTGAGAGCCTCCTAAACTATTATCCGAATTTTAACAGGCTGCTGATGGGCGCGTTCCGCGCCGCCGAGAAATATATCTACACGAAGGCGCGGCGGGTTATTTTCACGATGGAGGGCGCATACGACTACATACGGGACAGGGGCTGGCAAGATGCGATTCCGCCTGAAAAGACGGCCTACATCAACAACGGCATCGACCTTGAGACATTCAGGCGCAACCGCGAGCTTTATCAGCTGGAGGACGGGGATTTGCGCGACGGCGGGATATTCAAGGCGGTGTACACCGGCTCCATTCGCCGCACCAACGCGGTGGGGGTTTTGCTGGAGACTGCGCGGCTGCTCCAGGAACGCGGGGTCGAGGACGTGAAGCTGCTTATTTGGGGCGCGGGGGACGAGGCCGAGCCTCTGGCGCGGAAGGCGGCGGACATGGGCCTGCGCAACCTGGTTTTCAAGGGCCTGGCGCCCAAGGAATATGTGCCCTTCATCGTTTCGTCGGCGGATTTGAACCTCCTTCACCAACTGGACGCGGGGCTGGCGGGGGCGTACAAGTACGGGAGCAGCCAGAACAAGAAGTTTGACTACCTGGCGGCGGCCAAGCCCGTCCTCTGCACGGTCAGAACGAATTATGACCTCATCGAAAAAGAGAAGGCGGGAATTTCCCTGGAAGCCCAAAGCCCGACGGCCATCGCGGAGGCGATACTCCACTTCCGCGACCTGCCCGCGGCGGAATACGCGGCCTACTGCGAGCGCGCCTATAACGCCGTGTTGCCCTTCGACTTCTCCAAGCTGGCGGACAAGCTGACGGCGGTGATAGAAAGCTGAGGCGCTGGGACAGAGCGGCGCGGTATGGGATTAATCGCGTATCGCAAATAGGCGATTAATCCGCCAATAAGCGGGTTCGCGGAGCGGATTGGCAGATACTATCCTCCGACGCCCGCCCAATGGTTTTGGGCGGAATTTAAAAAAAGATACGTATAATGCCAATCCGCACTCAAAACGTTACCTTGGCGCGGATTGGCAGATACTATCCTCCGACGCCCGCCCAATGAGTTTGGGCGGAATTTAAAAAAGGATAAGTATTACCCGCCTGCGGGTCGGCAGGCCTAAGGTTTTGCGGAGCGAGGGCGAACGCGCGGGACGGCAAACAGGCGGGGCTTCATTCCTGTGGCTATAGAGAGACAGGGGCGGGCCGCAAGGGGAAACCCATGGGCGGGCGAGGTATAAATCGCGTATCGTGAATAGACGATTAGCCTGTCTCCGTGCGGGTTTCTGGCCAGGTTTCGACAGGCATAGGCGGACGCGTTTGAATATCGCGATGAACGGTGTTTGACGGCGGGCGAATGATGGATGATGGTATGAATAGGCAGAATTGCAAACTGAGCGTGATAATCCCCGTTTACAACATGGAGCGGAGCCTGGAGAAGTGCGTGGCCTCCGTTCTGGGCCAGACCATGGAGGGGCTGGAGCTGATTTTGGTGGATGACGGCTCCACGGACGGCAGCCCCGCCATCGTGGATAGACTGGCGGTCGAGAATCCGAACGTCAGGGCCGTCCACCAGCCCAACAGCAAACAAGGGGCGGCGCGGAACAGGGGGATTGAGGCCGCTGCGGGCGAGTACGTCGCTTTCGTGGACGCCGACGACTGCCTGCGTGGCGACTTGCTCGGCGCCATGCATGAGGCCGCCCGCGCCGAGGGGTTGGACATGCTGGCGTCCTCCATTATCCGCGTCGATGAGAAAGGCGCGGAGTCAGAAATTTCGCCCCTGCCCCAGGCGGAGGGCGCGGTGGTTTCCGGCGCGGATTACATAAGGCGGTTCGGGTACAAAGTCCAGCCCACAGTCGTGGCCTACCTCTACCGCAGGGCCTTCCTGAACGAAAACGGCCTGCGGTTCGTGGAGCGTACGTATTCCGAGGACTGCCTTTTCGTGGCGCAATGCGTGACGAAGGCGCGGAGAATCCTTTGCCACAGGTACGCCCACTACGTCTACCTCTACAATGAAAGCTCCACGACGCGGCGGGCCAACGCCAAGCTTTGCTTCGACAACATAGATATTGGCCTGAAAATCGCGGAATACGCCCGCGCCCTAGAGCTCGAGGGCCGCCCCGCGCCGACTGCTCAAGGGCAAGAGCCTTCGGACGTGGCATGTCCCCGCGAAACGGGCGCTTCGGCGCGCGAGGGCGACGAGCGCGTGCGGTCGGCCTTGCTGAAATACGCGGCATACGTGGCCCATTCCTCCCTGACGAAGGCCGCCGAGCAAGGGCTTCCCGCCGCCGAGATTCTCGTGGGGGAGAACCGCGCCCGTCTGCTCGCCGTGCTGAGGCACGACAAAAAATACCGCCTGGCCATGCTGTCTGTCCGCCTGCGTCTGGAAAACCTGTACCAATGGCTCTTCCTGAAAAAGCTCATCGGGCTGAAAAGGAGGCTCCTGCGCGGGTGAGCCAGGCGGTATCCCCCCTTCCCTTTCCCCACGATTATTTGCGCGAAAATCACCTCTCGGATGAAAGGATTCGCCCCTCCCCCTCTCAGATGCTTCTCTCGAAGGCCGCCAGCAGGCTGTCTATGTTCTTGTCGAAGTCATACAGCGCCTCGGCCCGCTTCCTGCCCTTCGCGCCCATCTCCAGCCTGAGCGCGGGGTTGTCGGCCAGCTCCAGCAACGCCTCCGCCATGGCCTCGGGGGCGCGGGGCGGCACCAGCGTTCCCGTCTCCCCGTCCGCCACCACCTCGCGGAACCCGTCCACGTCGGTGGCCACCACGGGCAGGCCGCTGGCCATGGCCTCCACCACGGCCACGCCGAAGCTTTCGGAAAGGCTGGGCGCGGCGAAAATGTCCAGCTCGGACAGCACGTCGGGCACCGTCTCGTTGGGCATGAAGCCTCCGAAAAGAACCTTGTCCTCTATGCCGAGCCTGGCGCACAAGGCCCTAAGCTCCCCCCTCTGCTCGCCGTGCCCGTAGACGCGCAGCTCCATGGGCGTGTCGGGACGTTTTTCGAGCAGAATGGCGAACGCCTCTATGAGGTAGTTAATGCCGTACTGGGGCTTGAGGGCTTTGACCACGCCCACCCGCAGGGGGAGCGTCCCGCCCGCCTGGCGCCTGGAGCGGTCGGCGTGGTAAAACCGCCGCAAATCCACGCCGAAGGGCACTATGGCTATTTCCTTGCCGTAGCCGTCCAGCAGCTTCAAGACCTGCTCCTTCATCGCGTGGCTGGTGGAGGCCAGCACGTCCGCGCCCAGAAGGTTCTTCACCAAAAGCCTGTGTTTGAAGCCGCTCCGGTAAGGGAAGTCGTAAACGTCGCTGCCCCACACGTTCAAAACCAAAGGCTTGGCCTTCGCCAGCCTGGCCAATGTCCCGTAGCCGCTGGCGTAGTGGGCGTTGACCACGTCGTAGCCGCCGTCGGCCAGCAGGCGCCTCAGCTTGGGCGCGGCCAGAAAGTAGGACAGGGAGGGCCGCCCCTTCAGATACACCCGCTTCACGTCGGCGGGAAGCTGGGCGCCGCCGTCGGCGTGGGCGGACAGCGCGAAGAGGGTCAGGTCGTGGCCCTTCGCCCAAAGCCCCCGCGCGAATTTGACTATATGCACGGACTTTTCATTGCCTATTAACGCTATCCTCAAGCGACAGCCCCCTTCCCTCCATGGGCCAACCCCGTTTCCGCGCGAAGCCCCTTCTCATAGCGGGCCAAAGCCGCCCTCACGCGACCGCCTTCTTCCTGCCATAGTCCGACCTCGTGGCCCCATGGCCGCGTGGCCGCCCCCTCACCGCGCCGCGCCGCCCGCGTTCTCGGCGTACCAGGCCATCGTCTGCCGAACGCCGTCGCGAAGGCCTATTTTGCTCTTCCATCCCATGGCGTTAAGCTTTGAGACGTCCAGCAGCTTCTGGGGCGTGCCGTCGGGCTTTGAGCGGTCGAACACCAGGGCGCCTTCATACCCGCTCTCTGCCTGCAGCATGTGGGCCAGCTCGTGGATGGACACGTCTCTACCCGTGCCCACGTTGACATGCTCCCCACCGTCATAATTATTCATGAGGAACAGCCCCGCGTCCGCGGCGTCGTCAACGTGCATGAACTCCCGCCTGGGCCGCCCCGAGCCCCATATGGCCACCGTCCTGTGCCCCCGCGCCTTCGCCTCGTGGAATTTCCGAATCAGCGCGGGGAGGACGTGGGAGCTTTCCAGGTTGAAATTGTCCCCGGGCCCGTAGAGGTTCGTGGGCATGCAGCTGATGAAGCCGCAGCCGAACTGCTCCCTGTAATAGGCGCACATCTTCAGCCCCGCTATTTTCGCCAGCGCGTAGCCCTCGTTGGTTTTCTCCAGATAGTCCGAAAGGAGGTATTCCTCCTTGATGGGCTGGGGGCAATCCCTGGGGTATATGCAGGAGCTGCCGAAGAACAGCAGCTTTTTCGCCCCGTTCTTGTAGGCGGCGTGTATGACGTTGGCGGATATCATGAGGTTCTCGTAGAAAAACGAGGCGGGCGCGGCGGCGTTCGCCTGGATGCCGCCGACCTTCGCCGCCGCCAGAAACACGTATTCAGGCCGCTCCCTGTCGAAAAACGCCGAGGCCGCCCGCTGATCCGTCAAGTCAAGCTCCCCGTGGCTGACGGTAATCACGTCGCTGTAGCCCTCGGCCTCCAGCTTCCTCACGATGGCCGAGCCGAGCAGCCCACTGTGCCCCGCCACGTATATTTTAGAATCCTTTTCCATAATTCCCCCTATCGGCGGACGCCGCCGCCATGCTCCGCGCCTCGCGCCCCCGCCGCGATTTCATTGCCTGACGCCAACCTTGTTCCTTATCCCAATTATATCATAATACGTCGCGTTTAGTTTTATCCCGCCTAGGATTTTTATACGCATAGGATTTTTATATTGCGCGAACATATGGTCGCATGATATAATGGCGCAGGAGGGGATTATGATGAGCCATAAAATGGGCGAATTATTTTGCGGGCCAGGAGGGTTGGCTCTCGCGGCGACAAGAGCGACTATCGGAAACCCAAAATATGTTATTGAACACGCGTGGGCCACTGATTACGACAAAGACACCTGCGCGACGTATCGCCGCAATCTCTGCGCGGACGACGCCTCGTCCGTTCTGTGCGAGGATATCCGCAATCTTGATTACGGAAAGCTTAAAAAAATTTCAGAAATCGACGCCCTTGTCTTTGGCTTCCCTTGCAACGATTTCAGCGTCGTCGGCGAGCAAAAGGGCATTGACGGCGTTTTCGGGCCTCTGTACTCATATGGCGTCAAGGCCCTCGAATACTTCGAGCCTGATTGGTTTTTGGCTGAAAATGTGGGCGGCCTTCGCAACGCGAACGACGGCAACGCTTTTGAAACCATCTTGAATGAAATGGACGGCGCGGGATACGCGGTCACTCCGCATTTATATAAATTTGACGAGTACGGCGTCCCTCAGGCGCGGCAACGTATCATCATAGTCGGAATCAAGAAAGGCTTAGGCAAAGTTTTCAGAGCGCCGTCGCCTGCCCCGTACAAGGACGTTGACGTCAGCGTCAGGACGGCGCTGGAAACCCCGCCTATTGCCAGCGACGCTTTTAACAACGAGAAAACAGCGCAGTCAAAAACAGTAATCGAGCGGCTCTCGCACATCAAGCCCGGCGAGAACGCGTTTACGGCCGATTTGCCCGAACACCTCAAACTGAAAGTGAACGGCGCGAAGATAAGCCAAATATACAAGCGCCTTGATCCCGACAAGCCGTCGTACACTGTAACGGGAAGCGGCGGCGGCGGCACGCACGTCTACCACTGGGAAGAGAACCGCGCGCTGACAAACAGGGAACGCGCGAGGTTGCAGACATTCCCCGACGACTATGAATTTGTCGGGTCAAAAGAAAGCGTGCGCAAACAAATCGGCATGGCGGTTCCATATCTTGGCGCAAAAGTAATTTTTGAGGCAATATTGCGCACGCTTGCGGATATGGAGTACGAAAGCGTTGATTCAAACATTCAGTGGAGGAAACGACCGTGATTGCCACGAACCTCTATCAGTCCGTTCTTCTTGATCCCGTCCTACAGCGCGGCGCCGACACAATAAAAATTGTCAGCGGCTATACTTCTCCTGGGATGTGCAGACGGCATATTGAGGACATCGTTGAAAGCGAGAAGCGAATCAAAATTGAATTGATAGTGGGCATGATACCTAATGACGGGTTGTTCGAGGGAGACCATATCGCCTTTTCGGATTTAATGGACAACGGCCATTTGGGATTGCCGATTAGTTGCAGCTATGTGTGCCGCCGCCCTGGCGTCCATTCAAAAATATATATTTGGGAACAGGACGGGCAACCCAAAGAAGCGTTCCTTGGTTCCGCGAATTACTCACAGGGCGCGTTCATCAACGGCAATTCTCGTGAAGTCCTTGAAAAATGCGCCCCTGACGAGGCACGAAAATACTTCGACGCGATAAGCGCGGACACGATTTACTGCAACAATCCAGACGTCGAAAACGAAATCGAAATTAATAAAATCAAGAAAAGCTCGTTCAAACGCCCAGCGAACACGGAATTTCGAGGCTCGACAATCATTCCTATGACGACGGGCGAAATGTCCGCCGAGTTTGTCCGCCTGTCTTTATTGGACAGCAAGGGGAAAGTCCCGTTTACCTCTGGACTGAATTGGGGACAGCGCGACAAAAGAGACCTCAACCAGGCGTATATCCGCGTGCCCGCGGACGTGATGAGAATGAAGTTTTTTCCAGACCGCAAGGAGCAATTCACCGTCCTCACCGACGACGGAAAAGCTATAATATGCGTTACGGCCCAACCCGGCACGAAAGGGCAGCCTCTTGATAGATACAAGGCCATCCATTCATCCACGAACAACAGCCTGTTAGGCGAATATTTTCGATACAGGCTCGGGTTGATGTCAGGCGCGTTCGTGAAAACGAGCGACGTCACAGACTACGGACGCACTGACGTGACGTTCTATAAGATAGACCCCGAAACGTACTACATGGATTTTTCCGTATAACCCACCTCCATCGGGCTATCGGGCGTATTTCCTGTCATATTTACCGCCGCCATGCTCCGCGCCCCTCAGTCAAAAGACCGCCGAACCCGCGTCTCCCTCTCCGCCAGGGCCAAATCCGCCGCCACCATTTCCTTCACCATGCTGGCGAAGGGGGTTTTCACGGGGTTCCAGCCCAGCGCCGCCTTCGCCTTGGAGGGATCGCCCAAGAGCTGCTCCACCTCCGCGGGCCTGTAGTGCCTGGGGTCAACCTCCACCAGAACCTCCCCCGTGCGCCTGTCTCTGCCCTTCTCCTCCGCGCCCGCGCCTTCCCACGCCAGCTCCATGCCCGCCTCCTTGAAGGCAGTCTCGCAGAACTCCCTGACCGAGTGGGTCTCGCCCGTGGCGATGACGAAATCGTCCGCCCGCTCGTGCCGCAAAATCAGCCACATGCACTCCACATAATCCTTCGCGTGCCCCCAGTCCCGCATGGCGTCCAGGTTCCCCAGATATAGCTTCTTCTGCTTGCCCAGGGCTATCCTCGCCGCCGCCAGGGTTATCTTCCTGGTGACGAAGGTCTCCCCCCTGCGGGGCGACTCGTGGTTGAACAGTATGCCGTTCGCGGCGAACATGCCGTATGCCTCGCGGTAATTCCTGGTAATCCAAAAGGCGTACAGCTTCGCCGCCCCGTAAGGGCTGACGGGGTAGAAGGGCGTGGTCTCCCGTTGCGGCACCTCCTGCACCTTGCCGAACATCTCGGAGGTGGACGCCTGGTATATCCTCGTGCCGCCGCCCATCCCCAGCATCCTGACCGCCTCCAAAACCCGCAGGGCCCCCACCCCGTCCGCGTTGGCGGTGTACTCGGGCGTGTCGAAGGACACCTTCACGTGGGACTGGGCCGCCAGGTTGTAAATCTCGTCGGGTTTTATGGCGTTAATCAGGGAAATAACGTTGGACGAGTCGGTCATGTCGCCGTAGTGCAGCCGCAGCGCCTCGCCCCCCGCCGCCTCCAAAAGCTCCTCCACGTATAAATGCTCTATCCTCTCGGTGTTGTAGGTGGAACCGCGCCTGAGCAGGCCATGCACCTCGTAGCCCTTCTCCAGCAGGAACTCGGCCAGATAAGAGCCGTCCTGCCCCGTCACCCCCGTTATCAACGCTATTTTCGCCATAACTGCCTCCGTGCGATATATGATGTTTATCCTTTTTTATTCGGCATTCAGCCCAAAATCATTTGACGGGCGTCGGCCTGCCGCGCCCGCCCGCCGAGCCTTCCTACTCCCAGTCGTACTCCAGATGCACGATGTCCTCCTCGATGAGGGGCAGCCCTATCTGCACTTCTATTATCTCCAGCCGCTCCTCCGCCGCTATGCCGTGCCTCGCCCCCACGCCTATAGTCACCACGTCCCCCGCCTTGACGCGCCGCTTCTCCCCGTCCAGGTACAGGACGCCTTCGCCGCCTATTATCGTCCAGACCTCCTTGCGGCAGCGGTGGTACTGGTAGCTTGTCCGCTTGCCTGCGGCCAGGGTCAGCCTTTTGGTCAGCGCCTCGACGCCGCCCGTCCTGTCGTATTCCAGCACCTTGTAGCTGCCCCAGCGGCGTTCCTCGTACATGGTTCTGCCCTGAATCTCGGCCACCGCCTCCTTCAGCTTGTAGGTCTCCCCCTTCTCGGCCACGAGAATCCCGTCGTAACCCGCCACTATCACCGCGTTTTTCATGCCCAGCGCCGCCACGGGGATGTTCAGCTCGTTCACCACGTGGGTGTTCTCGCATTCCTCCAGCGCCGTGGGGCCCCAGGCCGCGTCTATCTCCTCCGTGAAGGTCTCCCATGTGCCCAAATCCTTCCAGTCCCCCTCGTAGCGCAGGACGCGGATGTTCTTGGCCTTTTCCACGACCTCGTAGTCGAAGCTGGTCTTTCGGAGCGCGGTGAAGCTGTCGCGCACAGCCTGGAACCCCGTGTCGCGGACGCCGTGATTGTCCCTCAGTATGTCCAGGACGTAGCCCAGCCGCAAGCCGAACACCCCGCAATTCCACAGGGCGCCTTCGTCGATGAGCGCCCTGGCCTCATCCATGTCGGGCTTCTCCTTGAAGCGCCTGACCTCTTCGGAACCGCCGTGGGCCCCTTCGCCGCCCCGAGGCACGACGTACCCGTATTTCGACGAGGGCCGCGTGGGCTTCGCGCCCAGCAATATCAAGTCCGCGCCGGTCTCCAAAAGCTCGCCCTCTATTTCCGCGACGCGCCTGAAAAAGCCGTCCTCCACGTAGGAGTCCACGGGCAGCACGCCCACCGCGTCGCCGTCCTTAGCTCCCTTCTCGCTTTTTAAGTAAGCGCAAGCCAGCGCGATGGCGGGGAAGGTGTCCCGCCGCTCGGGCTCCGCCACCACGTCCACGTCCTCGCCCAGTTGGAGCCGCAGCTGGTCTATCTGCGACGTCCCCGCCGCCACCGTTATGGAATCCCAAGGCTTGCCGCGCCCTGCGGCGTCTATCTGGCGCCACACCCTCTGGGCCATGGATTCCAGGCCGCCGTCCTCGGCCCTCAGCAATTTCAAGAACTGCTTCGCCCTCACGTCGTTGGAGAGCGGCCAAAGCCGTCTGCCCGAACCCCCTGACAATAATATGAGACGCATTCGCTCGCTCCGTTTTCTACCACTATGCTGCTATGGCTGTATCGCGATTATGCGGCTATAGCCATGCCGCAATTATGCGGCTATAACTATGCCGCGATTATGCCGCCGTCATGCCGCGGCCATTCTGCGGACAGGCCCCGCCCGCCAGGCGGGAACGCCGCCCCGAACACCGCTTCTCCCTTCAATTATATCATATATCGCCCCGCCTTCCCCCCTGATCTTCTTTCCTGTCCCCCTCGCCCGCCCCTCCGAAATCCCCGCCGGCCCGCCCCGTCGGCGCGGGCGGTTATTGTGCCCGACGGGGGGATTGTGCTATAATGGCCTTACCAAACATGACCTCTGCGGTTAATATTAAAATGTTGCCTTGTAGCGGATTAGCAGTTGCTATCTTCTGACGTCCGCCCAATACTTTTGGGAGGACTTTATTGCTCCGCCGAAACAGCAGTCCTGCCCCGTCGGACAGGATTTTGGGAGGAACGCCATGACCTACCCCGACGTCTCCGCCGCCAAATTCATATCCCGCCCCAACCGCTTCATCGCCTACGTGGAGCTGGACGGCGCCCTTGCCGTCGCCCACGTCAAAAACACGGGGCGGTGCCGCGAGCTGCTCCTGCCCGGCGCCACGGTTTATCTGAGCAAGTCGGGCAATCCCGAGCGCAAGACCCTGTACGACCTGGTGGCCGTCCAAAAGGGAGAGCGGCTGGTCAACATGGACAGCCAGGCGCCCAACGCGGCTTTCGGCGAATATCTGCGGGCGGGGCGGCACATAGACGGCGCCTCCCTCATCAAGGCCGAGGCCGGCCGCGGGCGCAGCCGCTTTGATTTTTACGTGGAGGCGGAAGGGCGCGGGATTTTCATAGAAGTGAAGGGCGTGACCCTGGAAGAGGACGGCGTCGCTCTGTTCCCCGACGCGCCCACGGAACGCGGCGTGAAGCATCTGCGGGAATTGGCGGACTGCGTTCGGTCGGGCTACGAGGCCCATGTCGTGTTCGTGATCCAGATGCGCGGCGTGAAATATTTCTCCCCCAACGACGCGACCCACGCCGCCTTCGGGGCGGCCCTGCGGGAGGCGGTGGCGGCGGGCGTGGCGGCCTCGGCCCTGGACTGCCGCGTGAGGACGGACGGGATGGATATCAGGGGCGGCGTGGAGATACGGCTGTGACTGCGGTGAGGCGCCGCGCGGCCTTCAAAACTCCCGCTTCCTGTAAGCCGCCAGGGACAGGCGGCAGGAGACGAACACGGCCAGCGCCAGGGCCGCCGCGGCCATAACCGCCGTCAGGGAGCCGTCCCCCAACAACCTCGCCAGCGACGCGGACATCCCGCTTATCACGTCGCTGTCCCTCGCCAGGCTGAGGAAGGCGCAGTAGCCCGCCATGAACGCGGCGAAGGGCACGACGCTCATAAATTTGGCCCTGGCGTACCCCAGCTTGAAATACAGCGGCA
>JAIRPE010000033.1 GCA_031257175.1 Eubacteriales Family XIII. Incertae Sedis bacterium | reverse complement strand
TGTCACGCTGGGATACCAGCCCCGTTTTCTCTATTATGCGGTCAGCCAGCGTGGATTTCCCATGGTCTATGTGAGCTATTATGCAAAAATTTCTGATGTGGTTTTTTTTGTGCATTTTTAACTATCCCGCCCCCAACTACGAAATGGCCCCGAACGGGCACACCTGCGCGCACACCGCGCAGCCCGTGCAGGAATCCCTGTTAATCGTCACGGCCTCGCCCGAATAAATGGCCGGGCAGCCCGTCTTGGCGCAAAGCCCGCACTTCACGCACAGCTCCTGGTCAACGGCGCACGGCGCCGCCCCTAGGTCGAACTCCGTCCGCTCCGCCTCCGTGAACCTCTTCAGTATGCAGGGCCAACGGGTGATTATCACCGTCGGCTCGTCCCTGGCCAGCGCCTCGTCCAAAGCCTTGCCGCACTCCTCCAGCCGCAGGGGGTTCACCGTGTAGACGCAGTCCTCTTTTATGCCTATGGCCCCGCACAGGGCGGGGATGTCCACCTCAGCCGTCGCCTCCCCCATGAGGGTGAAGCCCGTGCCAGGGTTCTCCTGGTGCCCCGTCATGCCGGTTATCCTGTTGTCCAGAATGACCGAGACGCTGTTCCCCTTGTTGTACACCACGTCCAGCAGGCTCGTTATGCCCGAATGGAAAAACGTGGAATCCCCTATCACCGCCACCACCTTCATCTCCTGCCCCGACCTCTCGAAGGCCTTGGCGGCGCCGTGGCCCGTGCTTATGCTCCCGCCCATGCAGAAACATGAGTCCATGGTCGATAGGGGCGGCGCCGACGCCAAGGTGTAGCACCCTATGTCCCCCGTCACCATCACATTCTTCTTCTTTGAGAGCGCGTGGAAAAATCCCCTGTGCGGGCAGCCCGCGCACATGGTCGGCGGCCTGGAGGCCGCCTGCAGCTCCGAGGACAGGCAGGCGCCGCGCTCTCCCAGCACGGCCTCGCGCACCGCGTCCGCGCTCAACTCGTCCCATTCAGGAATGACCGCCTTGCCGACGCACTCTATGCCGGCCGCCCGTATCTGATTCTCCATGTACGGGTCCAGTTCCTCCACCACGTAGAGCGTCTCCACCCCCGCCGCGAATTCCCTTATCAAATCCATGGGCAACGGGTAAGTCATGCCCAGCTTCAGATACGCCGCCTTGTCCCCGAACGCCTCCCTGGCGTATTGGTAGGCCACCCCGGCGGCTATGACGCCCACGCCCCCGTCCCCTGGCTCCACCCTGTTGACGGGGCAACGGTTGGAATACTCGTCCATGGCCTTCGCCCTTTCCCCCAGCTTCACGCGCATGACCTTGGCGTTGGCGGGGGTGGCCACGTATTTCGCGGCGTTCTTCTTATAGGGGATGATTTTCGGCTCCGCCCTGCCTTCGAGCGTGACCACGCTCTTGCTGTGGCAGACGCGGGTGGTCATGCGCAGCAGCACGGGCGTGTCGAAAGCCTCCGACAGTTCCAGCGCCAATTTGGTGAAATCCTTCGCCTCCTGGCTGTCGGAAGGCTCCAGCATGAGAACCTTGGCGGCCATGGCGTAGTTCCTGTTGTCCTGCTCGTTCTGGGAGCTGTGCATTCCGGGGTCGTCCGCCGAGACCAGCACGCAGCCGCCGTTCACCCCCGTGTAGGAAAACGTGAACAGCGGGTCGGCCGCCACGTTGACCCCCACGTGCTTCATCACGGCCATAGACCTGACCCCCGCCAGGGACGCGCCTATCGCGGCCTCCAGGGCCACCTTCTCGTTGGGCGCCCACTCGCAGTACAAGTCGTCCTTATAGGCCGCCATATTCTCCAAAATCTCCGTGCTGGGCGTGCCGGGGTACGCCGACGCGAACAACAGCCCCGCCTCCCACGCGCCCCTGGCCACGGCCTCATTGCCCGTTAACAGTCTCTTCTCGCTCATCGCTTGCCTCCATAGATACCCGACCGCCCACCAAGGCGGCCTTTTGCCTGTATTTCCCGCTCATGGCCGCGTCCCCCAGGCCGTCGTACAGCGCCGCCAACTCCTCCATGGCCCCCACGTGGGAAGGCTTGCGCCGCAACACGCCCTTGAACATGCCCACCGCGTCCTCATCCCTGCCCAGCCCCTTGTAGGCCATCCCCAGATAATAGCGCAACGGCCACCAGTCCTCATACTTGCCGGCCAAATGCGGCTCCAGCGCCGCCGCCCCTTCCTCAAGGCGGCCTGACAGAACCGCGTTGCAGCCCCTCTCGATTTCTATCGGCACGGTCAGCTGGCGCAACCTTTCCGTGACCTCCTCGCGCTCCTTCGCCAATCGGCGGGCGGCAGGCTCCCCACCCTCCGAGGCTTCCGCCGCCGTCCCCTCGGGGCCTACCCGCCCCTCTCCCCCGCTCAACTTCAGAAAACGCTTCCAGCTAAGGTGCGCCTTCTGGTAAAGCCCCAGGTTCAAATAGGCGTAGCCCAGATAATAATGCGCCTCGGGGAATTCCTCATGCCTCAGCGCCAGCAACTCGAAAAACTCGTTGGACTCCGCCTTGAAGCTCCCCACATAATCGGCGTTCCCGCCCCTCAGGTACATGTCCCTGCAAGCCCTGGCGTAACCGTACATAGCCGCCAAATCATCGGGCGCCAGGCAGAGCGCGGCGCGGAAGTGGGCGCAGGCCCTCTCCAACTCCCCCGCTTCGGCCTCAGCCCCCGCTATCCCCGTCAGATACGCGACCGCGCCGTCGCCGAGCAGCCTCTTAAGGAATTCCGCGTAAGCGGCCGCGTAGGGGAAGCCAGGCGCTATCCCCAGCGCCTCGGCCACGTTCATGGCCATCTCAGAGGCCGCGACGCCCTGCGGGAGCCCGCCTGGCGCGGCGCCTTCTCCCGTAGCCCCGCCCTCGGCCGCCTCGGGGGCCGCGCCCGCCTTCCTGAAAGGGACCGGCACGCCCCGCATGAACCCGATATCCAGGCTCTGCCGCGATATATACGCCTCCGTAAGCTCATCGAACAGGAAGGCGCCCATGCGCCCCGCCAAATATTTCCCCACCCTGTCCGACTCGCGCCTCGGGCGCGCGCCCGCCTCACAGCAATCTGAAACGCTCATCCTTCAGCATGTCCTCATTCTCGGCCGCCAGCCTCAGCTGCCCCAGCAGCCGCTCCTTGTCCCCAGGCAGCGTCCCTCTCAGGGAAATGTAGTTCGACGCGTGGTTGCTCCGAAACACGCAGTCCTTCCCCACCTCCACGTTCTCCAGCAGCAGCGACGCCTCCCGCACCGTCTGCAACGGGGAAAGCAACTGGAATTTGCCGCTTCGTATGTCCTCGTAGAGAGGCGCCCCCGCCTCCACCATCAAAGTGAGCAGTCCCACGTAAGAAGGGCTCATCTCCGAAATCATGCTGCCTGTCTCAACAGCATGCTCCTCCCAGCCGTCCTGCCCCGACAGCCCCGATATGAACGTGACCGAGGCGGGCGTCCCCGACGCCTCTATCTTGCGCACGGCCTCTATCAGCTCCGCGCGGCTCACGCCCTTCTCTATGTCCCGCAGCACCCTGTCGCTGCCTGACTCCGCGCCGATGTACACAATGCCCAGGCCGTGCCGCCGCAACTCCGCCATCTCCTCCGCGCTCTTCCGCAGGACGTCCTGGGGCGAGCCGTATATGCCCACCCTGCCGCATTCGGGGAAAAGCTCCTTTATCCTGTCCAGCATTCGGATCAGGCTGTCCGTCTTGAGGACCAGCGCGTCGCCGTCGGCCAGAAAAATCCTGTCCACGCGTCTGTACATCCTGCGGCAGCTCTCAAAATCCCTGAACACGTCCTCCTCCTTGCGGATTTGGAACGCCTTGTCGCGGTACATGCCGCAAAACCTGCATTTATTGTGGGCGCAACCCAGCGTGACCTGCACTATGAGGCTGTAAGCCTCGCTGGGGGGCCGATATACATTTCCATAATACTGCATTCTCCACACCCCTTCCGAAAATCCCCGTCCCCTTGCGCAATGCCAACACGCCGCGACGCCGCAGCGCCGCCCGCGCCTACATCCGCTCAGGCGCCTCCATGCCCAGCAGGCGCAGGCCGTTTCTTATGACCTGCCTGGCCGCCGCGGTCAGAGCCAGCTTCGCCAGCTTCTCATCCTCGTTTTCTACCAATATATGCTCGTCATGGTAAAACTTGTTGAACGCCTGGGCCACGTCAACCACGTGCCGCGTCAGTATGGAAGGCTCGTATTTCTCGCCCGCCTCCACGACCGCTTCGGGGAAACGGTACAGCGCCTTGGCCAGCTCGTAGGCGCTCTCCCCCGCTATATAGGACAAATCCAGGCCCGTCGCCCCATTGCCGCAGGCCGCCGCCTCCGCGAGCCGCCCCTCGGGCCCCGCGTCCCTTCTCAGCACGCTGCAGGCCCTGGCGTGGCTGTATTGCACGTATGGGCCCGTCTCCCCCTCGAAGTTCAGTATCTTGTCCCACGAAAAAACATAGTCCTTGATTTTGCTGTTGGAAAGTTCCTGGAAAATGACCGCGCCTATGCCCACCTGCCTGGCCGTCTCATCTATATTGTCCGTGTTCACGTTCTTCTCTATGACAATCTCCCTGGTTCTCTCCACGGCCCTGTTCAGCACGTCCTCCAGGAACACCACCCGTCCCGCCCTGGTGGACATGACCCCGTCCTCCAGGCTGACCAGCCCGAAGGGTATATGCTCGCAATCCCCCGCCCAGTCGAAGCCCATCAGCTCGATGACCTTTATCCATTGGCGGAAATGCAGATTCTGCTGGGAGGCGACCACGTAAATGTTCTTATAAAAATCATAATGCTCCTTCCTGTATATGGCAGCAGCTATGTCCCTGGTGATGTACAGCGTGGAGCCGTCCTTCTTCGTGATGAGCGCGGGCGGCATGTCCCACGCCTCCAAATCCACTATCTGGGCACCCTCGGACTCGGCCAGGAGGCCCTTCTCCCTCAGCAAGTCCAGCACCCGCCCCATCTTGTCCGAATAGAAACTCTCCCCCGCGTAGGAATCGAAGCCGATCCCCAGCATGGCGTAAACCCTGCTGAACTCTTTCAGGCTCTCGTCCCTAAACCATTGCCAAAGCTCCCGTTCCTCGACCGCCCCCTGCTCCAGGCGGGCGAAGGCCAGCCGCGCCTCCTCCTCCAGCGACGCGTCCTTTTCCGCCTCCTCGTGGAATCTCGTGTAGTATTCCAGCAATGTCTTGATGGGCTGGTTTTCTACATCTTCCCTCGAGCCCCATTTCCTGTAGGCGACAATCATCTTGCCGAACTGGGTGCCGTAGTCCCCAAGATGGTTCACCCGAACCGTGTCATAGCCCATGAAGCTGTAAAGGTTGTTGATGGCGTTGCCGATCACCGTGCTTCTTATGTGGCCGATATGGAAAGGCTTGGCAATATTTGGGGACGAGAACTCCACCACCACCTTGCGGCCCCGCCCCATCTCGGAGCTGCCGTAGGCGTCGCCCTTCTCCAAAGCCTCGGCGACGACCGCCGACAGCAAAACGTCCTTCTTGAGGAACATATTCACATAGCCGCCGACCGCCTCAGTCTTTTCAAAAATCTCCGCGCCCGCGCCGCCCAGCTTGCCCGCGACCTCGGCCGCTATGAGCGGGGGGGCCTTCCTCATGGCCTTGGCCAGCCTGAAGCAGGGGAAGGCGTAATCCCCCATCCTGCTTTCCGCCGGGATTTCAACCATCGCCGCTATCTCGTCGCGGCCCAACCCCTCCAATACCTCTTCCAGCAACACGGCTATCATCTGTCTAAAATTTATCATTCGCGCACCTTTATCTTCTGCAGCCGTCCCTGCGTCTGCAATCTATAACCATCCAAGCGGGCGCCTCGCGCCCTACCTGTCCTTCATCTCGCACACCGTCACGCCGTCGCCGCCCTCACCGAACCCGCCGCGCCTGTAGCTCTTCACGTGCCTGTGGCCCCTCAGCATCTTCTGTATGCCGTCCCTCAGCACCCCCTCGCCCCTGCCGTGTATCAGCGTCACCACGCGAAGCCCCGCCAGAAACGCGTCGTCCAGGTACTTGTCCACCGCCGCCAACGCGTCCTCCAGGTTCTCGCCCCGCACGCTCAGGCTGGGCGCTATGGACTGAACCTTGCTGCTGTATATGGAGCCGTGCCCGCCGCCCGCCGGCCTGTCCTTCTTCTTCCCGGCGCCCGCGCGGGTCACGCCCGCCACGCCCACGCTTATCTTCATCCTGCCTATTTGTACCAGCATCTCCCCCTTCTCGTCGGGTGGAGACGCCACGACGCCCTCCTGATCCAAATCCAGCACCCTGACCCTGTCCCCCGCCTTCAGGGCCACGTTCCTCTCAGGGGCGGGATTGGCGCGCCTCTCCGTCTTTTCCCTGTATTTGCCGTCCAATTCCCGCAACAGCGCGCGGTCGGCCTCCAGCCTGCGGTTCCTCTCCCTGGCGTCTCCCACGTCGGGCAGCTCCCGCAGCTCCTTCATGAGCAGGTCTGAATACTCCCGCGCCTCCCGTATGATGTCCCTGGCTTCCTGTCGGGCCTCCGACAGCAGCTTGTCCGTTTTCTCGCTCAGGCGCCGCCTCTCCCTGTCCCAATCGTCCTGTTGCTTGCGCAACTGTAGCTTGAGCGCCGCCGCCTCGTCCAATTCCTCCTCCGCCGCCCTCCTGTCGGCCTCTATCTTGCTTATCACCGACTCAAAGCGTATCTCCGAGGCGTCCAAAAGCCCCGCCGCCCTTTCGATGATCCCCTCCGAAAGCCCCAGCTTGCGGGAAATCTCAAAGGCGTTGGAGCGGCCCGGCAGGCCCGTCTTGAGCCTGAACGTGGGGCTGAGCGTCTCCACGTCGAACTCCATGGACGCGTTCTCCACCCCTTCCGCGGCTATGGCGTATTTCTTCAGCTCAGTGTAATGGGTGGTGGCCAACGTGGACGCCCCCAGGCTCTTCAGCCGCTCCAGTATGGCTATTCCCAGCGCCGCGCCCTCCGTGGGGTCCGTGCCCGCGCCCAGCTCGTCGAGCAATGCCAGAACCCCCTCGCCGGCCTCGTCTATTATCCCCACGATGTTCTTCATGTGGGACGAGAACGTGGACAGGCTCTGCTCAATGCTCTGCTCGTCGCCTATGTCCGCGAACACATGCCTGTAAACAGGTATCTCCGTGCCGTGGTCGGCGGGGACGTGAAGCCCCGCGGCGGTCATCAGGACGAACAGGCCCGCCGTCTTGAGGGTGACGGTCTTGCCCCCCGTGTTCGGCCCCGTTATGATAAGCGTCTTGTACCGCTTGCCCAGCTCCAGGTTGATGGGAACCGCCTTCACCGCAGGTATCAGCGGGTGGCGCCCGTTTTTTATGCGCATGTGCCCGTCGAGGCTGATAATGGGCTCGCAGGCTTTCGTGTCCGCCGACATCTTGCCTTTCGCGAAAATGAAATCCAGCTTTACCATTATTTCCTGGTTGTTCAGAAGCTCGTCGCCGATCTCAGCCACCTCGGCGGAGAACTCGGCCAGCACACGCTCTATCTCCCGTTCCTCGGCCAACTCCAGCTCCCTCAGCTCATTGTTGAGGTTCACTATGCTCTGGGGCTCGATGAACAAGGTCGCGCCCGTGGAGGACTGGTCGTGTATCATGCCGGGGAACCTGGCCTTATGCTCCTGTTTCACCGGTATGACGTAGCGGCCGTGCCGCACGGTGACGATTTGGTCCTGGAGCAGGCCCTTGTTGCCGGATGAGCTGATGATCTGGTTCAGCTTTGACCTGACGGACTCGTTTTGGATGCTGATGCTCCTTCTTATGCGCCTCAGCTCCGCGCTGGCGGAGTCGGCCATGTCCGTCTCCGAAAGAATAGCCGCGTCTATGCGGCTTTCCAACTCACGACGCAAGGCTATCAGATCCCGCAGCTCCGATATGACAGGAAGGTCCGGCAGGTCGCTTTTCAGGAAATTCACGGCGTTTCGGGCAGAGGCGAGGTGGTTTTTCACGTCCAGCAGCTGTCGCATGGTGAGTGACCCGCCCTTCAGGGCATGGACCACGGCGCCCCTGATATCCTGGAAATTCCCCAGGGACGGGCTGCCCTTGCGCATGACGACGCTGAGGGCCTCGCTGGTCTCCGCCAGGTTCTGCCGTATCACATGGGCCGCAGGCGACGGCTCCAGCCTGCGGATTTCCTCCTTAGCCAGCGCGGACGACGCCCTCTCGGCCAAAAGCTCCCTTATTTTGTCGAATTCAAGTATTCGGTACTCACGCTTGTCCATGCCGATAAGTCACTCTAACAACCTTCTATACCGCTCCACTTCCCCCTTCAGCCGCGTGTTCTCCATCTGAAGGTCGAAATAATTCCTCTCCAGCTCCTTGGTCTTTGTCTCCAGCTCCCTGATATAATCCACCGAGCTGCTGGCGCCCTCCTCGTGGGCGCTCAACTTGGCCGAAAGCAGGTCGTTCTTCTGCTCCAGAACCTGCAGCCTGGACTTCAGTTCCTTGACCTCGTTCATCAGGGCGTCCGCCTCGGCGCTGACCTCGTTGTACCCGCTCTGCAGAGCGGCTTTCTCCTCCCATGCTTTCTGGGACTCTTCTTTGTATTGCAGGAAGCTCTTCTTTGCCTCCTCCCACAGCTGGATATAGTGCTGGGTGTCTCCCTCCAGCTGCTCGTTTCGGGCGCGAAGCTCGCCCAGCCGCTCCTCGGAGGCGAACATCTCGTCCGTGATGTTGACCGCCGCCAGGGATGCCAGCTCGCTGACAGACCCGCTGGGAAATCCGTTTGAGAGTTGTTTCATGCGCTCGTCCACATACGCCGCGACCCTCTCGATATGCTCCCGCGTCTTGTCGCCCGAGATGATATGTTCCTGGCCGTAGATTTTGACTTGTACCTTTTCCATAACAACACCCGCCCTTCACGCGGGCGGCGTTTCCCCCGCCCGACGTCGCCATCGCTTTCCCGCCCGTCGGCCGCGCGGCCCAAGCGCGCGCCCTGCAGGCCCGCGTCTACGCGTCCCTCAGCTCCGCGCCCGTTTTCTCCTTCAGCGCCTTCAGCACCTTGGCGTGGACTACGGCCACCTCCTCCTCGCGGAGCGTTTTCTCCGCAGAACGGTAAACCAGGCTGAACGCCACGCTCTTCATGCCCTCGGCCACCTGCTTTCCTCTGTACACGTCGAACAGCCGCGCGCTTTCCAGGAGTTTCCCGCCCGCGCCCTTTATCACCGACTCCAGGCTCTTCGCCGTTTGGCCTTCCCCGACCAGCAGCGCTATGTCCCTGTCCACCGACGGGTATTTCGGCAACGGCCTGTACGTCCTGAGAACCTCGGCTTTCTCGGTCAATTTCTCCAAGTCGAACTCGCCGGCGCAACATCTGCCCTCAATGCCGAACGTCTCTGCCACGTCGGGGTGTATCTCCCCCATGCGCCCCACGGCCTCCCCCGCCACGCTGACCTTGGCGCAGCGTCCCGGATGGTAAGTCCCCGATTCCGAATCCGCGTCGAAATCTCCCTTAAGCCCCAGCAAGGCCAGCAATTCCTCCAGCACGCCCTTCAAATCGTGGAAGCCGAGGCCGCCGTAGCCGCCTATGGCCAGCGCCGTCCTCTCTTCGGGCAATTCCCCGACGCCCTTGGCGAAGGTGTTCCCTATCTCGAAGCAGAACGCCCTGGGCAATTGCCTGGAATAATTCCTGCCCAGCGTTTCAAGGAGGTTCGGCAGCAATGCCGTCCGCATGACGCTGTTATCCTCACCCAAGGGGTTGATCAGCCTGACGAAGTCCCGCTCTCGGGCGTCCTTCGCCGTCCTGACCGCGTCCGCCCCTTTCGGGCTGACGAAGGAATAGGTCTGTATCTCGTTGAACCCCATCGCCGTGAGCGCGTCCCTGGCCGCGTCCCGCAACGCCCTGGCCGCAGGGACTCCCGCCTGGCTGTCGCCTCTCGGGATGGTCGTGGGCAGCTTGTCGAAGCCGTGGATTCTGGCGACCTCCTCGATGAGGTCCACCTCCTCCTTCAAGTCCAGCCTCACGGCGGGCGGGAGGACTTCCAAAATCTCTTCCCCGTCCTTATCCGCGCGGGCGGCCTTCATCTCCAGCCGCGCCAGGTAGCCCTCCGCCTCGGCGGTGGTGAGGCTCGTCCCCAGCACCTTGTTCAGCCTGGACGTCCTGAGGGCTATGGGGCGCCGCTCCCCGCGCGCCGGGTACACGTCCACCGCGCCCTCGGCGACCCTTCCCGCGCCCAGAAGCTCTATCAAGGCGCAGACCCTGTTGACGGCTTCCTCGGACAGGGTCGGGTCGATGCCTTTCTCATAGCGGGACGAGGCTTCCGTGCGGAGGCCCAGCCGCTTGGACGTGAGCCTTATGCAGTCGCTGTCGAAGCAGGCGCATTCTATCAGTATCGTGTCCGTGTCGTCCTGTATCTCGGAATTCATGCCGCCCATCACGCCGGCTATGCCCACGGGCTTAGACGCGTCGTTTATCATCAGCGCGTCCTTGCCCAACACGCGCTCGTTGCCGTCCAGCGTGACGAAACGCTGCCCTTCCCCGGCGACGTCCACGATGATTTTCCCGCCCTCTATAGTCCTTATGTCGAAGGCGTGCAGGGGATGGCCGTACTCCAGCAGGACGTAGTTGGTTATGTCAACGATGTTGTTTATCGGCCTCATCCCGGCCAGCATGAGCTTGCGCTGCATCCAGAAGGGCGACTGCTTTATCTTCACGTCCGTCGCCACTCTGGCGATGTAACGGGAGCAAAGCTTCGGGTCTTTTATCTCCACGTCGATGAAGTCCGACGCCTTCTTCTCGTGGCCTTGCCTGACCTTGGAGTCGGGGTAGCGCAGCTTCCCGCCGAACACTGCGGCGGCTTCCCGCGCCATGCCGATGACGGACAGGCAGTCGGGCCTGTTGGGGGTTATCTCGAAGTCCGCCACCTCGTCCCTGATACCCATCGCCTCGCCGCATTCGCTACCCGTGGCGTATTCCCCCTCCACAGGCCAAATCCCGTCCCTGTGGCTGACGGGTATCACCTTGTCCTCGAAGCCCAGCTCCGAGGCGGAGCATATCATTCCGTAGGAATCCACGCCTCTGAGCCGCCCTTTTTTTATCTTAAGGCCACCCGGCAGGACGCTGCCCTCCAGCGCCACGGGGACGAACATGCCCTCCGCCACGTTGGACGCGCCGGTGACTATCTGCAGCGCCTCCCCCGCGCCCACGTCCAGCGCGCACACCACCAGATGGTCTGAGTCCTCGTGGGGCCGCACGGACAGGACTTTGCCCATGACCACCTTCTCGAAGTCCCCGTACCGCTTCACGGTCTCGATGTTGGAGCCGGACATTATCATCCGCTCGCTGAATTCCTCCGTGGGCACGTCGATGTCCACGTATTCTTTTAACCAGTTGATAGGCACTAACATAATCTCTCCCTTATGCTTGTCTTTTTCGCGTCTGGCGTTGTCACCGCTCCTTCAGTCGCTCATTACGTACAGCTAGTACGCGCTTCGCTCCTTCTGTCGCGTTCCTAGCCATACACGAAAAATCCTTCGCATTCTGCTTATAAGTAATTTGTCTTTTTCCCGTCTGGCGTTGGCGCCGCTCCTTCAGTCACTCATTACGTACAGCTAGTACGCGCTTCGTTCCCTCCGTCGCGTTCCTAGCCATACAGGAAAAATCCTTCGCATTCTGCTTATGAGTAATTTGTCTTTTTCCCGTCTGGCGTTGGCGCTGCTCCTTCGGTCACTCATTACGTACCGCTAGTACGCGCTTCGCTCCTTCTGTCGCGTTCCTAGCCAAACAGGAAAAATCCTTCGCATTCTGCTTATAAGTTATTTGTCTATTTCCCGTCTGGCGTTGGCGCCGCTCCTTCAGTCGCTCATTACGTACCGCTAGTACGCGCTTCGCTCCCTCCGTCGCGTTCCTAGCCAAACAGGAAAAATCCTTCGCATTCCGCTTATAAGTAATTTGTCTTTTTCCCGTCCGGCGTCGCTGTTTTTATTTGAATTGCTCTATGAAGCGCATGTCGTTTTCGTAAAACAGCCTTATGTCGTCAATGCCGTGCCTGAGCATGGCTATCCTTTCCACGCCCATGCCGAAGGCGAAGCCCGTGTGCCTCTCCGTGTCCACGCCGCCCACTTTCAGCACGTTGGGATGGACCATGCCGCAACCCAGCACCTCTATCCAACCGCTGCCCTTGCAGACCCTGCACCCTTTGCCGCCGCACTTGAAGCAGGACACGTCCATCTCGGCGCTGGGTTCGGTGAAGGGGAAGAAGTGCGGCCTGAACTTCGTCCTGGCCTCGGGGCCGAACATGCGCTTCGCGAAAACGTCCAGCGTCCCTTTCAGGTCGGCCATGGTCACGCCCTCGTCCACCAAAAGCCCTTCTACTTGGTGGAACATGGGGGAATGGGTCGCGTCGGGGGTGTCCGTCCGAAAGCAACGCCCCGGCGAGATGACTTTTATCGGCGGCTTCTGCCGCTGCAGCGTCCTCACCTGCACGGGCGACGTCTGGGTTCTCAGCAGCGTGTCGCCGCTGATGTAGAAGGTGTCCGTCAAATCCCTGGAGGGGTGGTTCGGGGCGGCGTTCAAGGCGTCGAAATTGTTGAAAACCGTCTCCACCTCGGGGCCTTCGGCTATGCTGAAGCCCATGCTCATGAATATTCTGGAAATCTCTTCTATAGTAAGGGTGATGGGGTGCTTGCCGCCCAGGCGGGGCGCGACGCCGGGCTCCGTCACGTCTATGGCCTCGGCCTTGAACTGCGCGGCCCTCTCCGCCCTCTTCACCTCGTCGGCCTTCGCCTCCAGGAGGGCCTCCACGTCGGCCCTCGCCTCATTCGCCAGCTTTCCCAGCTCTTTCCGCGCCTCTGGCGCCAGAGAGCCCATCGAGCGGAGTATCCCCGTCAGGGAACCTTTTTTCCCAAGAACCTTTATCCGCGCCTCCTCGATGTCAACGCGGGTGCGGGCGTTCCTCAGCCACTGTCTGGCCTCATCCATAATTTTGGCCAATTCTTCCTTATACATAACCACACTCCAATAATATTATACTTATCCTTCTTTAAATTCCGCCCAAAATTACTGGGCGGACGGCGGAAGATAGTATCTGCCAATCCGCTTCAAGGCAATACTTTAAACGCGGATCAGCATTAATATCGCGCTATTCGGCGCCCATGCCCCTCTGCCTGACGGCCTCGAACATGATCACCGCCGCGGCCGCGGCCGCGTTCAGGGACTCCGTGCCGCCTGGCATGGGTATTCGCGCCATGAGGGCGCCCACCCGTCGGAATTCGGGCGACAGGCCGCCGCCTTCGTTGCCTATCACCAGGGCGAGAAGCCCCGTCAAATCCGTCTCGTATATGCTGCGGGAGCCTACCGGGTCGGCGGCGACGATAAGCCGCCCGCCCGAGCGGGCCATCTCCGCCGCCTCCGCCGCGTCGCCCGCCTGCCGCGCGCCCATGCGGAAAACCGCTCCTGCGGACGCCCTGACGGCTTTGGGCGCGTAAACGTCCCCGCTCCCCTTCACCGTTATGACGGCGTCAAAACCCGCCGCGGCCGCCGTCCGCATCAAGGCGCCGATATTGCCCGGCTCTTGCACCCTGTCCAGTATCAGCCAATCCCCGCCGCCGCTCGCGGGCTCGGGCTTCCTGACGACGGCCAGGACGCCTTGGGGGCTTTCCGCGTCGGCCAGCCGGCCGAACAGCTTGGGCTCCGTCGCCAGAACGTCGGCCCCCGCGCCGCCTAAGGCGCGGGCCAGCGCCTCACGGCCGCGGCCTTCGGCCTCAAACCCCTCACCGAGGCTTTGGCCGAGCGCGCCCTCGCCTTCCCCCTCTTCGCAAAAAACCGCGTGAATAATATCCGCACGGTTGTTGAGCGCTTCCCACAGCAGTTTCGGCCCTTCCACGAGGTAGCAGCCTGTCCTGTCCCTGCCTTTTCTGGTTCGGAGCCGTCGGATCAGCTTGAGGGTTGGATTGTTCTCCGACGTCACAAACCTCATCACCTGCGTTCCCCTCGCTTTATCAGTCGTTGGACTTCAGGAAGTCGGGTATGCCGAAGCTGTTGGCGTCCGGCGTCCTCGGGGGCGCGTAAAAGTCCTCCTGGCCACCCGTCGGGAAGTCCTCGCCGTCCATGTAGTCGTCCTCTTCCTCGTCCTCATGGGATATCCCCGTCCTGTCGTCAAAACCCGTGGCTATGACGGTGATGACTATGTCGCTTTGCATCTCGTCGTTTATGGTGGCGCCGAATATCAGCGTCACGTCCTTGTCGGCGGCCTGCTTGATCTGATCCGCCGCGTCGTTGACCTCCATCATGCCTATGTCGTAGCCGCCCATGACGTTCAGCAGTATGGCCTTCGCGCCGTTGATGCTGGTCTCCAGCAACGGGCTCTCCACCGCCGCCTTCACTGCCTCCGCCACGCGGTTGTCCCCGCTGCCGCGTCCCACGCCCATGTGGGCTATGCCCCTGTCGCTCATGACGGTTTTGACGTCGGCGAAGTCCAGATTTATGATGCCGGGTATGGTGATCAGGTCCGTTATGCCCTGCACGCCCTGCCTCAGCACCTCGTCCGCCATCTTGAACGCCTCTAGAAACGGCGTGTTCTTCTCGGCCACGGATATGAGCCGCTGGTTCGGGACCACCACCAGGGAGTCCACGTATTTTTTCAAGTATTTAATGCCCAGCTCCGCGTTGTCGGTGCGTCTCTTGCCCTCGAACTCGAAGGGCTTCGTGACAACCCCCACCGTGAGTATCCCCTGGTCCTTGGCGATTTTGGCCACTATGGGCGCCGCGCCCGTGCCGGTGCCTCCGCCCATCCCGCAGGTTATGAACACCATGTCGGCCCCTGACAGGAACTGGCTCAGGTCGCTCTCGTTCTCCTCGGCGGCCTTCTGCCCCACCTCAGGGTTCCCGCCCGCCCCCAGTCCTTTAGTCAATTTTTCGCCTATTTGCAATCTATTTTCCGATTTGGAAAGCGCCAGGGCCTGCTTGTCCGTGTTTATTGACAAAAAGCTGACGCCCTGCATCCCCATCTCTATCATCCTGTTTATGGCGTTGCCACCGCCGCCGCCTATGCCGATGACTTTTATCTGCGCGGCCTTCTCAGTGTTTCGTTCGAATTGCAACATCATTAGGTATTCCTCCGTCATAACCTGACTATATTTCCACAACAACCAGCCCCATTATATCATATAATGTCATACTTTGCACTAAAAATGCGAACCGTCGGCCTCCGCTATCCGCATAATATTGCCCCACCGACTAAATATCGCCATGAAACCGCTTCGGCGGGGAGCGGCGCGCGGCCATGGCTTCCTCCGTGATTGATATCGCCGTCGGCGGGCCCGAGGACGCCATGCGCGTGATGGGCGCCCTTTCGTCCGCAGTCGTCTCAAAACCGTCGGAGTATTCAAATTCGTCGGCGCAAACCCAGTACATAGAACGCGAAAATATAGTCCGCGCCTCCCTGTGGGACGACATTCGGTTCGTGTCCGCAGTCATGGAAATGGTTATCACTATGATAGGAAGCAGGAGCGAAATATGAAGAAAAGCGTTTTCAAATCGCCCGAAAAGCGCGACAGGATGCGCGCTTATTATGACGGCGTGCCAGGGAAATTCCCATTTGAGCAAAAATATGTCGCGACCTCGTTCGGGCGAACGTTCATGCTCGCTTTCGGTGACGAGGCGAAGCCCCCTTTTATTGCACGGCTCCAATAGCAATAGCGCGTTTTGGTTCCCTGAAATCTTGGCGCTGTCGGCGGATTTTCGAGTTTACGCGGTTGATATTTTGGGCGAGGCCGGGAACAGCGAGGAATACAGGCTTGATCTGGGTGGAGACGGCTTTGCCGATTGGCTGGGGGAGACGCAGGAAAAACTGGGGGTCGGCAAAGCGGCCTTGGCCGGCAATTCCCTCGGCGGATGGGTGGCGCTGAAATTCGCGACCGTGCGCCCCGAACGCGTCTCCAGGCTTATTTTATTGCTCCACCGACTAAATGTTGCGCTGAAACCACTTCGGCGAGGATTTTTTCTGTCGGGCAAGGCGGCGGGTTCCGTTGATACTGGGAGTATCAGCGGGTTCCGTCAACGTGAGGCT